>JAGQPY010000119.1 GCA_020426485.1 Planctomycetaceae bacterium
CAAGACATGCATTTTCAGAGATAGTTGCAACGGAGCAGAAACCGGGCGATCAGCCTGTCGGAAAGGGCATCTGTCCCGCTTCTGCGCGACGACGGCATTTTGGCCACTCGAACGACCTTCGACGAATCGTCAGTCTTCCTCAAGCAGTTCGTGCAGCTGCTTCATGGTTCGAGTCAGCATGACTCGGATCGCTGCATCAGACTTCCCAAGAATCTCTGCAATCTCTTTGGATGGTCGATTTTCCACATATCGCAGCCGAATGGCTTCCCGCTGATCTTCCTTCAGTTCAGCAATGGCGGCCTGTAGTCGAGCTTCCCGGACGTTTCGTGAAAACGCGGCGCTGGGAGTCGTGATGCTTTTGACCAGCATGTTGACCAGGCCAATCTCCTTGTCGCCCGAGCCTCCCGAACCGGCGTCCAGAGCACGTTCACGCCCGGCCGCTCGCTTTTGAGCTCCAAAGTGATGGCGGTGAGCATCCACGATCTTGCGTTCGGCGATGTGGCACAGCCAGGAAAACGGTTCTCGGTCACCCGGCCATTCGGGAGTCAGCGTCCGGACGGCTTCGGCACTGGTTTCCTGAAAGACGTCTTCCGCTTCCACCTTCGACCGCAGAGCCGTTCCCAGCCGACGTTCGATGTACGCCAGCAACTGGCGGCGGTTGACATCCAGAAAGGAAGCCAGCGCACTCATTTCTCCCTGACTGATGCCTTTCAGCAGTTCCGGATCGTCATCACTCATCCCACTGGTCCCCGGTCTAATTGTCGAAGTCCGCCATTCATGACCTGAGACTCCTGCACGTCCGTGCTGCGCCATGGCGGGTGCATCCAAAGGCAACGCTGTGAAGGCAACCAACCAGACGCCGGCGCCGCTTGTGGCTGGCCGTGAACGACCCATCCTGCGCCGACGTTTCAGAAACTCAGCCCATGGCAGGGTAAAAACATCCGTCACGGATATCAACGTCACGAAAGATCAGCACCCGAGCGTGACGGCCTTTATTGCGCCGGCACCAGAGCCTCCAGTTCATCCAGTCCGCCCTGTTGATCGTACGGACGAACGGTCGCGTACCACTTTGACCACGTCTGAAACGCCTTCGTGCGCCAGTTGTTGGCTCGCACAAGTTTTTGTTCTTCCGATGTCACGGGCGGACCTTCCAGCGGATCCAGGGAAATCCCGAATCCGGTCGGTTTCCTGGCGATATATCGCAGGGCCATTAACGCTTCGACGTTCACATCCAGACTTGGATCACGCAGCCCCTGAATCATTTCCGGAATCAACGAAAAATCGCCGGTGCGGCCCAGAGCAAAATAGGCCGCCTGGCGATTGGCAGGATCGGGGTTCTTCAGCAGTTTCTTCAGCGTATCGACCTGACCAATCAGCTCTTCCTTCGACCCAAACTGAATCTTCTCCACCAGAGCCTCCGAATCAAAATTCTCAAGCTCCTCAAAGTTGGCCTTCTCCATCGCCTTCAGAAGTTCATCGAGCGGCCCGATTTCTTTCTTCTTTTCTTTGCCACCCCCGAACAGCTTACTGGGATCACGTCCCGCCATCATCAGTCCCGCCCCGAACTGTTTGTCGAGAATCTGCTGCGTAGACCGCATGAAGTACAGGATGGCGAAGCTGGTACCAATCGTTGCTGACGAATATTGCTTGCTTCCGCGATCGAAGACGCCTTCCGCGTTTCTCATGGTCAGTAACACATCGCCATAGGCTTCGAACCAGTTCTTCCCGTTGACCTCTTTCAGATCGTACAACGCTGCTGCTCTTTCCAGAGCGTAGAAGAAATAGTACGGGAAGTAGACGGTTCCGCCGGAGTTTTGAGGAGGTGGGTAGCGAGCGTCGATCCAGTTGAACGCTCGAGTAATTCGTGCATCAATTGTGTCTGATGCAATTCTGGGGCGATAGTCTTTGAAGCCGTCCTGAGACGGATCGACTGGCTCGTTGCCAACCTTTTCCAGAACGCCAAACTTCTTCTCTGCGGCTGCGGCCTGTTGAGGTTTGTTTTTGGGGCCATGCAGCAGCAATCGTCCGATTCCCATACTTCCCGCACCGGCCATGGAAAGATTGTGGGAAGGCAGCACGTTGGATCCTTCCGGACGATACCCCCAGCTTCCGTCCGGAGTGCCGTTTGCAAGATGCCAGGCAACATTCCTTTCCACGACTTCCGGCGAAATCGTGGCCCCGGCCCCCTTGGCCGCCCAGAGAGCCAGCATCCCGTACTGAGCCATACTGGTGTCTGAATTATTCGCGCCTTCTGACCAACCGCCGTTCGGATGCTGTTTTGAAGCGACGTAATCGGCGATTTTCTGCAGGGCGGGCAGATGTTCTTCCGGATCAACTTCGGACAGCAGCAGGGCGTCAACGCCGGAAAGGTAGATGTGGTCATAACCACTATGCCCTTTCTCAGCACGTTCCAGGGCATCTCGAACGCCATGCTGAATCAGCTCGTTGTCGAAGGGTTCTCCTGCCTTGACCAGAGCGTAGGCCACGAGAGTGGTTTCTTTTTCGGGGATATTTCCGGCCTGCGACTTCAGATACCGAACTCCGGCAGCGACGGCCTGATCATACCGGGGAACCCCGGTCGACTTGCCGGCCGCAACAGCGTTGATTTCACTCAGGAAAAGCACACACAAGAGCAGAAGAATCCGCATTTATTGCTCCTCGTCTGTATATTTGGCAGGCCATCCGATTTCCATCAATCATTGGCCTGCCAGCTTTCGTATCATATCTCGAATTGGTTCAGGACAAAGTCGAATGACGGACAACTTTTCGGATCAGAAGTGCCAAAACCTCGGAAACCTGTCTTCAGCAGAACGTTGACAGGGGGACGGCAGTAGGATGGTTCCACCTGAGCAACCAACGTGGCAGGCCGTCAGATGTAAGATTTTCGCGGGCACCGACGCTCCTGGCAGGGCTCACCACTTGAACCGGTTCGGCGGAAAACAGCCGATCACATGTTCGGCATCGTGGTGGCAGAATCAGCAGAATTGAGGATCAGACCATTGGATTCAGGAACAGAACTGTATCTGGAACTGCTGAAACGCTGCCTGATGAACACTATCTATTCCGAGTACGAGGTCACTCCGTTTGTGCCGACTCGCCCGTACAAACGATATTTGTTTGAGCGTTTCCTGAAACCACTGTTCCGCAGATCTGGTGCTTCCGTTGTTACGCGCTACAGCTTCGATGAAGAAAAGAGACGGAACGGCACAGACTGGTCGCCCATGGCCCATACGATGATCGGGCGAAAGCGTCTGGACAATCTTCAGTATTGTATTGAGCAGGTTCTGAACAATCATGTCCCCGGTGATCTGATTGAAACAGGGGTCTGGCGTGGCGGTGCCACTATATTCATGCGAGGAGTGCTCAAAGCTTATGGCGACCCCGTCCGGAAAGTCTGGGTTGCCGATTCGTTTGAAGGACTTCCCAGGCCGGACGAACAGAATTATCCGCAGGACAAGGGAGACCAGCATCACACTCATCGCGAACTCGCGGTCAGCCTGGAGACAGTTCGGAAGAACTTCGAAAAGTATGGCCTGCTGGACGATCGAGTCTGTTTCCTGAAAGGCTGGTTCAGGGACACTCTGCCGACTGCACCGATTGAGAAACTTGCCGTGCTGAGGCTTGATGGCGATATGTATGAGTCAACGATGGACGGATTGCGAAGTCTGTACCACAAACTGTCCCCGGGCGGTTTTCTGATCGTTGATGATTACGGAGCTGTTCCGGCCTGCAGACAATGTGTTCATGACTTTCGTGATGAACATGGCATCAAGGACAGGATTGTTGAAATCGACTGGGGAGGCGTCTTCTGGCAGAAATCCGGAGACTGATGGAGGTGGTTTGGACGGTTGCTGCAGTTCGGCCTCTCCTGAAACCGAAGCGTGAAACTCGGCAGGGTTAAAGTCGCCGCCTCATAAAAAGAGTGTTCAAAGGAGCGATTGTTGGCGTGTCTGGTCTGCAAATCTGAAGACGGAGTCACTCATCATGTGCGGGAGATGATGTTTGGGATGCGGGGCGAATTCCTTTATCTGGAATGCGATCACTGCGGCTGTCTGAGTCTTCAGAATCCGCCCAGCGACATGTCACCTTTCTATCCGCCGGAAAAGTACTATTCATTCAATGCAGACGTTCCCGTTGTCAGGCGAGGAAACCGAATTCGCAGGTGGGCCAAACGGGTTCGAGACAATGCAGCATGCTTTGGTCGTGGCGGCATTTCGGGTGCCATCGCGAGACGATTTCCCAATCAGGACGCGACGGAGTGTCGCAACTGGATCCGACACACGTCCCTGAATTCCAGGCACGCCCGAATCCTGGACGTCGGATGTGGCAGTGGCTGGCACCTGAGACGGCTTCAGCAGCTGGGGTTCACTGATCTCACGGGCATCGACCCCTATCTTTCGAACGATCTTCACTACGAAAATGTGCACATATACGCCCGACCGATCCTCACGCTGAAAGGCCGACAGTTTGACCTGGTCATGCTGCACCATTCCTTTGAGCACATGCCTGATCCGATTGGCACGTTAACGCAGATTCGTGAGCTTATGGCTTCGCGAGGAGAGTGCCTGATCCGCGTTCCCGTTGTTTCCAGAGGACCGTGGCGGATGTACGGAACGTGCTGGGCAGAGATTGACGCTCCCAGACACTACGTCCTTCACACTGAGCTCAGCCTGAAGATTGCCGCCGAACGCGCCGGGCTTGCGATCAAATGTATTCAGTATGAGTCGGACGTCTTTACTTATCTGGCAAGTGAACTCTACCGGCGCGATTTGAGTCTGCACGATTCGGCGACCAACAGCCGCCGCGACTGGAACGCCGTATTTCCGCCCGATGAATTGCACCAGTTCGAATCCATCCGCCGACACCATCATGTTCCGGGATGGGCAGGACGAGCTGCGTTTTTTCTTACGCCCCGGACGTCCTCGGATCTCGATATTCCGGTCTTTGCGGGCTGACTTCGGATCTCATACCGATGGAAAGGCGAACGAACCGAGATGAAAGCCAGAGTTTGCAAATGACGTCGACTCCTCGAATTTCCGTCATCGTGCCCTCCTACAATCACAGAAGGTTTCTTCCCGAACGCATCGACACGATCCTGAATCAGACGCGACAGGACTTCGAGCTGATCCTGCTGGACGATGCGTCGCAGGATGGCAGTGCGGAATACCTGCAGGAAGTCTCTGAACGTTCGGGAGCGCGATTCATTCCGAATCTGCAGAACACCGGCAGTCCCTTTGCTCAGTGGAATCGAGGTCTCTCTGCAGCGAAAGGCGAATTTGTCTGGATCGCGGAGTCTGATGATGTCGCCGATCCGGGATTCCTGGAAGCGCTTGTCCGCATTCTGGAAAGCGATGACAACATCGGGATCGTGTTCTGCCGATCTCGTCGAATCGACGAAAACGGTCAGTGTGTCCCGGAAACACCATCGTCGATGGATGATGAGTTACGACACGATTTTCGCATTGTCCGTTGCGACGCCGTCAGGACGCATCTTTACACCGGCAACACAATTGTCAGTGCAAGTGCTGTTGTGTTCCGCCGCCGCATCTACAACGCAGCAGGTCCGGCGGACGCATCGTTCAGACTGTCCGGCGACTGGCTGCAATGGAGCAGAATGCTGCTGATCAGCGATCTGAGCTACATCGCAGAGCCACTCAGCGGAACGCGGATTCATACGAACACGCGTCGTCACAGCACGTCAACCAGCGGTACACTGGAACTGGAAAGTCTGGCCGTGCAGAAATATATTCGCGGGCAGTTGCAGATAGATCGGCAACAGGTCCGAATGGGGGCTCAGCGTATGTCGCTGTCATGGCTGCAGGCCATGAGAGCCGGTCGCTTTTCCGGCAACCTGATGCGGCATCCGCTGTTTTTCTACAGACTTTTTTGCACAGATGCGGCCACCGGTCTGATCTTCGCGCTGAACTGGCCGTATGCGTTTCTGGTCTGGATTGTGAAACGATTCTGTCCCGCGTTCCGTCCCTCCGATCCCTGAGCATCGGTCTTCCTTCCCGACACCTTATGCGATTCTGCCAACTGTGGTTCAGTCACCTTCACGTCCGGTCCGGTCACTATGTTTTGTTGCCTTCGATGCAACACCGCTGATCTTTCCGGACGCCCACGGCAGCATTGGTGGCGCTGAAACACGTGTGCTGCTCATGGCACGCGCGCTGAGTGTCGAATCAGGTGTGAAGGTCTTTATTGCCGTGCGAGACTCTCGCGCCCGATCGCCTCAGATTGTTGACGGAATCCATGTGATTACGACGACGGATCGTCTGTTTCGAATCCGTCGCTTTGTTTCGGAGCACGTTACCGTTCTGCCATCATTCCCCTGGCTGCGTATTCGGCGCTGGCGCAGCAGGCTGATCTGGCAGATACCGCTGTTATTTGTCGCGCGACTGTTCAGGCCGTCATCCCCTCATGAAGTCAGTTACGACTGGCTGGTAAATGAGGCCAACTGCGATACGTACTGCTGCATGGGGACAAGTCGGCGAACATCAGAAGTTTTCAGAACCGCGAAACAGTATGGTCGTCGGACGGTGCTGTTTATTGCTTCTGACGCCGATCTTGATGGTCGGTACATCAGCGATCCGAACTTCATCAACGAATACGGAGACCGCGGTGAGGACTGCGCTGATGCGATCCGTTCAGCTGACCTGATCGTGTGTCAGACCACCGTTCAGCAACAGCGGCTTTTCGAGCGATTCGGCAGAGAATCGGTCAGGTTGCCGAACCCCTTTGATCATCACGACTGGAATCGGAAACTCCAAAGCCTCCAACACACGACGGGGACGTCAGCCGGAATTCCGCAACGATTTGTCTTCTGGATCGGTCGTTCAGATCGCCATCATAAACGCCCGCATCTGCTCCTGCAGATTGCGGCTCGCTGTCCGGAAATTCCGTTTGTGATGATCATGAACACAGAGAACGAAGAGGTTGCGGCGGAGGTCTGCAGCGGATGTCCCCCCAATGTTCAGATCCGGAAGAGAGTCCCTTTTTCTGAAATGCCGCTTTACTTCCAACATTCTGCGATCTTTCTCAGTACCGGTAGTAAGGCCTTTGAAGGATTCCCGAACGTGTTTCTGCAGGCAGCTGCCACGCACGTTCCCATTGTGTCGCTGGAGGCAGACCCCGGATTCATCAGGGAATGTTCCGCCGGTGTTGTTTGTGACGGAGACATCGACCTGCTGATTCAGGAAGTGAAGAGACTCTGGAATGATTCAGAACTGGCCGTGACACTGGGGAACAACGGCTACGACTATGTGTGCCGCGAGCACTCACCGGAAGACACACGACGACAGCTTCTGGAAATTGTCGATGCCGTTCGGTGAGTTGAATGAGTACTTTTCTGATTCGGAATTTCCGTCGTCATGTCGGGGGCGACCATCACTCCGAACCCACTCAGAATTTCTGTGGCTGATTGAGCGGTCTTGTGAGGCGTTCTTAGTCGGTATCGCAGAGAAAACCTGATGCTGACGATTTGATTGGGGGGAGTTCGGGAGTTGATGAAGTCTCTTCGGTCGGGCGTGCTGAGATCCGCCAGGGCGATTGGCCTGGATGCCGCGATCGCCTTCTCTGTCGCTGCGCGAATCTGGCAGATCCTGGCCGCGACCGGAACTGTTGTTTTGATGACACAGTTTTTCTCCGGTCAGCAACAGGGATACTACTATACAATCGTCAGCCTGTTGGCGATTCAGGGGTTTCTTGATCTGGGTCTGAGCGGAATCATCGTGCTGCTGGCGAGTCACGAATGGGCCCATCTCTCGATTCAGGAAGGAAAACTCTGCGGGACCTCCGGATCCAAAGGAAGACTGGCTGAAATTCACCGCATGGGTCGCTGGTGGTACGCCTGCTGCGCAGTCTTTTTTCTCGTGCTGCTTGTGCCCCTGGGAACTTATCTCCTGTCGGACAGGCTTCAACAGAGCAACTGGGCTCAGCAGGAGTGGCTGGCGCCGTGGGTGATCTGTGTCGTCCTGAATTCCGCCTCCATTCTGTTTGTCCCCCGAATTGCTCTGCTGGAAGGCTGCAATCAGGTGGTGTCCGTGAACCGCATGAGACTACTTCAGTCGGTGACCGGAAGCCTGTGTGTGTGGATCAGTATTGCTGCCGGCTGGGGCCTCTGGACTCTGGTTGCATCGAATCTGGTTCGCCTCTTCTGGGAACTCAGGATTGTCTATCGCGAGTACGGTTCCATGCTGAAGGAACTGACTTCGATCCGCGAAGATGGCCTGCTGAACTGGCGAAGTGAAATCTGGCCGCTTCAGTGGCGGCTGGCCATCCAATCCGTTTGCAGCTATTTCGCCACATGGTTCATTGTTCCGGTCACGTTTCGTTTTCACGGAGATGTTCTGGCAGGTCGGATTGGGCTGACGTGGCAACTGCTGACGACGGTTCAGGCGGCAAGTCTCGCATGGCTGCAGACGCGCCTGCCTCGGTTTGGAGTTCTGCTGGCTTCTCGAAATCTACCGCAGCTGGAAAAAGAAATGCTGCGGGCATCCCTGCTGTCCGTCGCTGTCTTTGCCGGCGGCATGATCACATTCTTTGTCGGTTTTTACGGAGCTGAGTTCCTTGGACTGAACCTGTCCGACCGGTTTGTCGCTCCATCCACCATCGGATTCTTTGCACTGGGCATGGTCGGCTGGACTCTGGCGATCGCCCAGCAAAGCTACGTTCGCCTGTTTAAGACAGACCCTTTTCTTCTGATCAGCGTGTTTGCAAGCTGCCTGATTGCGTCTGCAATCCTGCATTTCGGATCGACGTCCGGACCACACGGCCTGAGTATCGCCTACTGCTGTGTGTCATGGTTCTACGCCGTTCCGGTCAGCACTCTGGTTCTGTACCGACATCGTCGTGAGCAAACCCGACAGAACAGTTAAACAGTTAAGAAGATCCCGCAATTGCGACTCACGTTGCTTCGGCTGAATCGCGATTGATCGGCGGTCATGGAACCGGGGAACTGTATTCAGCGCCCGCTGTTTTCGATGAGATTTCACGGATTCGGCGCTCGTGCTCAAGGTATCTTCTGCTGTGATCTCCCGGAAAATTCGGGGCTTGCGGTGTTTTTTGGTCGGCGGATAGAATTCCCTGTGGGCGGAACGCTGACTTTCCCGGGATTGCTGAACACGGATGTTTCACTGGCTCAGAGAACAATTTTCCTCAGACATGGCGGTTGATCTGGGGACTTCGTCGACTCGGATTGGCCTTCCGGGGGAGGGAATTCGTGTTGATGAACCGTCAGTTGTTGCTGTGGGACGAGCTCATCGGGGCGTGATCGGGAAAGGTGCGGCTGTCGGAAAGCTGGCTCACCAGATGCTCGGGCGAACGCCGGAAGGAATTCGAGCCGTCCGCCCGATTGCTCACGGAGTCATCAGCGACTTCGAACTGACCGAAGCCATGCTGCGATACTTCATGCAGAAGGCGTCCGGTCGTACGGTTGGCCTGAAGCCTCGGCTGGTCATCGCGGTCCCGGGCTGCATCACCGCCGTGGAAAAGCGAGCCGTCGTCAACAGCGCGGAACGAGCGGGGGCCGGGCAAATCTGGCTGATTGAAAAATCGCGAGCCGCTGCGATTGGTGCAGGACTGCCGATTTCGGAACCACTGGCCAGCATGGTCTGCGACATTGGCGGCGGCACCACGGAAGTGGCGGTTCTGAGTCTCGGCGATATCGTCGCCAGTCGTTCCATCCGAACGGCAGGTGACATGATGGATCAGGCCATCGTGCGATACCTTCGCCGCAGTTACTCCCTGCGGATCGGCGAACAGACGGCTGAACAACTGAAAATCCAGATCGGCAGTGCGGCGGTCCTGGATCATGAACTCAGCCATGAAGTCAGCGGCCTGGACACCGCCAGCGGCATTCCTCGCCGAGCCATGATCACCAGTGAAGAAGTTCGTGAGTCTCTGTATGAGCCGTTGATGGAAATTGTGGACTGCATTCGTGGCTGCATCGAACGCTGTCAGCCGGAACTCGTGGCCGACCTTGCCGATACCGGACTGGTTCTGACGGGAGGCGTTGCTTTACTGCGCGGAATCGATCGATTTCTGAATCAGCACCTGGGAATCCCGGTGCGCGTCGCCGAATCGCCTCGAACCACCGTGACTCGGGGAGCCATGTTGTGCCTGGATCATCTGGAACAATGGAAGGATCGTCTGGATTCAGGCTTCTGATGATCATCCCTGTCCCATCACCTGCCAAACATACGTGGTCGGAAGGAATCCCGGCCTTTCGTTTGCGGAACGACCGATTCATCACAACATCAAGGAATCCTGACGAACGGAATCGATGAGAAGCGACACTCAACATCGTTGGCGACTGCTGTGGTCCTCCGGCGGGCTTTGTCTGCTGACGATGGCGCTGTGGGTGGCCGATGGTTCTCAGCTGGTGACGTCTGCTCGCATGACGGCTCACAACCTGCTGAGCCCTGGTCGCATGGTCGTCGCCGCCATGTCAGCGCCGGTGTCATCGGCTCCCGCCGTGGAATCTGCGGAAAAAAAAGTAGATGTAGCCGCTCTGCAAAATGCATTGCTGCAGAATGAACTGCAGCGACGACAACTATTGATCCAGAACGCTCGCCTGGCCAACGAACTACGGACGACTCAGCAGACCGTCAGTGTGCAAAGCGTCAACGGTGACCAGCTGCTGCACTTTCGTGCGTTGCGAGCACGCGTTCTCAGCCATGCCGGCCTGTCAAATTCTCTGTCTCAGATGATCGTGGACGCTGGAGCATCATCCGGGCTGCGACGGATGGAACTGGTGGTGGATTCCAGCGGTCTGGTGATTGATCAGGGCCGATCCACGGAAGTCGAAAATGGTCAGAAGGTGGCCGCAGGAATGACGGTCATTGGGCGAATCATCCAGACGGCTCAGTGGATTTCCCGAGTTCAGCTTGTGACGGATAAGGAGTTCTCCGCCGCCATTCAACTGGTTCGCATGGCGCCGCACGGAGCATTGTTTGGTGCGGAAGGACTGCTGGAAGGCACAGGGGAAGGCACGTGCCGCATCACCGGAATTCCTTACACCGAAGCCGTGTCCGTCGGCGACGAAGTGTTCTCTGCGGAACTGAACGGTATCAATGGACCTCGCCTGTACTACGGGAAAGTCGTTCAGGCACAGTTTTCGTCCGGTGGCCAGTGGACCATCACGGTCGAACCCGGAACGGATTCCGCCAATCTGACCGAAGTGTCGGTGATCCAGCCGTTGCTGAATGATCGTCGAGTGCAGTTTTCGCAGCGTCCTTCGGAATGAAACATCGACGGACCTGAATGCGTGCCGGAATTCTGACATCTGTGCGAGAAAGCCAATGACCTTGATGTGGATCGCCATCCTGTGGACAGCACTGGCCGCCGAACACGCTCGTCCGGATCTGCTGGCTTCCGGCAGTCTTGTTATTCCGCTGGCTGCCGGATGCCTGTTCTGGCTGTCTTCCGCGCGAGGCGTCCTGATCTCCGGTGGGACCATGATTCTGCTGTGGCTGTTGAGGTCTCCTTCATTGCCGGTGGATGTTCTGGCCTTTCTGACCGTGGCGACTCAGCAGCTCTTCTCTCTGACCGCCCCGCGCTGGGTTCCCACACAGACTCGCCGGCGCATCTGGACCGATTCACAGTCACAGGTGTTCGTGACCCTGATCGTTCTGACCGTCCATTCGTTTTCGGTTGCGGAAACGACATCCGTCTTTCTGTCTGCGACGGCCAGCCGTTTGATCGTGGGACTGCCCATCGCCGCATTCCTGGCGATTGCCTTTCGATTCAGTGATGATCTTGGACTTCGTCAGCGACCCACGTCCGGCTTTCTAAAAACCTGACACAGATTCTCACTCGACCTGATCAGCCGCAAGCCGTTCAGGACCGGGCTGAAAACTGCCGTCAACGACGTCGTGGCGGAAGCTGCAGTGGGCCATCTGTGCAGGAGTTCGTCTCCGACATTTGAGCGGCCGCAAGAAACCAACAACGTTGCGTCTCGCCGACAAAGGAGGGTCACCTTCGTCGCGTCAATGCTGAAGTTCTTCAGAAGGCGCATGGCCGAGTCGGCGTGGTCTTCATTCAGCATCGGAACATGAATTACAATCAGCAGCAGCAAACAACGTTCATCGCGCAACGCAACCCGTGAACAGCTCAGATGGCTGCTGTTTTCCTTCGATGAAGAATCAACCACTCCATCCTCTGTTTCATTCATCGGCTGTCGACCGAGACGCACTGGTTGACCCTCCGCCGGATCGGCGTTTCGGAATGCTGATGCTGGTCTACGTCACGGGCGTATTGATCGTTCTCGGACGAATCGCGTGGGTTCAGGGGACACTGCAGGAACGTTACCTGGCGGCCTTGTCTGCGACGGTGGTTGAGTACGAACTGATTCCCGCTCGGGATGGTCGAATTCTGGCCGGACCGTCAACTGTACTGGCCACCGACGTTGATCAGTATTCGGTACAGGTCCACTACCGCTGGCTTCAGGAACCTGTCGATGAGACGTGGCTGAAGCAGCAGACACGTCGTCAGCTGAACTCTGCTGACCGACGTCAGCCCGAACTGGTCGCGGCCTTTCGCCAGGATCGACTGCAACAGCGGAATGAAATGTGGGAACGGCTTCAGCAGTTGCTGCCGATTGATGCGGAACAGCTGAACGCCCGACGGCAGGCGATCCGGAAACAGGTCACCCGCATCGCAGAGTCCGTCAATCGAAGATATGTGTCAGAGCAGAATGATGATCCATCAGCGACGGCCGAAAGTGATGTCGACGACAGCCAGCAACAAACGGGGATGCTGATGCGAATCGCGGGGGCGGTCCGGCGAGCCCTCACAACTCCGCCAAATCGGTCCGCCGGTGAACGAATTGTGGTGCGCGAAGAAGAATCATGGCATTCCGTGGCGGACAACGTTCCTCTGGAAATTGCCGCTCAAATCCGGGAGAACGCTCACCTGTACCCGGGTGTTCGAGTCGTCGCGGGAAATCAGCGCAGCTATCCGGGCGGAAACCTGGCGGCTCACGTGGTGGGATCTCGCACGCCCGCTCGAGACGATGAGCCGCAGTTATGGGAACAGTCCGTCACGTCGGATTCGTGGAAATCCCGAATCGGTCGCACCGGAGTCGAACGCAGTTATCACCACCAGTTGAAGAGCATCCCGGGTCTGCGACAGATCGAAAGGAATCGTCGCTTCGAAATCCTGCGTGAGGAAGTTGTTCGACTGCCGGTTGCCGGGCAGGATCTGCATCTGACTCTCGATGCGAGACTGCAGCAGTTCGCCGAACAGGCGCTCGGGCAAGCGCTGCTGGATCTGCCGCCCGTCGATGAGGAAGTCAAACTCGAAAAAGACGCAGCGTCTTCACCGACGGAATCAGACGCTCCCGGTTCCGCGCAACCGGTTCCCACCGGAGGTTGTGTTGTGGTGATGAATGTATCGACGGGAGAGCTGCTGGTTGCCGCCAGTGCTCCCGCGTTCGATCTG
>JAGQPY010000011.1 GCA_020426485.1 Planctomycetaceae bacterium
AAGCCAAAGCGGCGACAAGTCGCCGCGCTCCAAACCACAACCCGGCGCTGTCCAGCCTAAGAACCCCTGGCAAAATCTATGATCCCTTAAGTTTTGTTAGGGGTTCTGAATTCGACTTTCGCAGCCACGATCCGAGCCTGCAGGCGGCATTCACAGGGCATTTCCGTTCCGCGCCTGACAGACGCCTGTTTCTGCGGGCCCCGAAAGCTGAGCCTGCGTTGAAACTTCTCGGGCGTCGTGGCGGTTCTCAAAATTGCGTGCCTAAAGGGGCACAGGTTTGTAACCTATCCAGAGTTCAGGGGGCTTTTGAAAAATCGTCGTGCACCGTGCGCGTATCGTGCGGGCAGGCTGTTGTGCAGAACGTCAGATTTGTCGAACGCCCCGAATCGACTTCGGACAACCAGGTGCAAAATGCTTTCTGTGACCCCAACTGAATTGAAAGCGAACTGTCAGGATAATGCGAATTCGTCAGTCACTTTTATCGCCGCACGTTGTGGAGCGTTGTTACTGACGGTGCTGTGCGGAATATTGATCGGATGTCATCAGGAAGAAGTCTCAACACAGCACAGTCTTTCTGATGGTTCGGCGATGAATCATTTGTCACCGACCGTAGTCTCGAACGGACACGAACGGATGCGTGAATGGCTGGGGCAGATCGCGGAAGATGCCCGCCACAATAATCCCATCGTCGGCGATCGCACGGCAAGCGAGTTCAGAAGCATTGTTGATCTGCCGGGCTATCTTGATCGGTTACCTCCGGATCGAAAATGGAAACTGTTATACGATCTGGGTGAACGCGAATTGCGTCTTGGGAACGAAGCAGACGCCATCCAGCGACTCACTGCCTCACTGGATGCTGCGGATTCGACATCCGCGCCTGCTCGCTATCGTAAGCTGTCGCATTTTCGGCTGGGCATTGCCTATCTGCGATTCGCGGAAACACAAAACTGCTGTCAGAGGAACACTCCCGACAGCTGCATTGTTCCGATTCAGGGCGAAGGCATCCACCAAAGAAAGGAAGGTTCTCAAAAAGCGATGCAGCACCTGATTGCCGCTCTTCGGTCGGCTGCCGATGCAAACTCTGACGAAGACCGGTTGAGTGTGGACGAAACGGCGAAGTGGCTTCTGAATGTGGCGGCGATGACTCTGGGAACGTATCCCGATGCGGTTCCGGAGGAGTTTCGCATTCCGGAGCAGTTTTTTCGGTCGAGAGTCGATTTTCCGAGGTTCCGCAACGTCTACCCCGATCTGGGGCTGACGACATTTAATCTGTGCGGTGGAGTGGTCGTGGACGATCTGGATGGTGATCTTGATCTGGACATCATCACCTGCACATGGGACCCCGGTGGTCCAACGCAGGTTTTTCGAAACAACGCTGACGGCTCATTTACGGAAGTGACTGAGGGGTCCGGTCTCAAGGGCTTCTACGGTGGGCTCAATATGAATCAGGCGGACTTCGATAATGACGGTGATCTGGATATTTTCATCATGCGAGGAGCCTGGCTTCGAAAGTACGGACTCCATCCGAATTCACTGCTGAGAAATGACGGGGACCTGAAGTTTACGGATGTAACCATGGAACTTGGGCTGGCCGAGCCGGCGTACCCCACCAAGACCGCAGCATGGGCAGATTTCGATAATGACGGCGACCTGGATCTGTATGTGGGCAATGAATCCGTCAGTCTGGACCTCTACATGGGAAGTCAGGCTACGGAAGAATTAAATGCTCCATGTCAGTTGTTTCGAAACGACGGCGAAGCAGGATTTGTTGACATTGCGCCTCAGGCTGGTGTGGCTGATCGGGAATTCTCGATGGGCGCTGTGTGGGGAGACTTCAATAACGATCGCTACCCGGACCTGTATGTTTCCTTCATTGGGAACAACCGGCTGTACCGAAATAACAAAGACGGCACGTTCACAGATGTTGCCGAACAGGCCGGAGTTCTCGGGCAACCAAGCAGTTTTGCAACATGGTTTTTTGACTACGATAACGATGGCCTGCTTGACATCTTTGTTGGCTGTAATTCCGGTCCCGTTGGTGTTCTGAACTCCGGAATTCGTTTTCAACTGATGAAGTTGTACAGAAACAGGGGCGATGAAACATTTGAAGATGTCGCACCGAAACTGGGGCTGACCTACCCGGCTGAGCCCATGGGGTCGAATTATGGTGACCTGAACAACGATGGCTTCGCAGATTTTTATCTGGCCACAGGGAATACGCCTTATTCCGAAATCACGCCGAATGTCATGTTTCTGAATCAGCGGGCCGAATTGTTCGAAAACGTGACAATGGCCGGAGGATTCGGACACCTGCAGAAAGGTCATGGGGTTTCGTTTGCAGATATCGACAATGATTTCGACAACGATGTCTATGTACAACTCGGAGGTGCCTATCCCGGTGATCGCTACACGGACGCTTTGTTTCAGAACCCCGGTTGCGGTAACAACAGTATCACATTGATTCTGACCGGAAGGGATTCCTGTCGATGTGCGATCGGTGCAAGAATCAGTCTGACTGTGTCCGACGCTGATGGTGAACGCAGGATCTGTACCCATGTTTCCAGCGGCAGCAGCTTTGGGGCAAATCCACTTCGTCAATGCATCGGCATCGGGGCCGCAGACCACGTCAAGTCAGTGGAAGTTTACTGGCCCGCCAGCGATCGACGTTCTGTCTTCCAGAACCTCAAAGCCAACACCGCCTATCGGATTGTTGAAGGCGTGGAGCGGGCTGAAGAAGTCCGGCTGCCTCAGTTCGATTTTCCCGCACGAAAATAGGGCGAGAGTCGCACAGGTGTCCTTTTGTCAGGGCTTCGAAAGGTTCGGTTGCAGTGCACCATGCTCAACAACAACGACCGCAGGGCCGGAATCGGAGGCGTTTCACTATCGTTGCGGTGTGCGTCCTCAGTGGAGCCGCCTTACTGCTGCTCTCGTTTTTCAAACCGATAAGCCAGACGCCAACGGAGTTCGAAACTACGGATCGCGGGCTGACTCCGGCGTCAGTCATCGATCGACTGAGAAAATCACAACCCTCTGATGTACAATCAGAAATTGATATGTTTCTCAGTTCCAATCAGGCCGGTCCGGAAGCCGCATATCAACTTGCGGGTTACTGCTTTTCATCAGGGGCAATCACGGCCGCTGAAAGATGCTATCTTTACGCGCTGGAACACGGCAGTACTCCCGACTTTCGTCTGGCGTACGGACAGTTTCTTTTCAGCATCGGTCGAGTCTACGACGCGCGGAGTGTCTGGGAACCACTGCTGAGACATGGTGGCATGGATCTGCTCAGCATGCCTCGTCTGGGGAATGATGACCTGACTTTCGAGCCTGAGCTGGAATGCATCCGACAGGCGCGGAATCACAAGGATGACGTGGCCGCCGTTCTGGCTCGGGCGCATTTAATGCTGCAGTCGCGACAGGTCACTGAGGCGAGACAACTGCTGGAACAGCACTTCGAAGCAGGTTGTGATCGAACTCAGTTTCGCGAGCTGTGGGGGGAATGTCTGAGTCTGTCCGGAGAAACATCGCAGCTCTGGAAATTTCTTGTCGATCACGGGCCTCCGGAATCGCCCGAAGAATGGTGCCTTGCCGGCAGAGCGACACACAGTCAGGGCCGAATTGACGAATCAATTCGCTGCTACCTTGAAGCCGTCCAGCTTGACCCCGCATGTCAGGAAGCCAGTAACCGACTTGCGGAACTATATCGGATTCGTCACCGGCATGAGGAAGCTGAATTCTTTCGGAACAGAGCCGATCTTCTTAAACAGTACAGTGTCACGTGTCGTGTCATCCACAGTTCGGAAGACCTTCCGACTGAGGCAAGTCTCAAAAGTGCGGCGACGCTCAGCAGGTCTGCGGGAGCATTTCGAGAATGCGTGGCGTGGTGTGACATCGCTGCCGCAGTCTTCCCCGCTGAAACATGGATGGTTCGGCTCAGGGAGGAGTGTCTAAGAGACATCCGACCGGAGGATGGACGTTTTTCGGAAACAGATCCGCTGTGGGCACAGATCCGGCCGAAGGAATTTCCTCTGCCCCGATGGCATCAACGCTTCGCAACACCACAAGTGACCGAACAATCACCGGTCCCAATTCAGTTTGAGGACCGAGCGATTGATGTGGGCATCGACTTTGTTTACCGAAGCGGCTACAGATCTGTTGAGCAGTCCCGGTTCTTTGAGTTTACGGGAGGTGGTGTGGCGGTGATTGATCTGGATCAGGACCTGTGGCCGGACGTGTTCTTTTCACAGGGAGGAAGTTCTCCTCGTCTGGGGCGTCCTTCGGATAACGATCCGGAAAAATCACAGCCGGAAGAGGAATGGCCGTCAGATGCGTTGTTTCGCAATCATCGTGGGCAGAGTTTTCATGATGTTGCACAGCTCAGTGGCCTGACGGACAGCGGATACTCTCAGGGTTGCACGGCCGGTGACTGCAATCTCGATGGTTTTCAGGATCTGTATGTGGCAAATATTGGTTCAAATGCCCTGATGATCAACAACGGTGACGGCACATTTACTCATTCAGAGTTTTCCTTTCCTGATGTCTGGACCACCAGCTGCGCCATCGCGGATCTGACCGGGGACGGCATCCCGGACATCTACGATGTCAATCACATGGCGCAGGATGGGATTCACGAAAAAATGTGTCGTAGCGGAGATGCGGCCTATCCCTGCGATCTTTCAAAGATGAAGCCGGAACAGGATCGGCTCTGGATGGGTCAGGGAGATGGTGATTTTCTCGACATGACCTTCATCTGTGGAATCGAACAGCCCGAGGGCACCGGGCTGGGCCTGTTGGTTGGAGATCTTGATGGCGTTGGCGATCTGGAGATTTTTGTTGCGAATGATGCCAAACCAAACTTCCTTTTTGTCAGGCACCCGGATTCACGTTCACAGTCCGTCAGCTTCACCAACGAAGCCGCTTTGCGAGGACTGGCCGTCAGCGCTGAAGGCAGGTCGCAGGCGTGTATGGGAGTTGCCGCGGGAGATGCAGACGGCGACGGAACAACGGACCTGTTTATCACCAACTTCTTCGCCGACTACAACACGTTGTACCTGCAGCGAGTTTCACCGTTTTTTTCCGATTGCACGCTGGAGAAGAATCTCTACCTGCCATCATGGAACAGACTTGGCTTTGGGGCTCAGTTTCTGGATGCGGACATGGACGGTCGCAATGAAATCGTGCTTACCAATGGCGATGTCGCAGATTTCAGCAGCACCAATCCCAGTCGGCCATTCCAACAGTGTTCGCAGTTGCTGAGAAATTCAGGAACGGGCGCTTTTGTGGAGGCGGATGCTGCGAAGATCGGCAGCTTCTTTTCTCGACCGGTTCTGGGGCGTGGATTGGCTTCACTGGACTGGAACCGAGATGGGAGACCTGATTTTGTCGTCTCCTGCATGGACTCTCAGGCAGCTCTGGTGACGAATGCTTCAGACGTCCCTTCAGGTGCCAGCCTGCGAATGATCGGAACAAGCTCTCCCCGTGAACCCATTGGTTGTCAGCTGAGTATCGAAACTGAACACCGTCAGAGCTTGCATTCCCTGATGACGGGAGACGGATATCAGTGCAGAAATTCAACCGTCATACTCGTGGCAGCTCCACAGGGACAACCATACTCTGTCCGGATCAAGTGGCCCGGCACCATGCCGCAGGCGTTCACCACGCTGCAAACGGACCTTCTGATTCCGGAGGGAAGAGACGCGTTGTCGGCACCACAATGAATGAGACATGCGAAGAATCTTGCGATGTGTACTGCAACCGGCAGGACCGGTGGTGGCCGTTGATCATGAATCAGGAACGATTCATCAACGGACCGGGTCCACCTCAAAGCCTGGCCACACCGGCATCAGGCCCGGTCGGACCGGATTCGGATGACGAGTAAAAGCCGGGGCGAACTTTATGCGGCTCATTGAGACTTGTCGCTGTCCGGCTGAACAGTCGGTCGATCACCCGCTGTGTAAAATCGGTGAAGTCACCCTCTTCTGTTTCTGGAGCTCTCTCCTGTAGTACTCCTTCAGCAACTGTGTGGGTCTCTGAAATCATCGTCCAGGCTGCAACTCCATATTTCCATCCCTGCAACGAGCACCAGTGATCCCTCGTGAAAGGTCTTGAAGGGGCATTTCTCATGCAGAGAATGCGATGCCACAGGGGGCCGAACAAACATAGATCACAGCCGGGACTGGCACCCATTCCGATAGGTGGTTCGCAGGGTTTTTGCTTCGTTGCGGGAGCCAAGCCCGTTTTTTGAGCGCCGTTGTTCCCCGAGATCGCAAAATCCAAGGTCCACATGTCGTTTGAACCGCATCGGGGTGCCAAAATGGCACTGGTGCCGCCAACGGATAATCTGTGCCTTTCTGCGAGTAAATTTCACACGGGTGTGAGTTTTTTCAGGCCACTAGAGCAGTTTGTTGGTAGCATTCTCGGGGTTGGGATCGTCCCGGCTTGGTGTTATCTGTTTCGTCCCCGTTTTTTGGACATGTTCTTGAAAGGAACGCAAATGAAGAATGTTGTTCTTCCCGATCGAAGAAAAGGAACTCGCTTTGGCTTCACTCTGATTGAGCTGCTGGTTGTCATAGCCATTATTGCTATTCTCATTGCTCTGCTTCTTCCTGCGGTTCAGCAGGCTCGTGAAGCAGCCCGCAGAACGCAGTGTAAGAACAATCTGAAGCAGTTCGGCTTGGCCATTCACAACTTCCATGACACTTACAACGGCCTGCCGAACCTGGTGAATCATTCCGGCGGTCCCACGCTGTTTTTTCATCTGCTTCCATTCTTTGAACAGGCAAATCTCTACAACCTGTACAATGGCGGAGCAACCGACGGGTCGGGCAATGCAACAAGCCTGCGTCGCGAAATGGACGGCAACGGCGCGACCGTGAACTTTCGGATCATTGAAAATGCCGGACAGGGGCAGTCAATCACCGGGATTCCCGGCTGGCACTGCCCAACGTATCGGTCACCCGCTGTTCAAAGGCTCAATGGTGGAGATCGAACAGATAATCCGGCACGTGGACCGCTGACGGATTATGCTGTTGTGTTTATGCAGGCTCGTGGGAGCGATACCAATCCAGACATGTCGACGGAGAACGCCTGGTGGGACCATCACGATTCGAACAACGCTGGAAAGATTGATCGTCAGAAGGGTGCGATCCGGACCGGAAATACGATCGGTATGGTGAATGATGGCGGCATCGACGGTCTCAACGGCAAGCGTCGAGCCGAAGCACGACCGAACTCTAACCTTCGTGACATTCTGGACGGCACCAGCAATACGGCTCTGATGGGCGAAAAGTATCAGCGACTTGGTGAATGGGGTCGAGCTGCCGCAAACTGGGACCGAACCGACGCATCACCATTTGTTCAGAATGGAAGCTGGCGGGAATACAGCGCGGCTCGCAACATGCGGTTTAAGCTGAAAACCAAGCCGGAGGCCCCGATCAACGATAACGGTGCTTTCAACACAAATGCTAACACTGCTGCTCGTGGAGCTGGCTTCGGAAGCTGGCACACAGGAGCAGTTCAGTTTCTTTTGGGTGACGGATCTGTTCGGTCTGTCAGTGAGAATGTTTCTCAGGAGATTCAGTGGCGACTGGCGGACCGAAATGATGGCCTGCCGATCGGAGACTTCTGATCAGTCGTCTGTGATATTGCTTCTGAATTTGTCTGATGTCTGACATACGAGCTCCGGTTTGTTGGTAACGAACCGGAGCTTTCAAATTCTGTCGAAAGGAAAGCTGTGAGAGCAGGCCTGATTCTTCTTGGAGTGATGCTTGTGGCCGGATGTGGTGGCCAGGGCGGGCGAAATGTCGAAGGAACGGTGGTGTTTTCGGATGGTTCTCCGCTAGTGCGTGGAAACGTCATCCTGACGAATGAAAAGAACACCTATCAAGGCGCATTGAATGATCAAGGCGTATTCAAGATGGAAGGTGTTCTTGATGGCACATACAACGTGGCCATTGCAGGGGCCGTGATGGCTGAAGCAGGAAATGGTGAGATGCAGTACGATGCCGATGGAAATTACATCGAGCCAAAACCAGTTGAGCCTGCTCCGCTGATCAATGCCAAGTTTCAGAAGCCCGACACATCGGGACTGAGCATTACGGTGCCTGGAGACTACAAGTTGACCGTCGACCGTCCATGAGCCTGACGGGTTCCTTTGAAAAACCGAAGCCAGCCCGCATCTTACGGTGCGGGCTGTTTTCGTATGAGGGAATGTCCGGGATGACTCAACAGAAGCGTTTTTCGCAGCATCCCGTTCCGCACCCTGCCCTGTTGTTTCAGAGTCTGCCGGGTTTGGTAAACCAGTGCTGGTCATCTAACAGATCCGTTGTACGGATCAGGAACACGATGCGTTCGGTAGTTTGTCAATACGAGAAATGGGCCATCCGATGGCTGCTTACAGCCCTGTGCATCCACATTGGGTGCTCGCCTTCACAACCTTCGCATGACCAGTCATCGCCGAGTCCAGCCCCGCAACTGACGGAACCGTCAGTGGTTGTTCCGGAATCCTCACAGGCAGCCGCAAGGCTTCCTTTTCCTCGGTCTCAATCGTTGTCTATCCGGCCGATTCAGCCAGGCGATGTCTTCGAAGACGTCGCTTTTTCGACCGGGCTGCAGTTTCATTACGAAGATGGCAGTCCGGCCGGATGCTACGAACTGCTGGAATCTGTCGGCGGAGGTGTGCTGATTCTGGATGCCGATCAAGATGGCTCACCAGACGTCTTTTTCCCCGGGGGAGGCCGCCTTCAACCAGGGATGCCGCCAAAGGTCTTCGGGCGTTCCGGGGCCTTGTTTCGGCAAACGGAGTCACTTGTTTTTAAAGATGTCACCGACAAAGCCGGCGTGCTCGACGACACTCTTTATACCCATGGCGGGACTGTAACGGACTTTGACTCGGATGGTTTCGATGATCTGCTGGTGGCGGGGTACGGCGGTCTTCGCTGCTGGAGAAATCAGGGCGACGGTACATTCGAGGAGGTGGCACAGCAGCTTGGCCTGATTTCACCGTTGTGGAACGTAAGTCTTGCCGCTGGTGATTTTACACAGGACGGGCTGGTGGATATCTATTGTCTGACTTATGCGGACTGGAGTCCGGATGCAGATCGCACATGTCTGAATGACCGGCAGTCGCGAGATATCTGCGGGCCGACGCTGTTTAATGGTGTCAGCGATCGAGTCTTCATGAATACCGGAGCAGGATTTGATGGATCAAGACACCCTGATTGGCTGGTAAAAGACAATCGAGGTCTGGGGGTTGTCGTGACAGACATTGATGGGAACGGAATGATTGATATCGCCGTTGTCAATGATGTTCAGGAAAACCAGCTCTACATGTTCGAAGAAGCCGGGACTGAAGACGCTGCACTGTTGGCTGGGATGGCCTATTCCAGCACAGGAGAGCGGGAAGGTTCCATGGGGATTGATGTCAGTGACTTCAATAACGATGGATTTCCGGACATCTGGTACACCAACTACGCTCAGCAGGACAATTCATTGTTGAAGCAGACTTCACCGAGTCGATTTCTTCACATCTCCGATGTGACCGGAATGGCTGGTGTGTCTCGGCCGTGGGTTGGGTTCGGGACTGGATTCGTCGATGTGAATATGGATGGATTTGACGATCTGATTGTTCTTAACGGGCATGTTGCTTACGAACGTCGCGATAGTCCCTACTTTCAGCCGCCCCAGCTGTTCCGGAATATCAATGGCGAACGGTTTGAGGAGATCAGCGGCGAGGGGGGGCCATATTTTGAATGTGATCGATCCGCCCGCGGACTGGCAAAAGTTGATTTGGACAGCGACGGGGCCATGGATATCATCACTGTTCACCAGAATGATCCGGTCGCAGTACTGAAGAATCGGCTTTCACCGCTGCCATGGATTCGCATTCAGTTGATTGGAAAGAGTCACGAACGCAGGGCCGTCGGGGCTGTCGTAACGGTGTCTCAGGCAAATCGGCGAATAAGTCGTTGGGTCGTCAGCGGAGGCAGTTACCTGTCTCAGAGTGATCAACGATTGCTGTTTCACCTTTCGGAATCAGGTACGGAAACGCCTGAAGTTGAAGTCCGTTGGCCGGGAGGCAAGGTGGAGTCCTTTGGAAAGAAATCGCTGTATGCTTTGCACCGACTGGTAGAGGGACGAGGAAACTGATTTCGGCATGACAGTAACATCGGCGAGAATCGCCAGACAAAAGCTCATGGCGGCTGCGGCCGCAACGCTTGTCACATTCGGCATCGTACTCTACTGGTTGAACACCTCGCCCGCAGTGTGCCTGAGCCGCGCACGTCAGGAGATTGCCAGTATCTTTGAGACGGCGTCATTCTCTGCCAGAAAGAAGCATGCGGAGGAATGTCTGCGTCTGGCTGGTTCCATCACTTCCATAGATGGACAGATTGGAGCAACGGCAGCGTTATTTGCCGCGTGCGTGGCTCCTGTTGCGGAACCTCAGAGTACAGGACCGGCTCTGCCCGATCCTGCGATCGTCGAGACGCTGCCGACGGAGGATCTTTTACTGGCGGCTCGCCTTCTTTTCAGTACTCAGCGATTCCGGTCGGCGGATCAGCTCATCGGCCTGCTGCTTTCTCGGCATGACGAAGAGCGAGAGGCTGTTCTTCGACTTGCGGCCACCATTCGATTCGACATCGGTCGAGACGATGATGTTCTGAGGCACTGTGATGAACTGCTCTCTCTTGTCCCGGGCGATTCGCAGACCTATGTCGTTAAAGCAATGGTCTACCGTAATCGAGGAGAATGGGAGCACTTCGTCGATTCGATGGAAGCCGCCGGCATTCGCACGTTGTCACCGGAACTGACACTGCAGCTTGCTGAAGGGTATGTACAACTCGGCCGAACAGCCGATGCTCGTCGTCTGTTTGACATGATTCAGGCCGCTCGGCCGGAACTTGTCGAACAGGCACCGGTGATTTATGCCCGGCTGCTCACACAGGAAGGCAGAAACTCTGACGCTGAAAAAGTCCTGAACCGCTACCTGCTTGCTGCACCAGAGGATTCGGAAGCACTGATTCTGCTGGGGAAACTGAAACTTGCGACCGGGCAACCCGAGGAAGCCGTTCAGGTTCTGACGCGCGCTGTCACCAGTTCTCCCAGTGAAGAGTTAGCTCACTATCAGTTGGGACTGGCGCTGATGCAGACCGGCAAGGATGAATCTGCCCGAGAGCACATGGCCGAACATCGTCGAATTCTGGATGCCAAAGTGCAGATTCATGAATTGGAACGTCTTGCTGCCAACCAGCCACAGAACGTCAGCGTGCGCCGACTTCTGTCCCAGTCGTATGCTGAGCTTGGCAATTTTGAACTCGCTGAATTCTGGATTCGAGCGGCAGATGCCGCGTCGCGCCAATAGTTCCAGCGTTCCGATTGGGGGACACTTTGGATTCGGACAACGCCCCGGCACCCTGAGTTCTTCCGCCGGACCTGCGGAAACGCTTCAGCAAAATCACTGGTTGCGGCCTTCGCATTCTCCTGACATACGCTCTTCCTGCGATTGCAGAAGTTCGTTGAGGCCTGTTGTCACGACGTGAGGTGTTGCCTGACGGAGTTCGTGTTCGGGTGTTCGATGATTCCGCGTTCGGTGATGATGGCGGTGATGAGTTCATGGGGGGTTACATCGAACGCCGGGTTGTAGATGTTGACTCCGTCGGGGACTGTTTTGCGGCCCATACCTTCTGCCACCTCGGAACGGTCGCGTTGTTCGATGGGGATTTGTTCACCGCTGGCGAGTAACAGGTCGAAGGTGCTGGACGGAGCGGCAACATAAAATGGAATCTGGTGAGCCTTCGCGAGAACTGCGACACCATAGGTACCGATTTTGTTGGCCGCATCTCCGTTGGCCGCAATTCGATCTGCTCCCGTCACAACTGCCTGAATGCGTCCTTCTTTCATCACCTGAGCAGCCATGTTGTCGCAGATGACCGTGACCGGTATGCCTCGCTGCTGAAGCTCCCACGCGGTCAGCCTTGCTCCCTGCAGCAGTGGTCGAGTTTCATCGGCGTAAACATGCAGCTGTTTTCCGGCGGAAGCGGCTGCGAACATCAGTGACAATGCCGTTCCGTCGCCTGCCGTGGCGAGACCTCCGGCGTTGCAGTGAGTCAGCACGCCAGCGCCGTCGGGCAGCAGAGAATGACCATGTCTGCCGATCGCCAGACACATGCGACGATCTTCCTCATCGATTTCCCGGGCTTCCGCCAGCAGCAGATCATGCATTTCATCCGACGGCAGCGCTGCGTTTTCCGTGGCGACACGTCGCATTCGATCCAGCGCCCAGAAGAGGTTGACGGCTGTGGGACGACTGGACGCAAGATCGTCGACAACTTGCTGAAGTTTTTGGTCGAAGTCGATTCGATTGAAGTGTCTTGCTGACTGCAGTCCGATCACGACGCCGTAAGCAGCGGACACGCCGATCGCCGGCGCGCCACGGACTCGAAGAACCTTAATCGCTTCCCAAACCTGTTCGACAGTTTCGCAGCGGACTTCGCGGAATTCCGTCGGCAGCAGCGTCTGATCAATCAGCCACAGAAATCCGGAAGCATCACCTTCCCAGTGCAGTGTTTGGTACTTCATCTGATTATTCCAATTCGGGTGTGTACCCAATCACATCAATCGTCGTCTGCAGCGGCACGCTCAGCCCGTCATATCCGGGCTCAACGCCCATCGGGAGTTCCTGCAGCAACGTCTGATAGTCCAGTTCGTGAGACATATGTGTCAGAATCGTCCGTCGTGGCGCTAACCGTTCGGCCCACTTCACGGCCAGATCGACGTGCATATGAGTTGGGTGCGGTTCGTATCGCAGGGCATCCAGAATCAGTGTGTCGAGCCCCTCCAGGAGGGGACGACTTTCGGCAGGGATGGAAGATACATCTGTGCAGAACGCAACATCACCGATGCGAAAGCCCAGAACGGGCAGCTTTCCATGCATCAGCCGAATGGGCAGGACGTTAAGTCCCAGAACGTCCTGTGACACTCCGGGAGCGATTCGCTGAAACTCCAGCCGGGGAATCGCAAATCGATGAGAAAGCTCCAGGCCATCGTCAAACGCATACTGAAATGTCTGTCGCAAAGATGATTCGACGACTTCTTCACAGAAAAGAGGCAGGCGGACCGGATGAGCCTTTAAGAAGGCCTCTTCATCGAAGACGTCACCGGATTGTTCGGCGAGCGTTCGAGCTGTCTGGATGGCCCGTTCTTCCAGCTGGAAGCTGCAGATCCTCAGGTCATCCAGCCCCATGATGTGGTCGGCGTGAGCATGTGTGAACAAAGCCGCTCGAATAAGCGTCGCGTGATTCCACAGCAACTGCAGTCGCAGTTCGGGACCCGTATCAATGACGAATTCGCCCAAAGGCGCTTTGACCAGAACGCCGCTTCGAGTGCGTTTGTTACGAGGATTGGTTGAGGTGCAGACCGGACAGCCACAACCCACCACCGGAACACCCACACTGGTTCCGGTACCCATCAGGATCAGTTCAGATGCGTGGACGGAGTCCTGTTCTTCGGCAGCGGTCAAAACGAAACTCAGTTTTTCAGCGAGCGACGTGTCACCATATTCAGAGCAGGGTGACTGAGAATCCAATTCAACAATATACACGCACGGCCCGCCCATGATTCCGGTGAAATCATCCAATGCGAGACCGTGAATCAGGAGTTTTGTCAAACACAGCGACCAACGCGAGCCTCTCGGCGGGTATCGTTAACCACGTCAATCCGTTCACCCACGCCACCGTTTCGCGGGCGGTGCCCTTGTCAGGCAAGGATGTCGGTGGCGACTCGGCCGGCAATATCGGTCAAACGAAAATCCCGACCGGCATAGCGATAGGTCAGCTGCTCATGATTGATACCCATCAGGTGCAGCATGGTTGCATGAAGGTCGTTCACGTGCATTTTATCGACCTCCGCATAATAACCATAGTCATCGGTCGCTCCATACGCGTATCCACCTTTGACACCGCCACCCGCCATCCACATCGTAAAGCCGTGCGGATTGTGGTCTCGCCCATTGCTGCCCTGAGCCGTCGGTGTGCGGCCGAATTCGCCACCCCACAGCACCAGTGTGTCTTCCAGCAGACCACGCGACTTCAAATCTGTCAGGAAGCCGGCGATTGGCTTGTCGACCTCCGCAGCGTTCTTCGTATGCCCGTGGTACAGGTTGGAATGCTGATCCCACTGAACTTCGCTGTCGCTGTGAGTCACCTGCACAAACCGGACGCCACGTTCCAGGAATCGTCGAGCCATCAGACACTGGCGTCCGAAGTCTTCTGTCACGGCGTCATCCATTCCGTACAGTTTTTTGGTGGCTTCCGTTTCCAGACTCAGATCCTGAACTTCCGGCATCGAAGCCTGCATTCGGAATGCCAGTTCAAAGGACTGCAGCCGACCTTCCAGAGCAGCATTTTGCCCGGCCAGTTGCAGATGGTCGCGATTCAGGTCCGCGATCAGATCCAGCTGGCGGCGCTGAATTGTGGTGGAGATGCGGTTGTTGCGAATGTTTTTAACCTGCACCTGAGCAGAAGACTGGCTGGCGTTGCCAATCGGTGTTCCCTGACAGTAGGCCGGAAGAAATGCGGCTCCCCAGTTGTTGACTCCACCGTGAGCAAGCGTGGGGCAGATCGTGACAAAGGCGGGCAGATTCTGATTCTCCGTCCCCAAGCCGTACACCACCCACGATCCCATGCTGGGGCGGACAAACTGATCGCTGCCGGTGTGCAGTTTCAAAAGTGCGCCGCCGTGGGCCGGGTTGGTTCCGTGAACAGATCGCAGGATACAAAGGTCGTCGATGTGGCGTGCAACGTGAGGAAACAGCTCGCTGACCGGTAGTCCGCTCTGACCGTAGCGGTGAAATTTCCAAGGCGATCTTAACAGATTTCCCTGAGTCCCGAAGGTCACGCGAGGCAGGTCGAATGGCAGTGGCTTGCCGTGGTCTCGATCCAGTTGCGGCTTGGGGTCGAACGTGTCGACGTGAGACGGTCCGCCTTTCATGAACAGGAAGACAATTCTTTTCGCTCTCGCGGGCAGGTGAGGCGTCGCCGGAGCCAAGGGGTTCTTCGACCGAAGATCGCTGTCGATCGGGGCGTTGTTTGCGGCCTGCAGACCTTCGGTTCCCAGCATCGCCGCCAGCGCGACATGACCGAATCCTGCTGCGGTTGATTTCAGCAGCTGCCGTCGAGTACCAACAGAAGTGTGTTCGATCATGTTTACCTCACGTAGATGAACTCGTTTGCGGCGTACAGACTCTGGCACAACAACGTCCATGCGGCATGCTGGTCGGTCGTCGGGACGCCCGCAGCGGTGAATCGTTCTGCCATGGTTTCCTGCAGGAAGTTCAGGCAGCGGCTGATTTCCGCCTCTAAAGCCGCCCGACCGTACATCTTGCGGTACAGCAGGCGAATTCGAGCGTCGTCAGTACTCGCCGATGCTAGTACATTGCTGGCAAGTTCGTCCGCAGAATCCATCACGAGGTCCGCATTCATCATCAGCAGAGCCTGCGGGGCAATGGTGGTGGTGTTGCGGTGACCAAGCGGCATTGTCGGGTCAGGAAAATCGAACTGTTCAAACAGGGTGTACAAGTTGTTACGAATCACGGGCAGATAGACGGCTCGCCGCAGACTGTCGTACTTTGTGTGGTCGACCGACGTATGGTTGAACACGAACTGCCGATTTCTGAGCGGGACCGTCTTGCCACCGATGGATAGATCCAACCGACCGGCAACCGCCAGCAGAGAATCTCGCAACTGCTCCGCATCCAGTCGCTGCAGGCGAAACTTCCACAACAGCAGGTTTTCGGGATCGGTTGCCGAGTAGTCGTGTTCGAAAGCATTCGTGCTGGCCATTTGCCAGGTGCTGGAACTCAGGATCAATCGATGGAGTTCTTTCACCGACCAACCGGATTCCATGAATCGCCATGCCAGCCAGTCCAGAAGTTCCGGGTGTGTCGGACGATCACCAAGTGTGCCGAAATTTTCCGTCGAATTCACCAGCGGCCGCCCGAAATGCCATCCCCAGATACGGTTCACAAACACGCGCGCTGTCAGCGGATGAGTTGTGCTGGACAACCATTCCGCAAACTCCAGTCGTCCGCTCTCCTTTGACGGCAGCACCGGTCGCACGACCGATGTTCGCATCACGGCGGGAAACTCGCGAGCAACCGCCTTTCCCAGATTCAGATGACTGCCTCGAATATGAATGGGCAGCGTTGCCAGCGTCTCCTGTTCGGAAACACCCATGGCCGCTGACTCGTCCGGTGCGTTGCTCTCGGCGACGCGAGCAATCTCTTCCAGACGGTTGTATTCGGCGAGTGTTTCGGCATCAAAGGCAAATTCCGCTTTCGGTGGAACGGCCAGAAACCCGGACAGATCGTTCAGCTGTGTTCGGGCTTCTTCCAGCACCGGATCGTTCAGTGATTTGGCCGAAGAATCCTTTTTCTTCAGCTCTGCAAACGCCGTTTCTGCATCTGCAAAAAGCTGTCGATAGTGATTCCCAATTGCTTCGACGTTGTTGTCCGCGACCAGTCGATGCCAGACCGCAAAGAAGGGGTCATCGCGATGAAATTCCAGGTGTCGTCTGCAGTGATGCAGAATCCGCGGATGGAGTTTCAAGGGCTCCGCGATCTGCTCCACCTGCGACAACGGCATCTCGACATCAAACCGAGTGGCCGCCACAAGATAGTCGGCGGCTTTCGATCGAGCATCCTCGCGCAGCTTTGCCATCGCCGTATTTCGAAACGATGAGGCCGCGCTCTTCAATTTCGCCAGCTCTTCGTCGACCTTCTTTATTGCTGCAAGTTCTTCTTCCGTCGCAAAGGAATGTTCATACCAGTGTTTGATGACGCCCGTTCGAGTGTCCGAAAACGTGCGGGTGCTCTTGAAGATCGCCGCCAGCCCGTAGTAGTCGTCCTGCTTGATCGGATCGAACTTGTGATCATGGCAGCGAACGCATCCCAGCGTCATTCCCATGAACACTTTGCCCACGCAGTCCAGCTGTTCATCGATGGTATCCATGACCAGCTTTTCCATGTCCGGTTCAGCAAGCACCTTCGCACCCAGAGCCAGAAAACCGGTCGCCGTCTTTGTTTCGGCAGTGGCTCCGGGCAGCAGATCGCCCGCCAGCTGCTCCACGACAAACTGATCAAAGGGTTTGTTGTTGTTGAAGGCGTCGATGACGTAATCTCGATAACGCCACGCGTTGCCATAGGCGAGGTTTTCATCAAGCCCGTTGGAATCCGCGTAGCGAGCGACATCCAGCCAGTGCCGTCCCCAGCGAACACCATACTGTGGTGATTCCAGCAGTCGGTCCACGACTTTTTGCCATGCTCCGTCTTCCTGGTCGGCAACAAAAGCATCGATTTCTTCCGGAGTCGGCGGCAGTCCGATCAGGTCAAATGTGACTCGCCGAATCAACGTCTCTCGATCAGCCATCGCGGCAGGTTGCATCTCCGCCTGTTCAAGTCGCTGCAGGACAAACGCATCAATGGGATTTTTCACCCACGCAGAATTCTGGACTTCAGGTACGACAGAATTCTGCACGGGACGGAACGACCAGAACTGACGCCCTTCCTCAATACTCATTCCCATCGGCCTGGCTTCCGGAGCTGCATCCGACGGTTCCGCGCGAGGATCAGGTGCTCCGATCGCAACCCATTCTTCCAGAGCCCGAATTTCAGCTTCGGGCAGCTTGGACTGTGGCGGCATCTGAAGATCACGATTGGTGTACCGAACAACTTCAATCAGCAGACTCTTATCGGGGGCACCGACGGAAATCGCTGCTCCGGAATCACCGCCTCGCAGCAGGCTCTGTCGCGATTCGACGGAGAGTCCACCGTTGATTTCATTCCCGGCATGGCACTCGTAACAGCGCTGAACCAGAATCGGGCGAATGTTCTTTTCGAAGAACTCAACCTGCTGGTGTGAAGGCTGTGTCTCGTCCTGATCAGACAAAGTGGACGACCCTTTGCGATCGGAATTCACGAGGCGTTCATCGTCTGCCGAAAAAGCCACAGACGACGTCAGCAGCAGCGACATCAACACAAAGATTCGAGTGTGACAGATGTTGCCCACTCTGAAAGTTGCGTTCGTCACCCGGCACAGTTCCGTCCGCAAAGGACTCCGCGCGAATAAAGTCGCTCTGGTGCCTTTAGATTCAAAGATGGCGGAACGCACACTGGCCCGAAAGAACCTTGAATTCCGGAAGGCTTGTTCTTCAATGGACACAGAATCCTCCGTCGACACGTGGCTCTGATGCCGAAGGCACGACCAAAGCACACCTGAAAACTAAGAACAGTTCTGCCAGTTGTCGGTTTGCAGCCAGATGGAGGATGACGTTCAGCAGGAATCTGAGTCATCAAATCCGGAAGTGGCCAGAGGGTGGGTGAGTGACGAACTGACCGAGGCGGGACAAGGAACCATGTGAATATGAGTTCGACAAGCCAATGGCACAACATGACTCGCGGTGAGTCCGCTGATTCGGTCAACATCGATGCCGAAGGCCGCGATCGATTTCCACTTCCACAGTTTACTGCGATCTTTTCAGAAACGCGACCAGGAATTGATGATGCAGCAGTGTTTGACTTCATCTGCCGGAATTTCTGCATCAAAACCAGCGAAATCGGTCCGGTGGCCCGAAACCTGTGTCATCATTCGGGACGGCGACAGCGTGCCGACGTCGGACTTCCGCAAGTGAACCCGGAGATGGCTGGATCAGGCCTGCGTGGCCGATCGAGCGTTCAAACGGCGTCACCGCATGTTTTGGATCGTCGCATCGTCCCCTGGAATTCCGTTTGAACTGCAGAGAAGAGTCGTCAGGTCATGTCAAAGAAGCGAGTCGTCCTGGCCATGAGTGGCGGTGTGGACAGTTCTGCCGCTGCTGTGCTGCTTCATCGTCAGGGCTACGAAGTCATTGGGCTGTTCATGAGATCCGGCGAAGAACCAGGCAGCACCTGTGCGGTCGATACGCCGTCGCTGCTGCCCATCGTCAACGCTCCGGCTCACAAACAGGGTTGCTGCAGCGCTGAAGATGCGTCAGATGCCAGGCGAGTGGCCGACCAGTTGGGCATCCCGTTTCACTCACTGAATTTTCGTGATTCGTTTCAGCGAATCAAAGATTATTTCGCGGACGAGTACTTCGCCGGTCGAACTCCGAATCCCTGCGTGCAGTGCAACAACTGGCTGAAGTTTGGAAAGCTGTGGGACTTCGCTCTGCAGGTCGGTGCTGATCATATCGCCACCGGACATTACGCCAGAATTCTGCGCGATTCTGCATCCGGACAGTTCACGCTTCATTGCGGACGCGATCCTCGGAAAGATCAGTCCTATGTGTTGTTCGGAATCCGCCGTGAACTCCTCAGCAGGATCCTGCTGCCCATCGGCGATTATCAAAAGCCGGACATCCGCAGTCTTGCGGAAGAAGCAGGTCTGCGTGTTGCGACAAAGAAGGACAGCTACGAAATCTGTTTTGTTCCCAACGATGACTACGTGGGGTTTCTGCATCGATATCGCGACATCGGTGACACCAGCGGAGACTTCGTGGATACGTCAGGGCGAATTCTGGGACAGCACCCCGGTTATGAGCGATTCACGATCGGACAGCGAAAGGGGCTGGGAATCACGTTTGGTGAACCACGATTTGTTGTGCGAGTTGATGCGGCCAGTCGTCAGGTGGTTCTGGGGACCCGAGAGGAACTACAGACCACAACCATTCACATCAACGGAATGAACTGGCTGGTTGAACGTCCTCAGGAATCATTCCGCTGCGAAGTGAAAGCTCGCTACCAGCAGCAGTCTCGACCATCGACGGTGCGGCTCAACGCAGACGGAACCGCTTCCATCACTCTGGATGAGCCTCTGAACGGGGTCGCCCCCGGTCAGGCGGCTGTCCTGTATCACGGTGATCAGGTTCTGGGTGGCGGCTGGATCATGTCTCCCGAGCCGTCGCCACAGAATGCTGTGGCGACGTGAGTTGCCCACCACACCAGCAGCAAGTGGTTCTGTTTTATGCGGCACGCTTCAGGAACTGAGCTGTCGCGGGCATGTCTTCGGCTTCCGTGCGAACGGCAGGCGTCGGAAATTTCAGAACCTGCAGGCCGTATTCCTTCATTTGCAGCGAATTGCTGTAAATCGGATCGCGCCAGTCGCCCAGACGACCGCTGCGAACCGCCACAATCATTTCCCGGACGCCTTCGGAAACGTCGATGCTGGCCTGAAATCCCAGGGTTCGACGGATTTTGTCGAATGAGACGCGGTAGCTTCGCGGGTCGCTGTTGTCGCGAGATTCAATGATCTGAGTGCCGGGCACGTGAGCCGCAATCATCTGGCCCAGTTCACTGATGGTGTAGTTCTGACTTTCGTCGCCCACGTTGAAGACCTGACATCCGACCAGGTGCAGCGGAGCTTCCAGAGACATCCGACAGGCTCGTGCCATGTCGCGAACGTGGATGAATGGACGCGCGTAGTGTCCGTTGAAGACAGAAATCTTTCCGTCGGTCACGGCCTGAGCACTGAACAGGTTGGCCACCAGGTCAAAACGCGGTCGGTGCGACAGACCATAGGCCGTTCCGAAACGCAGCATGGTTGGCTGAAACAGTTCATCGGCCGTCTCACGCAGCGCCTGTTCGGCATCAATCTTCGTTGTGGCGTACAGCGAAACCGGGTTCAGCTTGCCTGTCTCCGTGATGGCTGAAACGCCGTCAGAAGCTCCATAAACACTGCACGTGGACGCGAAGACGAAACGCGAAATTCCGTTCGCTCGAGCCATCTGAGCCATCATTCGAGCGGCCTGATAGTTCACTGCGATGGTGGTGACTTCGTCGATGGCACAGGCCGGATCTCCCACGATTGCCGCCAGATGCACCACGGCATCCATGTCTCGCAACGCGCGAGTCACGTGTTCAATATTACGGAAGTCTCCTTTTTGAACCTGTAGCCGTCGGTTGCCTAACAGGTCCTGAAGAGGCTCCAGACCGAAAAGCTGGAGGTCAAGTACGCGAACAAAGTATCCCGCGTCCAGAAGTTGTCGGACCAGTTCCGATCCCACATATCCTGCTCCACCAACGACCAGCACCGATTCAATATGAGATACGCCGCGAGCCTGTTCGCGAGGAATCAGTTGAAGCCATGAGGAAACCGAACGGCGACTGACACGGGTCAGGGACAGGGCGACAAACAACATTGACCACGCGGGCACTGCCAGTTCTATGGCCGCCAGTGCTCGCCCGAGTACCAACCAGCCGAACAGTACCTGAAGAAACAGACCGGCAAAGCAGGACTTTGCAGCGGCTACCAGTCGTTCCTGGATTCGCCCGCTCGGCATGGGGCGATAGAAGCCGGTGACCGCCAACAGCCCAATGGCCGTCACACCAAACCAAATGGCATTGATCAGGTAATTGGAGTTGATTCTTTCGACGACAGATCCGATCGGATCGGATGACGCCAACTGCCGCACGGCCAGAAGTCGGCACAGACACGCAGCGATCAGCACCAGGTTGGCAACGACAAAGTCAATCGCCATTCTGGAAGTGATCGATCGGACGGACGCGGAGCCGAAAATCCGAAAACGCAACGAACTACCCACCGAGCTGGTAGTGGAACGAGGTTTTTCAGCCACAGATTTGCCCTTCAACTCAAATACCGGGATTTCACCGCGACAACGACGCCACACATAACGACGCCACACATGGGGTCAGATGCTGGAGAAAGACGCCCAGTTCGGTCTGTCTTTTCCGGGACGCATTCGGCGAATACATCCGTGACGTTACTGGCGACGCAGGACAAGTGGCAGATCAGTTTCTGCCGATTGCCGTTAAAATCACACCGCGTGGCGGATAGTCACGGTGAGAGAATTGAAGAGTCGGCGACAATTGCCACGAGAACCATCCCTTGCGCACTTTCGCCACGGTCCGGTTCGGCAGTTCGTGCCGAGAACTTTCATTCGAAGAAGGTTGCGAGGCGAAGGATCGCCGTCAGCAGGATGTTTGGGCCGCGGACTGACCGAGGCGCAATGACACGGGCGGCTCAGATTCGGACAAAGTAGCGATGGCGATACATCCAGAAAGCAACCAGCCAGAAGACGGCAAAAACCAAGGTTGGCATCACGATGGCGCCAATGCTCTGTGAGTCCAGGACCGCCGGGCCAGAGAAGTAAGTCAGCAGACCACCAAAGTGCTTTTCGACAATCTGTGTTGCAACCCATGGCCGCAAAAGTTGTCCCATCATGTACATCACGATGGAGTTCATCCCCACAACCACCAGGGGAAACGCCAGCCGCCGAAGCGGCAGAACATCAAACAGCAGATAGAAAACTGCAAGCATCCAGATAACATAACCGCCACTGAACAGCACCCACGATGGTGTCCAGATTCGTTTGACAATCGGGCAAACCGTGTGATGGGCGATGATCCCGGCCGCGAAACAGGCAGCTCCCATCACAAGCAGTGATGCAATCATCCGACCGGAACTGCGCCCGGACAACAGAATCTGACCGCAGAAAAGCCCCAGCAGCATTGTGGCAATGGATGGCACAAAGTTCAGAGTGACATAGCCTCCCGGATTGTGCGTGTACTTCTGTTTCTCGGAAAACAGCCATTGCCGCAACAGTCCTGGAGCACGGACTTCCGGATCCGCTCCAACTGAATCTGCTGCAGCGGGCGAATCACTCGTGCCGGGTTCAGGCGTCGCTTCCGGGGACCGAAGCAGGTTCAGGAACCACACATCAAAGAAGTGCCCCGCGTTGCCATTTTTGCTCCACGGAGCGAACCGCCCCAAATAGACTTCGCCTTTCTCCGTCGACGCAGCAACGGCTGAATAATCGAAGTCTGCGGGAGGAGGATTCATTACAAAGAACCCCCAGTAAGCCACCAGAATTGCCGTGAACGTGGCAAGCTGTATCTCAAGGCTCCGGTCCAGCAGCACCCAGAGAAAGAAATATCCCAGCCCGATCTGCGCAAGGACGTTTGTGAAGATCCAGTTGGTGTGCTCAGAACGCAGCGAATACAAAAACACGCCCATCAAGGTCAGAACGACGGCTCTGATGAACGCATGCAGAGTTCGACGCAGATCACTGCTGCCCATAGCCTGTCGACGGACGTTGCTGAACGGCATCGCGACGCCCACCATGAACATAAAAGCAGGTTGGATCAGATCCCAGAATGAAACTCCTCCCCAGCCAAAGATGCTCTGCCACGCGGGATGCTCAAAGTGAAACCGCAATCGCTGAAACGTGCCGTAGCTCCACGACTGCCAGACGGCGTTGTCTTCCGCCAGATCCGCAAAGGCAGCAATTCCGAATCCGTTGGCAGCCAGCATGGTCATGATGAAGCCACGATAGGCATCCAGCGACACCAATCGCTTTCCGGCGCTTGGATTCAGCACCACTTCCTCAGGTGCTGTGCCGTTTGGAGCCGGCGCAGTTAACGAATCCTTCGCAGGTGCCGGTTCCCTGAGACGATATGTTCTGCCCATGTCGTGATCTTTCACCGGGTGTCAGCGAGCCCACGGTTTCCTGTCCACAGGCTGAACACCCGCTCCGAAAACCTGAACCGCCGAAACGGCCACTGGTGACCAGACGATATCACAGCGGCAGCAGGAAACAAATTGACCGGCCGCACGGCAAATGTGTCAATCGAGCACCCAAAGGGTCACGCCGCTGGAAGGAAGGAATTGTGATGCCGTGAAAAATCCATCAACACCGTCAGTCCTGCATTTCTTCGACGCCCTGGCGACGAGCCTCAACGGCCATTCTTCTGGCCTGCACGAAGCCGTATTTCCGAACAGAAAACCGGCGAGTCCGCCGCTGGCCAGGTGCCGGGCTCCATTGAGCTTCCCAGAAGGCATAGGTCTGCGTTTTTGCCCCTCGCGTATCCTGAACCTCGGTATACCGCACTCCCACGACGCCGGATCGATTGGACCTTCGCTTCGTTGTCGCTCTGTCCCTTCGGCTGTATTTCCGGTGAGCAAGCTTCTCGATCAGAGAATCGCGGAATGCCCGAGCCGCAAGCAAAGCGGCTTTCTTTCCGCCGTGGACGCCGTCACTGAACAATTTGCAGTACAGACGTCGCTGTCGCATCAGGCGAACTTCGTAGCCGCGTGTATGCCCGCATTCGATACGGGAAATGTTGCGATTGACGGATCTGGAGGTGTTGAAGGCAGAAACACCCTGAGAGGAGCTTTTCATTGCTGACGCGTCGCTTCCAAAAAATCAGGACGCCAAGACGTCCTGCAGAAGAAATCATCGCATCAGTCGACGGAAGAAAATAAATCACCTGGCCCAATCTCCGGCACGACTGAACGTCACTTTGTCTGACGCGTGCCCATCGAGATCGCTGCCGGCAACCCGCCAGAAATCCGGAAAGAATTTTTTGAAACGCAGAAGACCGTCAAAATGCTGAAAAAACCGGACAATCAACGCCCGAACGCTGTTTGCACAGCTGGCGGAAACACGCGATCTACCTCTGATAGATGGGCAGGTAATGATATTTGACGGAAAGCGTCAGAATCGCCATCGACGTCGCGTAAACACGTCCGAGGCCTCGTTCGGAACCATTCTGAGCCAGCCAGGCTCCGTTGCCCTCTTGCTGGCTGAACAGCATTTCCTGAACCAGCTTCTGCGACTGCTCCGAATACTGTCCACCACGCTGGTACATGCCCTGAGCGTAGTAGTAAGTTCCATACGAACAGAATCTCTCGTTCCACTTGGGAGGATGTTCACTCAACCAATCCGCCGCTCCGGCGACGAGCGGTGATTCATATTCTCCGCAAACCTGCATCGCCAGAAGTCCGGCGGCCGTCATCGCAAATGTGGGGTGAGTATGATGAGGCTCATAGCAGAAGCCGCTGGCTTTTTTGTCCGGCTGACCGTCCGGATCCAGTGGTGATGCATAGGACCGCTTCAGGTATTCGACCGCTTCATCAATCGCGGTGGAAGGCACCTGCAGCCCGTCATTCCTGGCAGATCGAAGTGCCATCAACTGCCAGACGGAAACTGACAGGTCGGCGTCCCGGGAATCCGGCGTATACCTCCAACCGCCACGAAACTGAGGTGGCTTGTCTTCCTTCTGTGAACTCAGAATGACGTCGATCGCCTTCTCGCAGCGATCAAGAACCAACTGATCAAGTTCCGGTTCGTTGGTCATTCCCAGCAATTCCGTCAACATCAGAGTGATGATGCCGTGGCCATACATCCGAGAACCGTCTTTGCCTCCGTAGTAGCCCTTGTCGTCACAGCGGTCATCACGAAGCACAAACTGCAGTGCCTTCCGCATCGCGCGGCCTTCCGGAGTTGGTTCTCCGGGCTGAACACCGACACTGGCCATCGCCATCACGGCCAGAGCCGTCATCGTGGTGTCGTGCTGGTTTTCAACAATCGCACCATCGTCTCGCTGTTGAGTCAGCAGGTAGGCCACCGCTCGCTCCACCGCAACGTCTGTGGCATCCTTTTGAAATGGATCCGCCGGAGCACCGTCCGAATCAGTGTTCGTCTGTACCGCTTTCGTCTGTACCGCATTTTCCTGCGCTGCAACTGTCGAAGACCACAGGAATGCGGCACACCCCAGCAGCACAGGCATTGTTCGAACGCTTTTGATCACTCGAAACATGTATCTCAACCAATATGACCGAATGTGAAGCCCCTTCAGCGGCTACAGAATGCTGTCTGCCTCGGAAGGCCTTAATTTTCGTCCACATGTCCCCGAAGAACTACCTGAAAGACAGTCTGCTGAACCCACAGATTGCCCAGTCCTTCGCCAGTCCGGAGGAGAACACCGTCGGCCGTTCAGCGATCAGCACGAGCCCGTTCGGCCAGAACACGAAAATAGGCCTCCACACCACGGCGATACTCTTCTGAGACCGCTTCGTTTCGACCTCGCGTCAGATTCTCGGCGGACTTGCTGCGAAGTCTCCCCCAGTCTTCGCCATCACGAGCCACGTCGCGAACAATAAACGCGTCTGAATCCGGCCCGGTCTCCGGAGGTGCCTGATCCGACGGCTGCGATCCTTCACTCAATGTCCGAGAAAAACGCTGCTGCGCCAATGTGCGAGCGGCCATCGACTGTGCCTGCTGCCGTTCGGCCTCCTGACGAAGTGACTGCGGCAGCGTTGTATTCGAAGCCGCCTGTGTTGTGGAATCCGGCCCCGCTGGCGACGTTGAGCCAGGCGACAACTGCCGATCCAGTTCATCCAGCGCCTGTGCCAGTTGCCGACCTCGTGCCAGTTCTTCCGGACTGATTCGTGAAGGCATCGCCGAAGATTCCGAACGATTGCCGGCCGCCGTTGTTGAATCAGACGATTGGTTCACCTGTCCCGACGAATTTCGATCGGTCGGTGTGGAATCCACAAGATTCGTCTGAGAATCTGGTGAACCACGATTCGGGCTGGTCTCTCCCTCGTCAGAAGCACCATCCTGCAACAACGGCTCGATCGCTTCGGCCAAATCGGACGCTCGCTGAGCCAGTGCCTGCTGCGAATCGTTCAATGCAGCTTGAGCCGCCTGCCCTTCACGACGTCCCTGCGGCGAGTTAACCGAAGATGGGTCATCAGGATCGACAGCCGCTTGTTCTGCCTGCTGAAGACGTTGCTCGGCTGTTGTCACTTCGCGGTCAGACGTTTCCCGGATGCGATCGGAAGCAGCCTGCAATGGAGCCATTGCTGCTTCGTTGTTAAGCCTTCGTTCGTGACGGGCAGCGCGAGCAATATCTTCTGAAAGGTCTTCGACATCCTCTCGCACTCGCCCCTGCTGTTCAAAGGACTGCGCCAGCCTCGATTTCGTCGGTGAAAGCTCATTCCCCCACTGTACTTTCTCCGCCAGTTCCCGAGCCTCCTGAACCATCGACTCAGCCGACTCCCGCGCCTGCCTGCCATAGTGTTCCGCCAGTTCGCTGCCCGGATTCGCAGAATTCAGCGGTGTCTGAGGCTGCCGTTCAACCGCAGCCTGCCGTTCTTTTGCCTGCTGAACGTTCCCCTGGGACTCCTGAAGCATTTGCCTTTGCTGATCCAGCTTTGCCTGTTCACGCGACTGCCTTGCTTCGGCCGATGCCAGGTTTCGCTGAAGGCCCGCATCATCCGGCTTTCGCTCCAGGTTTCTGCGAGCACTGTCCGCCTGCTTTTCATAGTTCCGCAGATTGTTTTCCAGATTCCGTACCTGCTGCTGAGCACGACGGACACCATCTTCGGCGCGTCGGACGACGTCTTTCGCGCTCTTTTTCTGCTGCTCGAAAAACTGTTTCTGACTTCGTTCCAGCGATTCACGGGTTCGTTTACGAGCCGCCTCATCAGACGTCAGTTCCTGATCTTTGGCTGCTCCGGAAAAGCGTTCCGCCTCCGCAAGTTCTGCCACGGCCTCCTGCAGACTTTGCTGCGTCTCCGACAATCGTCGACTCAGGTCAGACAGCAACTCTTCTTCTCGTGCCGCGCCACCGTTCAATGCGGCGTCCGTCAACTTCTTCTGCGCTGACTCGAATTTCTGCTGAGCATCCTGTGTACGTCCCTGACTGGCAGCATTGCGAGCCTGAGCCACCGTCTGCCGAGACAACTCGGCGGCATCCTGCGACAGCTCGCGAAGATCCTGAACCAACTCGCGCTTCTTTGCCTGAAATGTTTCGTCAGAAGCCTCATTCTGTCGCTGCATGTTTTGCTCGTCCATCGCAGCATATTCCAAGGCGCTTTGGGCGTTCTCCAATGCGTGTTTGGAGATCTCAGAAAGGGCCTGCTGCATGGCAGCATTCGATTTCAATTCCTCTTCCAACTGTTTCAACACGTCAGCCGCAGACTGATCAGCCAGACTCTGAAGTTCCCGTGCAGCCTGCTCCTTCTGATCCATCTGACGTGCCAGCCCCAGTTCCTGTTCGGCCTGCCGCAGCAGCTCCCGACTGTCGGCCACATCTTCCCCCGCATCCAGACGTCGGAAGTGCTCCGCAATCATGTCCATCTTTTGAGCCGCCTGCTCCTGAATCTCCGCCACTTGTGACAATTCCCTCGCTGTGGCTGCATCATCGTTCGCAGACCCCGCTTCACGAATTGCCTCATCCAACTGACGCGAGGCCTGGCGGACCATCGAAATGCTGTCATCGGCATCTCGTGCGCGTTCGCGCGACGACTCCCGAAGAGAGTCCTGCGTATTAGCATCATCAATCAGAGCATCGACCAGGTCGGCCATCTTTTCCTGAATCGCCTGCTGTTGCTGTGCAACGTCGCGGACCTGCTCTTCAGCAGCAGAATTCTGTGAACGCTCCAGCTGATCGGCGGCATCCGTGGTCTGATTTTCCAGCTTTCTCAGCTCCAGCGCAGAGGTCTCCGCCAGCTGAACAACATCCGGTGCAAATTGAGCGATCAGCTCTCGCGCTTCCAGCATCGCGGGCTCCAACTCTTCCCGAACAGTGACCAACAATTGCTGTAATGCCTCCAACTCTCGGTCCGCAGAGACCAGATCGTTTCGGCGCCAGCGTCTCTCGGAAACCTTCCGACCAATGTCGTGAACAAATCGAGACCAACGTGCCTGATCAAAATGAGATCGGATTTCCGGGGAAACCTTCGCATCATTCAGGCGGTGACTGATGCTTTCGAAACTTTGGTTGATCACATCCCATTGCCGAGGATGATCATATCCGGCCACAACTTCCTGACCCGACCAGCGCTCCAACGACGCCAGATGCTTCAGGCACCGCAGTGTCTGTGTCAGTTCATGGCCTGCTTCCAGTGTTCGAAATGCAGGGGCAATCGTGGCGAACACTTCGTCGATGCTCGGGAGGGCACGAGCATCTGCAGCGGACAACACCGGATTTTCGTCTCCTTTTTCGCCGGCATTCGATGGCGGCGTCCGGACTGAACCCAGGGAAGTGCCTGCAGCTACATCGCTTCCTGGCAGGTCAGCTGCAGAACCTCTGAGTTCCAACTGCCAATCGACAGCCCGTGATGTCAGCCCCAGATCCGCAGCATATTGAGGATTCGCATCCACGCGAAACTGCTGTAATTCCCGTCGTCGTCGCATCTGCTCAAGATTGCTGCGATGATGCAGTTCCAGGTCGGACAGAATTCTCCGGACCTGATTCAGCTGAAGCTCTCCTTCTTCAGAATCCTTTGCTTCGACGACTTTTTTCTCTGCCTGGGCCAATTCTGCAAACGATCGGCCGCAGCCGTCGAGAACGGCGTACAGACTTCCCGACCGCTTGTTCAAGTCGCGCCAGATACCAATCAGATGTCCGGGAAGTCCGCCATCGGCAACGGCGAAATTCTGCCGCTGTTCAAGCCCCGTGAGAAACTCCGTCGAAGCTCGGACCAGTTCCGGCAACTTGTCCTCTGATTCCATGCCGTGCTGCAGTCGTTCGCGCTGTTGCTGAAGCCACTGAATCCAGGACAGCACCTGATTCCGATTTGATTCGTTCAGACGAGACCGATGTCGCCGCAGTAGCTGCTCCAGCTGCGACAACTGATTAACAACAACTGTCTCATGGCGTTTCAGGCGATCCCATGTTTGAGTCGGATGATTCACGATTCTCTGCTGCTGGCGAAGAAGAGCATTCATATCCAGCGCGGCAGACATCAGAACATTGTGTGTCATCAATCGCTGGTAATCTTTGGCCAGCGACTGAGTTCCGCCAGCCAGTCGCTCAAACGATTTTCGCAATTCCGCGAGATCAACAGTTTTCTGTTTCTGTTCACCGAACGGCAGCTTTCGAACCGCTGCCGGAATCTGAGCGGTAACGTCGTGCCGAAGCTGAGACAACTCCCGACCGACGAGTTCCAGATCCGAGGAATCAGCGCCGGGCGGCATTGCTCTTTGCACCTTCCGCAGCTCGGCAAACACGTCATCGAGTTTGGATTCCTGGCGACGAACCAGATCCACCAGTGCTCGGGAATCAACGTCCCACTGAACGGAAGCAGGTTCATCATTTTTCCACCGCTCAAGAATCTCGAACGCAGTAACCTGATCCTCCTGACAGCCTTCAGACAACTCCAGAAGCAGGGGGTAAAAGCTCGTTTTCGCCTCCATAACAAGGTGGCGATTGACGTCAAAGTCGTCCGCAGCAATCACAATGCTCAGCGATATGGATTCTCCGACATTGCCTTTCCGATCCGTCGCCACCAGGCGAGTCAGCAGTTGATCCCCTGACTTCAGGCCGTAAGGAAGTAAATCCCACGACCATCGAGAACTTAGCTTCTGAATTGCAGACGACTTTCCGGTTATGGAGTCTTCTGAAGCGGAATCCTCCGGCAGCTCCTCACACGACAGCGGAATCTGTACCCACTCTCGACCGTTAACCGAAACCTCCTGAACCAGATTCACCAACGATACGTCGTCTTCAGCAACCGCTTTTAGTTCCAGAATATCATTGGGAGGGAGCAGCAGGTTCGTCTCTGCCTGATCGACAAAGCCAACTCGGGGAACAAGATCCGGCTCTGGTCGGATTTCGTACCGAGGACTGAAAGGGTTGCCAAATCCTGTTTCTTTTGAAACAAGATTCACCTTGTAGACGGCAGCTCGATCAAGACGAATGTCGGCACACCACTGGCCGTCCAATCCCGGAATCAGCTCGATGGAATCAGTCTCCTCTGCTCCCGCATTCTGAACCCGAAGTTCAGCTGTGGAAACCGGTTGATCCGTCTTCAATTCCAAATGAACAACAGTTCCCTCAAGCCCAACAAGATCACCATTTGTTTCAATCAGCGACTGTTCCGGCAATTCGGCATAGTCCGGAAAGCGAAATGTCTTTTGAAATTCCACAACTCGTGGACGCGGCCTTACATCAATCTGAAAGTAACGAGTGATGGCGTCTCCGGCCAGAATGCGATATTCGATCGACTCGTCTGCCACCGAAATATTCGCAGAAAAAGTTTCATCCGCCTTGAGTTGCATTCGATGGCGCGTTGTCCCGCCGGAATCTGTGGTTGTTTCCAGAAACGCATCCTCGACAGTCCCGCCGGAAACGGAGGCAACCACAGCAACGGTCTCATTTTCCGCAAGCAGCAGAGAATGTGGAGTCGGTTCCAGAATTTCGACATTGATTCGCGAGACACGAGCAATGTTAGCCCCAGGCAACAAGGCTCGTGTGGCAAGGTGACGAAACCGCGTGCCTCCCAGCGTTACCATCAGGCAAAGTGCGATCGAAAACAGTCCGGCGGCCATCAACCAACGGGAAATCAGCCGAAACGGCAACAGACGACGAATGCGCACACTCTTCATCTGATGAGCGACTTTGCTCTGCAAAAGCCGGCGAAAAACTGGTGAGTCTGATAACGGGACATCGTCATCTGTGGCCAGTTCAACAGCGGACAGCAGATTCTCACGCAGCGCAGGTTCCGCCAACTCAACAGTGGCCGCCAGTTTTTCCTGAGCAGGTTCATTCAGTAATTGTTTCAGACCACAGAACCAGACAGAAACCGCGGTGAGACAATAAACCGACAGGCTGAGCCCCCAGCGAATCTCATTTCCCAGAATCCAATACCAGTCCAGCCCGGCAACCAAAACCATTCCGGGAACCAGAACCAATATCCCGGCACTCAAACACTTGAAGCACAACAGAAATCGCCGCCGCCTTCGAAACTGCTCTAAGCGATCTGCGACAACAGGGTCCAGCGTGAGACTCATGCGCTACGATCCAGTCTGAAATCCGGGAAGTAAAAGGTGGCCGACACCACCCAAAACATCATAACCGGAAAACCCTCGAACAAAACAAGTCCCCCGACATCCGTCCGGTACCGACACGGGAAGTCTGTCGCAACGAGGTGCCTCACGAACATTCGCCGGAAATCAGCCCAAGAATCGCTGACAAGACAGGGACTGTGTCCCGCAACCTGTGAAACACCCCTCGGGAAGAGGGTGGCCCGGTTTTGTCAGGGCCTCTGAAATAAAGACATTCACGAACTCTGAGCAGACGGAAGTCGAAACGCACCACGCAGCTACGAAAGACCTTCGAACAGCGCGCTGCCGACACGAACCAGCGTCGCGCCTTCCTCAACCGCGACACCAAAATCGCCACTCATCCCCATCGAGAGTTCCTGCAAATGAATCGCAGGATTTCCACCAAAGCCGCGCAGCTCTTCTCGAAGCATTGCCAGCTCGCGAAAAAATGGTCTCGCATCTTCGGGATCCTCAACCTCAGGAGCCATCGTCATCAAACCCGAAATCTCGATAAACCATGATTGCTCCAGGATTTCCTCCCAAACGCGCCGCAAGCCATCGGGAGCAAACCCGGATTTCGAATCTTCTCCGGAAACATTGACCTGAAGCAACACCCGAATTGATTGAGAAAGCTCACCGGCAACATCATTGACCCGCTTTAAAAGACGAACGGAATCAACGGAATGGATCACGTCCGCGTTGGCCACCGCTAATCTCACCTTATTCCGTTGCAGTTGCCCGATCAGATGCCACTCCGCACCGTCAAACTGCGCCCGCCGCTCGGCGAGCTGCTGCGGACGATTTTCCCCGAACCGAACGGCTGGAAGCACACTCTGAAGACATCGCATCCAGCTCAACTCGGCATACTTTGTGACGGCCACCAACTGCACATCCTCAACAGGCCGTGCGGCCCTTGAGCAATGAATGGAAATCTGTTCACAGATCGTTGAAACATTGCTTCGAATGATCTCCTCAGAAACAGAACTCGTCACAGCAGTCACCTCAACTCATACCAACGGCCAACACAGCTCGGCCACTCCCGGCCGAAATGCCGAAAATGCAGATCGCCGATCACATGACTGTGGACTCGTGAACAAAACGCCTCCAACGATCGCGCAGCGCATAAAAAAAGCCAGTCCCGAAGGACTGGCTTTTATAAAAGTTCCCGGCAATAACCTACTTTCGCGCTGGTATGCACTATCATCGGCCCTGAGAGCTTAACGGTCGTGTTCGGAATGGGAACGTGTGTTTCCTCACAGGTAAAGTCACCGGGATGCACGGAAGCGCCAGCAAAGCCGCACTCCTCCGTGTGAAAAAGTCTAAGTGTTGGCCCAAAGGCCAAATTGCGTACCAAGTAGTCGCCACACGATCAACGCCAACTGGCAGTCAATCAAAGTGGTCAAGCATTCCTCCGTTAGTACTGGTCAGCTCAGACGCTTGCACGCCTCACACAGCCAGCCTATCAACCTGGTCGTCTTCCAGGGGAGTTCAGGACCGAAGTCCAACGAAACCTAATCTTGGGGATGGCTTCACGCTTATATGCTTTCAGCGTTTATCCAAATAGCAATGTAGCTACCCAGCCATGCCCTTTTGGGACAACT
>JAGQPY010000120.1 GCA_020426485.1 Planctomycetaceae bacterium
GGTCAAATAAATATCCCATCTGAGTGAGGCGCTACACTAACCAACGAAAATGGTCTTCGGACGACGTGCCAGCCGATGGTTGTGTTCGTCCGAACGACCTTGAACCGCCTGAGAAGTGACAACCACGACGTCTTGTCTGTGATGTGAGGTGGATTTGTCCTTCCGATGCTGAGAAGATTCACGGGCGGCAGTGGTTTGCAGCGACTTCGGTTTTGCGGCATGCGTCGATCGAACGTTGCTGTGGACTGCTGGTCGAAAGCAGTTTGCTTGACCGAGGGCCTGCGTCCAACAGTGTTCGCTGGATGCTTCCGGAAATGATGCCTACGGATTTGGACAGTCTCACTTGAATACAAAGACGACAGTTAATTTTGACGTGCAGACCATCGCGGATCGCCGGAAGTTTCTGTCCGGAATTCGTCTTGAAGCGGCGTCGCTTCATCAGCAGGGAAAGTCCGGAATTGAAGTTTCGGAGTGGTTTTCGGACCAGCTGGATCTGCTGTTGCGCGAAATGATGTTGCTGCACATGAGTGGCGGCAAGGTGAATTCAGATGCGGACTATTGCCTGATTGCGGTCGGTGGCAATGGTCGTCGTCGCCCTGCACCGTACTCCGATCTGGATTTGATGGTGGTGGCCACGAATCGCCGGCTGGATCGTGTTCAGCCGCTTGTGAGTGGATTCGTGCGTGACTGCTGGGACAGCGGTTTCCAGTTGGGGCACAGTGTTCGAACTCCCGACGATGTTGTTGGGTTTGCTTCGGAAGATATTCAGTTCGCCACGTCGCTGGTGCACATGAGGCTGATTTGCGGAAGTGCATCGCTGTTTCAGCAGGTTCAGGAACTGACTCGAAAGAAGATCTTTTCGGGACCCGGTGATCGGTTTATCAATGCCTGCGTCGCTTCGCGTCGAGCTGAATGGATGGCTCGCGGAGATTCCGTCAATCAGCTGGAACCGGATATCAAACGTTCGCCCGGCGGTTTGCGAGATCTCCATCTGCTGAGCTGGGTGGCATTCGCTCAGTTTGGAAACGCCAGCCTTGATGCTCTGCTGGAACACAATTCCATCGGACGCGATGAACTGAAGCTGCTGCGATCTGCTGACGAGTACCTGACGTCACTCCGGCTGGATCTTCACACGCGCGCTCGGCTGAAGCAGGACGTCCTGACGCGAGAGTTGCAGCTGGAGATCTGTGGTGAAAAAGGCATGGTTCATCAGGACCATCGTCGCGCCGTGGAAAGCTTCATGCAGGAGTATTTCCGAACGACGTCCCGAGTGGCAGAGATCGCTCGGCGAGTGGCAGAAATCGAACAGCGTCCCAATCTGTTTTCCCGGCTGAAGAACGCCATCCTGCCGCCTCGTGATATTGAAGGTTTCACGATCGTTGACGATGTGCTGAACGCGACACCGCAGTTCGTGCAGCAGCTGACGAAATCGCCGGAAGATGTGATGGTTGCCTTCGTCACAGCGGCTCGCCACGGAGCCGTTCTTTCCGGAGATCTCCGCAAGATCATCGGCGGCGCCGCTTCTCGTTTGCCGGGTGAACCTTCGCAGCAGGCGTGCAGTCAGTTTCGTGCGGTGTTGCGATCGGGAACAGGGTTGCCGGATACGCTGCGAGCGATGTACGAAACTCAGGTACTGGACTGGCTGGTCCCGGCTGTTTCCGAGATTCGCTGCCTGATGCAGTTCAATCAGTATCACAGTTACACGGTCGACGAACATACTCTGAAGACCATCGACGAAGTCGTGACATTCGTCGACGATACGACTCCGCTGGGGACGGCTTACAACAGCGTTCGCCACAAAGCGACTCTGCACCTGGCGCTGATTCTTCACGACGTTGGCAAAGGACGCGCAGGCGATCACTGCATTACCGGTGAAGCGATTGCCGAAGAGACGGCGACACGCCTTCAGACTCCGGAAAACAAAAAGCGAATGATGATGGCGCTGGTGCGACATCATCTGGTGATGCCCGATCTGGCCTTCCGACGTGATATTACCGATCAGACACTGCTGGTCGAATTTGCTCGCCTTGTTGGAGCCCCCGAGCTGCTGCGAATGCTGTACGTGCTTTCCGTGGCGGACATCAAAGCCGTGGGGCCGGATGTGTGGACGGACTGGAAGGGAGACCTGCTGGCCGATTTATACAACCGCACCATGTTGATTCTCAGCGGTCGCCCCATCAATCACCTGGAACGTGAGCGTCTGCAGATTGTTCGCGAACACGTTCGGGCGTCCATTGTTCCCGTGGCTTCCGAAGGTACGAAAGACCCGTTGCCGGAATGGATTGACCGGCAACTGGATGCTCTGCCGCCGTTCTACCTGATGATGGAAAGCGCGGATCGGATTGCTCGCGACCTTGATATTATTCAGCAGCTGGCCGAAGACGATGTTCGGATCGAAGGCGAATATGATCCGGTGACGGACACCGTCAACTATCGCGTGATCGCGGGCCGGAAATACGAGGCCGGCAGTTTCCACAAGGTCGCCGGCGTGTTGTCGGGACTGCGAATGGATATTCATACCGCTCAGTCGTGTACGACAACGAATTCCACAGTTGTCGGTTCATTTCTGGTCAGCGACAACGATTTTGTTGGTACTGTTGCTCAGCATCGAATTCAGGACGTCTGCAAAGCTCTGGCCGATGTGCTGACAGGAAAAATCACGGTGGACCACATCTTTCGACGCAGTGGACTGTTCCGAATGAACCGTCGCCAACGAGCGATTGCTCCCGTGGAACCACGTGTGTCGATCGACAACGACTGCTCCGAAAAGTACACCGTTGTTGACGTGTTCGCGATGGACTGTCCCGGTCTGCTGTATACTCTGGCACTGACGTTGTATCGCCGCAATCTGTCGGTGGAACTGGCTCGAATTGCAACGAATGTTGATCAGGTTGTGGACGTTTTTTATATCGCGGATTCGACCGGTCATAAGATTGAGGATTCCGCTGTGATTGACGAACTGCACGACGCTCTGATGACGGAGTTGCGGGAGCTGGAGAAACAATGGGCGACCGCCTGAGTTCCGTCGGCCGTTCACCTGACGTGCTGTGTTATGTTTCCGTCATTATTCCGGCCTTGAATGAAGAGGCTCAGATCGCGGAGTGCGTCGGCAGCGCTGTCGCTGCCGGTTGCGATGAAGTGATTGTTGTCGATGGAGGCAGCCAGGACGAAACCGTTTCCCGAGCACAGGCGAGCGGCGCGAAGGTCATCGTGTCGAATGCCGGTCGCGCTGTTCAGCAAAATGCCGGCGCAGCCGTCGCCTCAGGAGAAGTCTTCCTGTTTCTGCACGCTGACTGTCGTCTGTTACCGAATTCGATCCCTGCGATTCGTCAGGTGATCGACGGTGACACGCAATATGTCGGTGGGTGCTTTCGGCAGTCAATTGACGCATCCGGCTTCGGGATGTTTCTGCTGGAACGGGGCAATGCACTTCGAGTGCGACTGCTGGGATGGATCTACGGAGATCAGGCGTTGTTTGTCCGGCGGGACTGCTTTGAACAGCTCGGTGGGTTTCAGGAAGTCGGATTTCTGGAAGACCTCGAGTTTTCTCGTCGCCTGAATCGACTTGGCCGTACGGTACAGTTAACGGAACAGATCAAAGTTTCTGCGCGGCGATGGAATCGCGTCGGCATTGTTCGCCAGACGCTGCGAAACTGGAGCATCATTGCCGCATGGTTCTGCGGTGCCGCTCCCGACCGATTGAAGCGATTTTATCCCAACGAACGATGAAGGTTTGGTGTCTGAATTGCGTCAGACGTCCATTGGATTCCGGCTCCGGTGTTCAGTGGTCCGGAGACAGAGATCGCCGTGTCTTCTTCCTCAGTTTGGGCAGAGAGGCAGCGGACAATGTCCTCCGCGTGTTCCTGAGACTCGGCAGGAATGCAGACCGTGGGCCCCCACGATGACTGCACGGCTCCCGGTAATCCCTGATCCGCGACTCGACGCAACAGCTCTGCGACGGGCCGGGACGAAAAGATTCCGCCCTGCTCTGAGGCGTAGTATCTCCCCACGGCGTCACCATATTCCGACAAAGCTCGGTGAAAGTCATCGAACCTGACCGTCGAAATTGCCGGTACGATGCGTTCCTGAATGATTGCCGTGACGGGCTGAAGTTGTTCCTTTGTCAGCAGGGGCTGACTTTGAAAGAAGGATTCTTCACGGCTGCCGGAGAGGCCGGACAGACGACGATGTGTCAGCAGCACAAGTCGCCATTCCTCGGGGAATTTAAGCCGCGTGAACATTCTGGGTTCGTTTGAATCTGTCGGCTTTCCGTGATCGATCAGGAAGCCACCCACTTCAAAGCCGCGACTGCCGATTCCTGATCGCCTGCCACGACCCATCATCTCACGGACGTCCGCACCAAGGTCAGACGTCCTGCCACTCAGGAGTCTGAAGGCCTGATAAAGCATCAGTGCTAACTGTGTTCCGGTTCCCAGTCCGGCGTGAAAACCGGGTTCTTCGATAAACTGAAGCCGGACGGGTTTCAGGTCGAACATCTGACGAAACTGCTGAAGGTATTCCATGGCCCGTTGCCTGGTTGTTTCGCAGCTGCATTCGATCTGATCGGCTTCATGACCGCTTCTGGTTTGAATCAATGCGGCATGCAGTCGCCACGACGGGCGATCGATCATCATTCCGATTCCGCCGTAGTGCCAACCGGAATCGATATCGCCGCACAGCAGGCCGAAGTGCAGTCGAGCCCCCGTCTGAATATCTACGCGGTTCATCGAACGCTCTCCACCGAAAGGCGTTCATTGATGTATTCCGTCAGCCGACGAAAAGCTTCGCATTCCTCCTTGTCGCCCGTTTTTTCCACCGCTGGTGCCAGAAAGCTGAGCGATTGAAGAACCTCGGACCGGGGCAGAATGTGGAGACGAGTAGCCAGAATGGCACCTTCAAGAATCGCGTGTCGAGCGCGATTGAATCCCAGAAAGTCTCTTCGGGATTCGATGTGAAGGACGTCCGTCGACATCACGGATCTTTCTTCCGTCAGATCGACGTCGGTGATTCGAAATTCGACCCAGCGACAGCAGTCGGCCAGGACAACGCCGTTGACGACTTTGGCGGGAGTTGTCTGCGGCATTTCGTCTAACCGGTGAATGACGGCATCGACGATGACGTCGACGCGGTCAACCACGTGGAAGACACCGGCTCTGGTTTCGAGCAGATTTGTAAACGTGACCGATCCCCGGAACGGGCGCAGCGTCAGGGAACGAAAGTTTCCCTGAACAATCGGCCCCATGGGCGCAATGTTCGGGATTCCTGCGGCGTTGACCGTGGTGAGAAGGCCTTCAACAATCATCGACGCAGTTTACGTCGCCGACGAATCGGCTGTCGAACGTGAATCTGCGGATTCCTGAAGGCTTTGCCACGCCTTGGCCGAAATCTGACCGACAAGGTGACCGCTTCTGTGCTTCGGGAGCATCAGGAGGCATGGTTTGCCGCATCAGCGGTTGATGCCGACGTAGAAGCTGAAGATTCGTTCGTCGTCAAACTTCGCACTGCGAACGGGAAATCCGAAATCGAAGGCCAGCGGGACGGGGCCCATCGCCGGAACGACAACTCGCAGGCCGACACCCACAGTGACACGGAAGTTATCGATCGTGACATCCTGATTGACCGTTCCCACGTCACTGAACACGACCAGATTGATCATGTCATCAGCTGTCAGAGGCAGGCGATATTCTGAAGTTCCCAGCAACTGCCACGTACCACCGGTCGAAATATTGTCCGCACCACGGGGCGTGACTCCGCGAAAAGCAAAACCGCGGAAAGACTGGAAACCACCGGCGTAGTACCGTTCAAAGACAGGCGTGTCGTCTCCACTCCAGCCGATATTGCCCGCGAAGGTCAGGACATGTCGTCCGCTGCCATCCGCACGATTGTACATCGTGATGTATTGACGAAGTTCTGTTTCCAGACGCGGGTAATTAAAGTCGCCGAAGGCCTGTTCGTAGGCCAGGTCAACAAAATGTCCTTCGCTGGGTAACAGGGTTGAATCGCGAGTATCATGGGAGATGGACGCTCGAAACGTGGACAGGAAATTGTTTCCCCGAACGGCTTCCAGTTCCGGTACTGATGACGGCGGCGCGCTGCCGGTGATGATTCGCGGATTTGCAATTTCCACATCTTCCAGTCGAAGCGCACCGTTGATCGACCATTCCGGTGTCAGCTGGCGGCCGATGGCCACACGACCTCCCAGTCGCGTTTCATCCCAGTCAGGATAGAAGCGGTTGAAGTAGAATCCGCTGACACTCAGACTGTAATCGCTGTACATAAAATACGGATCTGTCCAGCTGAGAGAGTATCGGCTGACCTGATCCCCGGGAGCTGCTTCCAGACGAAATCGCTGGCCTCCGCCTCGCCACGCTCGGCCCTCAATGATGTCGGCAAATGTCTGAGGCGGGCGAAACAGATTGAAGTTACGTTCGTCCCAGACAAATGAGCCCACAAGGCCGGCATCGCTGTTGACTCCGGCACCGAACATCAGGCGTCCGGTTCGACCTTCGGTCGCGGCCACATTGATATCCACCCAGCCGGGAGGTAATGCCTGAAACTGATTGTTGTAAGGACTGCCCTGCAGAACGGCATCGCCACGTCCCGGAATCGGTGGGGCGTAGAACCCACCGGGACTTTGAGCCCGGATAATGGGTTCTTCGTTCGCCCCTGCGCTGCAAATGCTGTCCGGGAAACTGGAGACAAGCAGAGAAGTTGGCACGTCAAGGAAGACGGACTGAGGGGCTGTCTGGGTATAGTCAAGGACGGTGTCAAACTGCGACGAGGGAATGAAGCTGACATCGGGATGATCCGTGTCGGAATCCACCGAAGACGATTGGTTCGGCTTTGAACAGTTCACAGCGGTGTCATCCTGCTGTGAATGCAGACCCGGCATACTGTGCCCGAAGTTCAGTGGCACCAGTGAATCATTTTCGGGAGGAGGATCGAGAACAGCCGTCCATGACGGCGAGTAGCCCAGAGCCGTCTGCCCTCGAATGGTTCGAGAGTTTGAGGCGGTCATGAAGCTGCTGTTTTCCACAGGGACCACTTCTGCCTGAACGCCTTCGAAAAGCCCACTGCCATTCAGACGAGACTGCCCACGTCGAATGAGCTTCGGATTTGCCAGATCTCCGGGCTCCATCTGAAGGTAGTTCAGCAGAACAACTTCCATGGTGTGCGGATGATCGCCGATGAGGCGTCCATTGACGTTTCGAACATAACGCGGCCTGTCTTCATCAATTTCAAAAACCAGATCGACGACACCGGCCTGTTCGGTGAATTTCGGCACCGGAATGACGGAAGCAAAGTAATGGCCTCGCTCAGCATAGAGCGAAAGCATGTGTTCCACGTCGTGAGACAGTGGAAGTGAGTTGAAAAACTTGCCTTCTGTCAGCTGGGCTTTGTCACGCAGCTGCGCCACCGGAATGACGTTGTTACCATTGAGTGAAATGTTTCGAACGCGGTATGGGACGCCCTCATCAATCGTGTACACGATTCGAACGTCACCGGCCTTCGAAAAGAACGGCTCGGCCTGAACCTGAACGTCAAAGAAGCCAAGTCCGCGATAATACTGTTTCAGGCTGTCAATGTCCTGATCCATGGTTTCTGGTTTGAAGTACCCGCCCCAGAATCCCAGCAGTGCTTTCTTTGACTGCAGTTTTGTCGTGAGGCGTCCGGCGGTCGGCGAAAGTCCGATGGTTCCATCTTCTGATCGGCGACCGTTGAGAAGCTCCGTCAGCGTATCACTCATTCCTTCGGGTGGGTTCGGACGTACGAACCGAAAAGTTCGATCCTGAACTCGCACTTTGGGACCCGCGTCGATCTGAAAAATGACTTCTCGATCGGAAGGCTCTCCCCCTTTGAGAAGCTGCACTTTGACGTGGTAGTGTCCCTTCTCCTTGTATTCCTGTTCAATGCGTTTGACAGCCTCACGATTCGCAAGATGGTCGAATGGACTGCCGACTTTCAGCCCGGTCCATGACTCAAGATGCTTTGTTTTGATGGCATTGAAATTGAGGCTTGTTTCCGGAACACCTCGAAATTCGACTCGCCGAACGATGGGACGCTCATGAACTCGAAAGATCAGAACGCTGCCACTGTCGGTTTCTTCAAATCGTTCTTCCACGCTGTAGAACCAGCGAGTGCTCATCAGATTGCGTTTGTCTTCGCGAATCTGCCGACTTGTGACCTGACGTCCCGGTTGTGTGAGCACCTTCTGCAGAATGACGTGTTCCGGGATCGTCTCATTACCTTCAATCCTGATTTTTGACACCGTCGACGGAACCGTTTGCGCTGAAAGAGAGTCTGCCGCGCAGAACAGGAAGCCAAAGACTGCAACTGCCAGAGACAGCAGAGCCATTGTGCTGATGTTCTTTTGGTGATTTGGTGTCGTTTGCGACATGTCGTTTCTCATCAGAGAACTACAGACATTGTTCGTGATGTACAGGCGACACGACTTCACGCGACTTCAGATTCAAATTGAAAGAAGTCTGCAGATATCGTGAGATTCAGAGACGGGACAGGGGAACAGGAAAGAAAGAGATGATGTTGACGGAACGTCGGAAGAAGGGAATGGCAGCGACTCAGGCCGTGACGCCGGAATGGTGAACGTTTTGCTGCCGGAGTGGAATAAGGATCCGGGAGAAGTTGTTTCGAAAAACGTTGTGATGTGAGCCGAAGGCGGATGCCATCGGCAGAATCTGCCTGCTGTGATGCCCTTCATCACGCCGCCCGCAGAGGGATCGTCCTTTCCCGGTCTTCGGACCGTGGTTGAGGAATCGTGATTCCGGCTGGCGTTGTATGGATGAAGACATCCTGCGACGGGAAGGGAATTGTGAACCCCTGATCATCAAAGCCCAGTTTGATCTTTTCCATCAGATCAAACCGCACCGGCCAGTAGTCGCCACTGTGAACCCACGGACGAACCACAAAATTGACGCTGCTGTCAGCCATTTCCAGTACGGCCACCACGGGAGCAGGCGTCTGCAGAATCCGCTCATCCGAGGCAACAACGTTTTGCAGAAACGCCTTGACAGCACGCAGGTCATCGTTGTAGCCGCAGCCGATCACAAGGTCGATTCGACGTTCGCGCTCCGCGGAAAAGTTCTGAATCGTGCTGTCTGTAATCTTGGCATTTGGAACAATGATTCGCACATTGTCCGGTGTCAGCATGACGGTGTTGAACAGCTGGATTTCGACCACTGTGCCACGTGATCCGTTGACTTCGACGACGTTTCCGACGCGAAACGGCTTAAAGAAGATCAGCATGAATCCTGCCGCCAGATTGCCCAGAGATCCCTGGGCTGCCATACCGATGGCGAAACCGGCCGCCGCCAGAATTGCTGTCAGCGAGGTTGTGTCGACTCCAAGCTGCTTCAGCGATGAAATACAAACTGCCGTCAGGAGCAGCATGTAAATCAGATTGTTCATGAACCCCAGCAGGGTTTCATCGACCCGCGTTTTGCGAGCTGTTGTCACCAGCAGATTGGTCACTTTGCGGGCAATCCACTTGCCAATCACAAAGACGGCCACTGCAGCCAGCAGCTTTCCACCGTATGCGTAGAGCTGTTCAACGACCCATTCAACAGTGATATGACTGTCGACCCACTGCAAAGCCGTGTCGACAATTGCTGTGACGGGTCCACCCGTCGGGGACGCTTCTTCCGTGGGGACGGGCGGGGCGGCCTGCCCCAATTGCAGAATTGGCTGAAAACGCATGGGTTCCTGCTCCATCAGGAAATCTCAGTGATACACGGCATCCTGCCGCGACGGAAATCTACGGGATCGACCGATTCAGGTAAACACGTCTTGGGAACGAATGGCAGGACACACACGCTGGCGGCATCGGATCCTGATTCCGGAGGCCACCTGCCGTCATCTTCAAGAACCTGTGCTGAAATTGCATTCCTCGCGGAGCAGGAGGTTTGAACTGCGGTCCGCCTGAGGTTTGGAGCCCGTCATTGAGACCTGTTTTTGTTTGTGTGAATTTCCTGTATTGCCCAGTATGCTGCCTCTCGGATCAGTTCGGAGTCGTCCTGCAGAAGTTGCTGCAACGCTGTCAGGAGGTCCGTGCGGCCGGAGTTTCCGGCGACGATCGCTGCGTTTCGGATGATGGCATCGCGGCCGGTTCGCTCTAACGGTGTGCCGGTAAACCGTTCGTTAAAGGTGCTTTCCGTCATTTGCAGCAGGTCGTTCAGGGAAAGTGATTGATGGCTTTGATTGACCGCAAACTCAGGAATGCATTCCCCGGGGGCGAAGCGGTTCCACGGGCAGACTTCCTGACAGATATCACATCCAAACAGCCATGAACCGAGGCCGCTTCTGAGATCTGGCGGAATATGTTCGGTTCGCCGTTCAATTGTCAGGTAGCTGATACAGCGGCCGGCATCCAGGACATACGGTTCGGGAAAAGCATCGGTCGGGCAGGCGTCCAAGCAGCGAGTGCATGTTCCGCAGTGCTGACTGTTGTGTGCTTCGTCATAGCTCAGTTGCTCACTGGTCAGAACCGCGCCCAGGAAAAACCAGCTGCCGATGTTTCGGCTGATCAGCATGGTGTTTTTCCCAAACCAGCCGATACCTGCCTGTCGAGCGAAGTCACGCTCCAGCAAAGGTGCGGTGTCCACGACCGCTCGCGAAGCAGCATCTGGTCGAAATTGTTTGATGGTTCGCACAATGCTGCGAAGTCGCCCGCGAAGGACTGCGTGGTAGTCCTGATGCCCCAGAGCATATCGCGCGATGCGCGGGGATAACGAAAAGCTGCTGTCCGCTGACAGATCCTGCGAGGCGTGGTGATGATAGTTGACGGCCACCATAATCACGCTGCGACAGTCCGGCAGTACACCGGCCGGGTGCTGATAGGCGTCCTTTCGTCGCTCCATCCACGACATGTCGGCCGCAAAGCCTTTTTCGATCCAGCTCAGGAATGGATGAAAGCCGAGCGGGGTGGTTGCGGCTGCAATTCCCACCAGATCAAATCCAAGCTCCCGGGCGGATGACTTGATGATCTCGGACAATTCTGACTGATCAGCCGTCATGAATCAGAATTCAATGTTTAGTGGAACCGAACAGGCCGTAAAAGGCCGAAGCATGTCGGAAGTGACGGGCGGCGGCTGTTCCGCACGGTTCTTAAAGATGCCGAGGGAATTTCTGCCGCAATACATTCGCCGAACAGCTCAGGAGACGTGCTGCAGTTGTTCGAGCTGTTTTTTGCCGAGTTCCGCGATTCTGCCGGAAGGCCATCTTTCCAGAGGACTGTACCGCGGGTGGCGAGATTCCTTCCATGGATTGTTGTGTTTTGTGTTGTAACAACAGATGAAAGCCCACCGCGGGTCTTCACTGGTGTTTCGATCCGATCGATGCAGCAGGTTTCCATGGAAAATGACAGCAGATCCCGGAGCCAGTTCGACGTGGACCAGTTCCATACAGTTGAGTGCAGCCTGCACACGCTCTTCATCGGCACCTGTCTGATCGCCGCGACGAATATGATCAACTCGCCCCATCAGATGCGAGCCCCGAATGACCTGCAGGCAGCCATTGGCCTGAGTCGCCCGATCGACGGCAATCATGCAGCTGACCATGTCGGGAAACAGGCAACCGTTGTTGTACCAATAGCCGTAATCCTGATGCCAGGTCCACGCACCGCCGACGCGTGGTTCCTTCAGGATCATTTTATGGTGATAGTGGTAGACCTCGTCTTCAAACAGATACTCCATGGCTTCGACCAACGGCTGTGCACGCACAATGGCTCCGTAGATCGTCGAGTCCGAAATCTCATTTCGGACGACCAGATCGACAGAACCGCCCTCGCCGTCCGCTCGTGATGCTCGCGCCGCTGAGAGTTCCCGGTCGAGAACCGCGACCTGTTTCAGCAGGTCTGCTTCCTCCACGGTCAGCAGTTCCGGAACAACAACGAAACCATCTTTTCTGAACTGATGCAGCTGTTCACTGCCAAGAAGGGGATCTTTCATCACGATTACTCTGATTGTTTCAGGGCATCACACGCTTCTCGAACACTGATTGTGCCTTCATAGATCGCTCGTCCGACAATCGCGCCGATCAGATGGTCCGTCTGAGCAGCAATGTTCATCAGCGCTGTCAGGTCTGTCATGGTTGTTACACCACCTGATGCGATCACCGGCAGGCCAAGGTCTGCCAGTTGTTTGAGGTCACAAAGAGTCCCGGGATCAACACCCTGCATCATACCATCGTTCGCGATGTTTGTGTAAATCACCGCAGCCAGCGGGACGTTCGTGAACTGCCGGGCAAGGTCCATGATGGACACTTCCGAGTCTTCCAGCCAGCCTTCCGTTGCGACCATGGAATTGCGGGCATCGATTCCCAGCGCCAGTCTGCCCGGAAAACGCTCGCAGTTTTCCGAGAACCACTCCGGTTCTTTCAGCGCCTTCGTCCCGATGATGACACGCTCGAGTCCGAGGTCACTTAGCCCCATGTTGATGCTTTGAACGTCACGAATTCCTCCGCCCATCTGGCACGGCAGTCCAGTCTCCCGGACGATTCGTCGGACGACATCATGATTGATCGGGCGTCCTTCTCTGGCACCATCCAGGTCGACAAGGTGCAGCCACTCGGCTCCTTCATCCTGCCATCGTTTGGCCATGGTTACCGGGTCATCCGCGAACACCGTTTCGTCATTGTAATTCCCCTGTCGCAGGCGGACACACTTTCCGCCACGGATATCGATTGCCGGATAGAGTTGCATTGTCGAAAGGGTTCCAGGGCTTCTTTGGTGAGTTGAAAGTGCCGGGTTTTCAGCGGCAGGCCGGTTGATCTTTCGACACAGCTACACTGCTGAGAACCGAACCGGCAAGCCGTGGGCAAGGCGTATTCCGTTGCTGCTCTGCTGATTACAGATTAACAAAGTTCTGCAGCAGATGGAGGCCGTCGGACTGGCTCTTTTCCGGGTGAAACTGGGTGGCAAACACATTGTCTTTAGAAATCACTGAGACGAACGGTTCGCCATATTCAGTTGTCGCTGCAATCCATGACGGATCATCCGGAACGACGTGATAGCTGTGTACGAAATAGAACCACGCTCGATCCGGGATTCCCTGCAGCAGACGATTATCCGGCTGTTTTCGGTTCAGTTGATTCCAGCCCATGTGAGGAATCTTCAGATCTGCCGGAAGCTGGAATTTCTGAACAGTTCCGGGAACGATTCCAAGTCCGGTATATTCGCCGTCCTCGTAGGAACGATCAAACAGAAGCTGTAGCCCCAGACAGATACCCAGAAACGGCTTACCCATGCGGATCACATCCGGAATGACACCGGTCAGAGCACATTTCTCAAGTGCATGAATGGCATCTCGAAAAGCGCCGACGCCTGGGAGGACGATTCGGGAAGAGT
>JAGQPY010000121.1 GCA_020426485.1 Planctomycetaceae bacterium
GACACTCTGGAGATGGAAGCCAATCTCAACGATCTGTCTCTGATGGTTGAAGACGTTCTTCGCGAAGAGCAGCCGGAAAACGGCATCTGGTGTTCCCACACTTTCTGCCGCGCGATCGGGAAAAGGCTGAGCGAAAAAAATCTGGGAACCGGCATTCTGCGCAGTGCCTACGAAAAAGATGTGCCAGTTTTCATCCCGGCGTTCACGGACAGCGAACTGGGGCTGGACTTTTCGACGTGGGCCATCAAGGCCACTCTGAAAGGAAAGTCCGACGAAGAAAAATCGAAGGTGTCGCTGGCGGAAGCGTTAACAACGACGCCTGGGTTTAATCCGTTTCTGGACCTGTTTGAATACGCTCGAAGAGTCAAACGGCATCAGGATCTGGGAATCCTGACGATTGGCGGTGGAGTTCCCAGAAACTGGGCACAACAGGTGGGGCCGTTCATCGACATCACCAACAACCGCTGCGGCACCGACTTCGGTCCGCCTCGTTTTCGCTACGGAGTTCGGATTTGTCCGGAACCCGTTCACTGGGGTGGCTTGTCGGGCTGCACGTATTCGGAAGGCGTGAGCTGGGGTAAATTCTTCAGTCCCGCCGACGGTGGCCAGTTTGCGGAAGTCTATTCCGACGCAACCGTCATTCTGCCACTGCTGATGAAAGCCGTCTTCGAACGACTGGATGCCTGAGTGGGATCGTCAATGAACGTCCGACATTCGGCTCACGGGAATGCTTTGCCGATGCGGCGGCTGTTCGGCTTTCTGCGAATAAGACTTTTCAGGAACCTGTCGGTACGCCTTGTTCCGGCCATGTTCGCATTTTCGTGACAGAACGTGCCACTATTCATCGCGCAGAGCTTTAAAAAAGTTCATCGCCTTCGCGGCGTTCGGCGAACTGTTCTGTCGGTCAGGTGCCCGGCGAGCGTTGTCATTCGCTTCGTTGACAACGATTTGCCGTCCCTGCAGGCTGGTTCCGGAAAGGTGTCGAATGGCTTCGTCAGCGTCATCAATCGAAGGCATCAGGACGAAAGCAAATCCTCGAGGTTCGTTGGTCGCGCGATTACGGGTCATTTGAACCGAGAGGACTCGGCCGTAGCGTTCAAACAGGGGGCGAAGTTGATCTTCGCTGGTGGTGAATGGCAGATTGCCTACAAAGATTCTGGGCACGATTTTCTTTTCGTTGGTACAAGGTTCAACAGTTCTGTGGTCACGGACCAAAGGGCGATTAGTCTCTTATCCCTTTGGATCACTCTTCGCGGAATCGGTGCGCAGGTTGCGTCTGACGTCTGTACAGCAGCAAATTCAGAAGATCAGAGCTGACCGAGCAAGCCATCGCTCTATCCTCTGGGGGCGACAGGTGAGCTTCAAACCTGTGGCTGTACGCCGAGGGCGGGAAGGGGCACACACCAAGGCCATCTTTCCGGCTGTGTGCTCTTGCCGAATGATCATTCAACCGCAGGAATCCGGGATTCTGCAGTCCACAACGCCTCAAGTTGTCGAAGGGGACTTATACGTTGGGCGGCGGTCAATGAAGTGTTTACCGTTTAACCCGACTCAATCTATGCCGCGTGGGTTATAAAGTGTGCTGTTCACGCCCCGCGGCTCACTGAGACCTCACACTGGACGGCGAACAAGCTGGACAAGGCGTTGCAGGGCATTGTTCCCGGTGCATTGGCAGAGCTGAGCGCGAGTTCGGAGTGACCGGAAGCTGGTGCCCCGAACAAGGGCGGTGCCCTTGACCCAATGGCGTAGAATGCGAAATGACGTGGAAAGCTTCAACCGCCGAGACGCTCCCGTTGGTCGCTTGAACAAAGATGCGCGTCTTACGTCGTAAGATTCTAACGTATGGCGGCTGTGATGACACGATTTCCGCAAGACACGGAAATCGTGAACTCAGCACAGGCCGCCCTTGTTTTGCTGGCCCAAACGCCAGCCATCCGAAAGTTACTTCGGACTTACGCCGTTTCCGGCAGCAATTGAAGTCTTGGTCCGCGGTCTGTTTCCGGAGCATCAAGCGTTCTGTTGGTGAGAGAACGAGCCACGGCTGCTGTCATGAGCAGTGTGGAACCGGTTGCTCCCGTGATGATGCGGTCATGTTCGCGAGGGGAACCTGTTCCGCAGCGAAATTCGCCATTGATGTATCTGAGCCGAACGGCGTTGACATCGGGGCGTCGAGAAATAATTCCGGCGATCCGTCGCCATGCAGAAGGTGTAACGGTCAGCATAGTATCTTTCCACACAGAAGGTGCAGCTGGGGAAATCGACTTCCGGCGGAATCGATCGGCCGGAACGCAGGCGATCTCTGTGGACCGCCGGTGCAATGGAGCACGACGTTGCAACGCCGTGCTCCGCAAGCACACGAAATCACAGCCGTGATATCAGTATCGTCGCTGTGGGCGCTCAGTTCGAGGACGAGCTTCGTTGACCTTCAGCGGACGACCGTCCATGGACTGTTCGTTCAGTCCGTTGATTGCGGCTTTGGCTTCGCCGTTGTCCGGCATTTCAACAAAACCGAAACCCTTTGATCGACCTGTGTCACGATCCATGACGACGGACGCTTTTGACACCTGGCCGTACTCGGCAAAGGCCTGTTCCAGATCACTGGATGTGGTCTGATAAGACAGGTTACCGACGTAAATGTTCGCCATTCAAATTCTCCAAATCAGAAGTACATAAAAGACTCGGTCTGCGGAACCTCATCCAGCGATGGAAAACTTGTCCAATGATGGCGAGAAAACAGTCAAACTGAGCATAAACGCTGAATTGCACGCTCACACGAAAATGACGTGGGAGGGTCAGGTAGACGCCGCAAAGAGCTTTGACACGCTGCGAAAAACGGTGCGTTCATCGAGGCGGACGCTGGGCAATGGCCACAGATCGTCTCTGCGTGCGGCAAAAAGGGCGTTGAAACAAGCGGACAGGTTCATGCAGGAACCCGGCAGAAATGGCTTTGGTGCCGTCGCATGCACGGCCGAAAAAGTCAAAGCCAACTGACCACCTTTTTCTGATACTTGTGGTGGTACAAAACGATTATTGAATCGCCCTCAGGAGTAAGTATACACGACAATCGTCATTCAGGCGATACCGATTCACACACTTTCCCGTCAAAGCTGTGTCACGGCCGAAGAAGCCAAACTTTTCTAAGGCTTTCCGCGAAAAATCTTCTGCGGTGGCAGCACTGTCGCAGAAACAGCCTGTTTTTGGCCATTCACACGTGGTCATGATGGCAGCTCGCGAATCAATGATGATTATCATGACGTTGGCCGTTCCCCGGAGTCCTCAAAGTATGTCGCCTGACCCGAACACAGAGATTCGCCGCTGACAGCTCGGTAACGGTGATCGGTTACAATCCCTTTGTTCTCGTCGTTCATTTGGCCACCGAACCAGATCGCAGGTCTGCTTGTGTCAAAACCAATCCCCATCCGGAAGTCGTGGAACCACTGTCCACGGTGTTCCGCACCGCCTCGGCGAAAAGGACAGCATCCGTTTGTGTGCAGTCAGTGTTCCTACCGGCACTACTTCAGCCCGTGTGCTGCTGTCGGCGCTATTGTACTGAATGAGCACCATGAAGTGCTGTTGATCATTCGTGGCAAGGAACCCGGTCAAGGATTGTTGGGGCTTCCCGGCGGGTTTGTTGATGCCGGCGAAACGGCCGAAGACGCTCTGGTGCGGGAAGTGTACGAAGAACTGCATCTGAACGTAACGACCACTCAATATGTCGCCTCCTATCCGAACAACTACTCTTTCGCGGGAGTGACGATTCCCGTGACCGATCTGTTTTTTGCCGTCACCGTTGCGCGGCTGAAGGGGATTCGAGTTCAGAAAGGTGAGGTCGATGGCTGGGTCTTTCGAGATGCTGCCTCCCTGCGCCGCAATGATCTGGCCTTTGAGACCCACTACCAGGCTCTGAGAGCGTGGCAGTCGATGCAGAAGTGACGGCTGTCTGACAGAAACTCGCTTGCTTCCGAAGGTTGTGCGGTTGAGCGGAAATGTGCAACCTATGTCGAGTGTCTGCAGTTTTCCGACAACAACTGAGGAGCCGATATGGCAGACGAAGCAGAGCCTGACTTGATCGCAGCTCACCGGCATTTTTCGACACACTGCTTCAACCTTGCATGGGAGTTGATGGAGAAGAAAGATCGGTCTGCGGATGACGACGAACAACTGATTCGGCTGGTGCACGCATCTCTGTGGCACTGGTCTCAGCGAACGGATTGCAGCAATCGAAATCTTTCAATCGGCTACTGGCAGGCATCACGAGCGTACGTCCTGATTGGTCAGACCGAAAGCGCTCGACGGTATGCGAAACTTTGTCTGAAGAGCACTCCACCGGATGATGAATTCTGTTTGGGCTACGCCTGCGAAGCGATGGCTCGTGCAGAACTTCTGGCTAATAACCGTCCGACAGCCGAAGAGTTTCTCACACTGGCCCGAAGACACTGTGACAACGTTGCGGACGCTGAATCCAGACAATCGTTACTCAGTGATCTTGAGTCGCTGGGCCACAGCCACCAATAATTTCAGCCGGATTCCGGATCGAAAATGGGTTGGCTGTTGCAATCGGTGTACATGAACGTACCTTGATTCTGCCAGGCGAGTGCTTCACCATCGACCCGGTGGGGCCAGGGATGTCAGTCCAAAATTCCTGAACACATCATGCGCACAGCATGCGTTGTATGATTCAACGACCATCGGCTTCTGTGATGTCTGAAACCACCAAATCATCGACGGGCCGCATTTCCTCTGCGTGGCTTCTGTTATCGTTGCTGCTGGCCGCTCACCTGCCCTTCGTGGTGTTGCAGTACTACCGCGAGTGGCAGTTGGAACATTATCAGTTCTTTCCGTTCGCCCTGATCCTGTTTGCGATTTTGTTTCAGCAGCGACGTATTGTTGGTGTGTTGAAGTGGGACTGGCTGTCGTGGACGTTGCTTGCGATTGATTTGGTTCTTCTGGCTGCCGGGTTGAGATACTTCAGTCCGTGGTGTGTTTGTGTCGCGGCCGGAGTATTGCTGCTGGCGGTTTGTCGCAGTCAGCAAGACCGAGCGACGGGGACATCACTGGTGTATCTGATGCTGTTGCCGCTGCTGACGCTGCGACTGCCGTTTCGTGGTGACCTGACGGTCATTCAGGAATTGCAGGCGGTGACGACTCGCGTTGCCGGTCGGATTCTTGATCACTTCGGATTTCTGCACCTGCGCGATGGGAATGTGCTGACGTTTCCCGGGAAGCAGTTCATGGTCGAAGAAGCGTGCAGCGGCGTACAGTCGCTGTTCACTGTTCTGTTTCTGTCGGCGGCGATCATCTGCATATATCGGCGACGCTGGCTGCATGGGTTGCTGCTGCTGGGAAGCTCGGTCGCGTTCGCGGGAATGATGAACGTCCTGCGAGTGACCGCGATCTCCGTGGCATGGGCTTTGTGGCAGGTTGATCTTTCGTCCGGCTGGCAACATGACCTGATTGGCTATGCGTCGCTGATCTTCGCGGCGTTGTGTGTCGTCAGTGCTGACTGTGCGTTCAGTTTTCTGTTCGCGGCTGTCCCGTCGTCGATTGCTCAGCTGCCCGGCGATTCCGTTATGAATCCGATGGTTTATGTGTGGAACAAGCTGTTTGCATGGCCGCCGGGCATTCGTCGTGTCCTTGCGGAAGGCCGCAGTGGCATGTGGCAGCCAGCCCGAGAACTTTCGGTCATTGCGGCGGTGGTCTGTCTGGGGTCACTGTCCGTGCAGGGGGTTACGATCTCAAGGTCTCTGAAGCCTGCCGTGCCGGTGGAGATCATCAGGCAGCAGTTGACGTTTTCAGAGGACGACATGCCTGACCAGCTGGAAGAATGGCGCCTTCTGTCGGACAGCTATTCGACGGAGCAGCGCGGCAGCGTGGATTCGGATGGTGAATTCACGAGTGCGTGGCTGTACGCGGGGCATGGCCTGACGGTTCGCACTGCCATGGACCATCCGTTTTGTGGCTGGCATACGCTGGAAGTGTGTTACCAGGGGATTGGATGGTCGGTGGTGGAGCAGCGCATCGATCGGACAGAACCCGACTGGCCGTGTCAGGTCTTTCTGTTTCAGAAGCCCGGTGATGCTCGGTATGGTCTGCTGGTTTACAGCCTGTTTGAAGCAGACGGTCAGGCACAACTGCCTCCGGAACCTGGTTCACCGCTGAGTCAACTTGCATCTCGACTTCGCGAACGCCCGACCACGCTGCAGATCGTGGAGGCGAATACATATCAATCGCAGGTATTCTGTGAGTCGCCGGTGCCGTTTACCGAAGATCAGATTCGCCAGGCTGTGGATCTGCACTTTGCGTCTCGTCAGGTCATGAGAACTGCCGTGATTCGTGCCGGAACAGCTTTTGAAGCATCCACGTCCGCCCTGCCTGAGGCAGATCTGTGATGAAGCATGATCTGCGCCACAAGCCTGAGTTGTCGGTAAGCGATTCGAAAAAGAGTGAGTTCTGAGTCTGCTATGAGTTCTGATTTGCCATCACACAGCTCTGAAGAATCGCCGTCGTTTCGACCGGTTGATGTTCCGGAGTTACCACTGCTGGTCGACTTTTTGCGGCCCGGTTTGGTCGTCTCGTGGTTGTGGCGGTTTGTCGAAGGCTGGTTTCTGTCGCGCGATTACCGATTGCTGGCGGCGGGGCTGCCCGTGCTGTTATTGATGTCCATTGGCGGAGGTTTCCTGTGGTGGCTGAAACTGTCGGATGGCAATCAGACGGTCTCCGCTTATGAAACAGCGGTCGCGGAGTCGATTCGAAAGCGTGACAGCGAGGCGACTGAGCTTTATCTGAACAGCCTGCTTCGTCTGCGGCCTCACGAACCACGATACCGTTTCGAACTGGCCATGCATCATCTGCAACACGGTGACCAATCCACGGCCCTGATGCTGCTGAATCAGATGACTCAGGAGGATCATCGTGGGTATCTTCCCGCGAGATTGTGGCTGGTGCAGCAGGCTGGTCAGCCTTCGCCCCTGATCCCACTGACGGTCGAACAAAAGGATCGGCAGTTGCGACGAGTCCTTGATTCAGAGCCGCGGAATGCCATGGCCTGTCGCCTGATGGCGGAACTCTGCCTTCAGAAAAATCAGCCTGAGATGGCGGAAGGCTATCTGTTGCGGGTTGTTGAGCGAGAGCCTCAACTGGGGCTGGTGCTGGCGAATGTTCAGCGAGTTCTGAAACGCAGTGCGGAGCAGATCGACTACCATCTGAAAACCGCGACGAATATCTTTCGGGAACGCATGCTAGCGGACCCTGCCAATGTGGAGGCTCGATTGAGTTATGCGGAAGCACTGGTCGCTGGTGAACAACTTTCGGATGCGGAACGCGTCCTGAAAGAAGGGATTTCCATTGCCGCCAGTTCCACGCATGACACTCCGGCTGCTTCGGAACAGCTTCAACGAATGCGAGCAGCTCTGGGCAATCTGTACGCAGGGTCGGCCTTTCAGAAGTTGAGCCAATCCGTTTTGAATCTCGGCTATGCTCAGGCTGCTCTGAAAAAGGCGATCGACCTGCATCCGGAAAATCGATCGTTCCTTCGACAGGCCTTGTTGCTGGCAGCAATGGGTGCTGAGTGGCAGCCTCAGGATTTTGAGAAGTCCGTGGGTTGGCTGCGATCTCTGGATGATCCTGCGCAGGCCGATGTTCTGTTGCTGGCGGATCTTATGGCCGCTGGAGGACAGCATTCAGAAGCCCTCGCTCTGGTGGAACCCATGGCTTCAACGACTCCGGTTTTGAAGCAACAGTTTGTTCGATACCTGATCGCCGACGGTCAGTCTGAGCGTGCAGAACGGCTGATTCAGGAACTGCTGGTGACGCTGGATTCGGAGGATTCCGAGACGGACGGTGGTGATTCTGTCGAACGACATCTCCGACAAGCCGAGTTGCTGTTGATGACTGCCGACTGCGAGGCCGCCATCAAAGTCATCGACAAAATCGAAGCCCGTTTGCAAACGGATCCATCAGAAAGTACCGAGCTGAAGCAACGCGTTGGTATGATTTCCGGTCGAGCCCGGCTGATGCTGTTCGATCAGCGACAGAAGGATGAAGCGGTTCGCGGCAGTGATGGCCAGGTGGCATTGCTGGAGGAAGCTCTGCAGTCCAATGCCGTGACCGGTGCGGCCTTGGAGCGTTTGGTTCGGCTTTCATGTTCAGAGGACTCGGGGGCGGAACGTGCTGAGCGATCGTTGACAAATCTGCTGGCCTCTGGTCGGGCGAGTGCCGAAATCTACAACCTCATCGGCACCGAAGCGCTGAAGATGAAAGACTTCGCAAAGGCTCGCCGCTATCTGGAACGAGCACTTTCCTTAAACCCTTCAAGTCCGATGGTACTGAACAATCTGTCTCTGGCATTGGTTCGCCAGTCTGATGTTCAGGCGGAACGCGCGCTGGAACTGGCCAATGATGCTCTGCAAATTCTTCCGGATCATCCTGACGCCCTGTCGACGCGTGCGGAGGTGTTTGTTGCCATGCAACGCTGGGAGGACGCTCGCCGAGATCTGGAAGTTTCGCTGGCTCAGAAGAGCGACAGCCGGAACAGCCAGATGCTGCTGGCCACGGTCTACGATGCTCTGAACGAAGGCTCGCTGGCCGACGCTGTTCGCCGCCGAATGGCCGAAGCGTCCGCCGTCGAAAACTGAGGCCCAAGGTTGAAGCCGAACGCTCACCGCGAATCCTCGTTTGCCCCGAAGATTTCATCGCAAATGAGAACGTGAGGCCGCCGTTTCATTGATGGAATCATGAGAACGCGGTCGGTGCCGCCCAGAACGGTTGTGTTGGTCGGGGAAAAATGAACTCTTCCCGTGACGAACTCCTTCGAATGCGGGCCTGTGGTGAGTAACATCAGTGGAAATTGATGTTCCGGTGACCCTACTGCGGCCCGATCGGCTGAAAGCCAGTCATGATCCGGCGGCAAGACTGCGGTCTGGATCGCCTTCATTCTTTCCCTGGTCCGTTTTCGGGAGTTCACGAGTGGCCCGTTTTTCACGACGACAGTTCATGGCATCCGCAGCTGCTGCAGGAGCCGCATTTTCTTTTCCTTCGGCTGCCCGTGCTCGTATGGCAGCTGACGACGTGAACATTGGTTTCATCTCCTGCGGCGGACGTGCAAATGAACACATGGGAATGTTCAGTTCGCTGGATGGAGTGAATGTTGCGGGTGTGTGCGACCCGGATGAAAGTCGATTGGGCAAAGCCCAGACTCGTTTTCCCAAAGCCAAAGGCTACACAGACCTTCGCAGACTGATTGAAGACCCCTCCATCGACGCCGTCGTCGTGGCGACCACAAACCACTGGCACTGTCTGGCATCAATCTGGGCGATGGAAGCCGGCAAAGACGTCTATGTGGAAAAGCCACTTTCGCACAGCCAGTGGGAAGGTCGTCAGACTGTCGCAGCTGCTCGAAAGTACAACCGCATCTGTCAGGTGGGAACTCAGCAGCGATCCGATCCGATGCAGGCGGAAATCAAGAAGTTTCTGCACGAAGAAAAGGCTCTGGGAAATATCGTCACGGCTCGCGTCAACCGATTTGGCGTTCGCGGACCGATCGGAAAGCGAGATACGCCGCTGAAGATCGACGACACCGTCAACTACGATCTGTGGCTGGGGCCGGCTCAGGACAAGCCAATCTTCCGTGACAAACTGCAGTACGACTGGCACTGGGATTTCAACACCGGTTCCGGAGAAATGGGTAACTGGGGAGTCCACGTTCTGGATGATCTTCGCAACGTCGTATTTCAGGATGCCGTGCGACTTCCTCGGCGAGTCTTCGGTGCCGGTGGTCGAGTTGCATGGAATGATGCGGGCGACACACCAAACGTTCACTTCGTCTACTTTGACACGGGCAGCATTCCCGTGGTGATTGGGCTGACGAATCTGACGGCAGGCGGAGAATCGCGAAAGTCACCGGCCTGTCCGGGACCGGGCAGCGGATACATCGCTTACTGCGAAGGTGGCCGATATGAAGGCCAGCGAGGGAAGGGTGTCGCGTTCGATAAGGATGGAAAGGTCATTCGCGAATTCAGGGGGAACAATGGCAACAAAGTTCACCACCAGAACTTCATCGACGCTGTTCGCAGCCGCAACCACACCAGTCTGAACACAGATGTGGAGGTTGGGCACCTGTCAACGGGATGGTGCAACCTGGCAAACATTGCTTTCCAGACGGGGAAACCTTTCACGAAGGCTGATGCTGCTCAGGTCAGCGGCGACAACGGAATCTGGATGAATATCGCGGAGGAAATGGAACAGCACCTGGCGGCTCACGATGTGAAAATGGAAAGCGACGAGATCCTTCTCAGTAACATGCTGGAGGTGGATGATCAGAAGGAAGTGTTTGTTGGTGAACATGCAGCCGCAGCCAATGCCTTCCTGAAGCGACAATACCGAGCTCCCTATGTGGTGCCGGAAATTGAGGCCTGATTGTTTGCTTCGTCACGATTGTGGAATCTCACCATGAAATATCTCTTTCTCTGTTGCCTCTCTTCGGCGCTGCTTGTCGTCGTTGGCCTATTGCCTGTCGCCGCGCAGGACGTGGTGATACCGCGGGGACAACTGCTTCCGGATCAGATTCGCTGGCGGCCCACGGCTGATCCGGATCGCATTGTTCTGTCGTGGTCAGCCGATCCGTCAACGTCCGCTGCCGTGGCCTGGAGAACCGATGTTTCAGTAAAAGAGGCAGTCGGCCAGATTGCGCTGGCGGAAGACGGACCAAAGTTTTCAGACAAGGCCGTTTCCGTCATGGCAACGACGGTTCCGTTGGAAACGGATCTTGGTACGTCGCACCGTCATTCCGTTGCCTTCACGGGGCTGAAGCCAGACGAAAGGTATGTCTATCGAGTGGGCGATGGGGCCAACTGGAGTGAGTGGTCACAGTTTCGGACAGCAGCTGCGGAGCCGCAGCCTTTTCAGTTTGCTTACTTCGGCGACTCACAGAACTCGCTGAAGGCATACTGGTCACGCGTTGTTCGCGAAGCCTACGCGGAAGCTCCCCGGGCGGCCTTCATGATTCACGCGGGCGATCTGATCAACAATGCGAAGAAGGATGCGGAATGGGGCGAGTGGTTCTATGCGTCGGGATTCATCCATCGATCCACTCCCTGCATCGCAACGCCTGGGAATCATGAATACACGACGCAGGGTGGTTCAAAAGAGAGATCTTTGACGACTCAGTGGCGACCCACCTTTGCTTTGCCCGAAAACGGGCCAGACGGATTGAAGGAATCCTGTTACTGGTTCGACTATCAGGGGGCTCGCATTATTTCGCTGAACTCCAACGAACTGTTCAGGGAACAGGCTGCCTGGCTGCGGACGGTACTGTCGAATAATCCCAGTCAATGGACGATTGTGACGTGTCATCACCCGCTCTATTCATCCAAAGCCGGACGTGATAACGAAGAGTTACGAAGCACCTGGCAACCGGTGTTTGATGATTTCAAAGTGGATCTGGTGTTGCAGGGACACGACCACACGTATGCTCGCACGGGTCTGATGACGGCGGAATCCAATCTGGAAACGGGGCAGGCCCGACAGGACTCGCAAGCCGGCACCGTATACGTGGTGAGCGTGAGCGGCCCGAAAATGTACGAACTCGGCCGACGTCCGTTCATGAAGCGAGTCGCCGAAGACACTCAGCTGTATCAGGTGATTGACATTGACGACGATCGGTTGACCTACCGTGCATTTACGGCAACAGGTCGACTTTACGATCAGTTTCAGCTGCAAAAAGGCGCGCCGAATCGGCTGATCGAACAGATTCCTGATACCCCGGAGAATGTTCGTCAGTAGCGAAGGCTTCGCTTGTTGACTGGTTGCCGCTGTCAGCCATCGACGTGCATCCCTCTGTTCGCATCGTCGCTTCCGTTCGGTTCCTTTGGCCATCATCAATTTCGATTCGACGGTGTTCGACAGACGACATGACAGCATGTCGCTCCGGATTTGCGGTCTGCGGGCGACGGGCGTTGCTGTAATCGGGAGTGTCTCACGAAGCAGATACGTTGTTGGATTTGGGAAAACGTGTTCATGCAGGCGATCGACGACGTCCTTGTTCGGCGGCATACTGGTGAAACTGATCGCCGACAGCTCACGGAACGAATGCTTGCGGCGTGGCTCTGCCTGTGCAGTTTTTCGTTATCCATGTTCTCGGATGTGACAGCGGCAGAAGTTGGTTCGCCCAACATTTTGTTCATTCTGGCTGATGATCTGGCGTGGGCCGATCCGCATTGCTACGGCCATCCATGGCATGCCACGCCCAACATCGACCGCCTGGCTTCGCTCGGTATGCGTTTCACTCAGGCATACGCTCCCGCTCCGATTTGTTCCGCTTCGCGAGCCGCAATTCTGACGGGAAAGACTCCGGCACGCCTGAACTTTGAGTTCGTCACACGAGACAAACCCGGCGACCAGGAGATCGACGCTCCCACTCTGCTGCGAGCTCCGCCATTGACACTGAATCTTCCTGCCGCTGAAGTCACGATGGCAGAAGTGCTGCGGGATTGCGGATACCAAACGGCCTTCTTCGGGAAATGGCATGTGAGTGCTCACCACCAGCGATACCTTGGCTGGAGTCCAACGCATGGACCGCGACAGCAGGGTTTTGAAGTAGCCGAAGAGGATTTTGGCAGCCATCCCTATTCGTGGGGCAAAACACCGCCCGAAACCATCAACGAGGCAGGGTGGTTTCCTGAAGATTCCATGGTCCGCCGTGTCACCGAATTTCTTCAACGGGAACACGATCGACCGTGGTTCGTGATGGCGTCACAGTTTTACGTTCATACGCCGGTGAAGACGCCCTGCCATTGGCTGCTGGAAAAGTATGAGCAACTGATTCCGGCGGGTACGCCTTCGCGGAAGCAGCGAATCGCTTATGCAGCGTTTGTGGAAACACTGGATCATTATGTTGGCCGGATCATAGACGCGGTGCCTTCGGAGGATCGAGCCAACACCGTGATCGTTTTCACTTCGGACAATGGCGGCCATCCGGAATATGCCGCCAACGGACCGCTGCGCGGCTCCAAGTGGAATCTATACGAAGGCGGAATTCGAGTACCGCTGGTTGTCCGGTGGCCCCACGGGTTTCAGGGCGGTTCCGTTTGTCATGGACCTGTGACCGGATGTGATTTAATGCCAACGTTCGCGGCGCTTGCT
>JAGQPY010000122.1 GCA_020426485.1 Planctomycetaceae bacterium
CGGCATTCTGATAGGCGTCCACCAGCCGAGCACACGCTGGCCGAAGTTCTTCCACCGCCATGGCAGCCGAAACCAGCAGTGCGTCGTTGCGAACAACCGACAAGGACAGCTTTTGATCCTTCTGCGCGTCGTCAGCCGCTGCCGCTCTCTGATCAGCCAGCAAATTCAGCACGGTCGCCAATGCTGCGCGATCACTGCGGGAGTCGTAGATATCCGCCAGTGTCGTCAGCAGTTGAGCATTCGGATGTTCGTCAGCACTAAGCTCACGTAGTTCCGAAACGAATTGTCGAAGACGACCGGCATCGTCAGCCGCCGCCAGTAACGCCCAACCGGAACAAAAGATCCCCGACATCTCGCCGACCATCGCCGGACGGAAAAAGTCTTTCTTCGGACGCGATCCCAAGGCACGAGCGAACTCCGATGGCGGTCCTGTCTGCGGCACGAGCGACGTGAGCAGCCGAACGTCGCGGCGGTCACCCGATGGCATGGTCCATTCGTAAAGCGCGTCGTAGACATCGCCGGACCGTTGCTGCTGCAGAGTCAGATTCAGTAATCCGACGATCGACGTCATGGTTCCCGACGTGTGCAGAGGCGACGCTGCTGCCGGAGCTGACAGACGTTCGAGTGCACCTTTTGTGTCTTCATTGCGGAGAAGCTCCGAAATCTGTTCAGCGTCTTCGACGGCGAGAGCGACTGCCGTCTGCGGCTGTGCGTAAACCACGCAGTTCGCAGCGACCAGCAGCAGACAACCCAGGTACGCAACGCGACGACTCCAGGCAACGGCACGAAGCGAAAGACGCCTGATCGATCTACGGCTGTGCGATCTCATGAACCTGGTACCCCTTCGGAGTCTGCCTGAAAGAACAACGAATGGCAGCGTGTGTAGAGAAAGACGTCCTGCAATTCCAGTCCGCCCGGACGACGTCCGGTCGGCTAACGTGTCGCTTGACGAGGCGATTTCCCGCACCGGAGACCCTGCGATCTGCCGTTTTTCTTTAACGGACCGGGAAAACGGCAGAACCGTTGGCGACGAAATTCGCAGATCCTCGGGCGAAATTCCCGTGATTGTTGCGGCGGTGGTGTTTCTCACTCGTTCAGCCGCTTGTTGAGAAACTGCGGGCTGGTGACGATGTCCTCGATGAGATCTCCGAGTCGCGGCCCCGTGCTGACTTCGTTGAGGCCTTCCGCGGCGGACTTCGATTGCTGAAGTTGTTCGATCAGAATTTCGTCCGGCAGAATCAGTGTTCGGCTCAGCGCGAATGACACCAGCTTTCGGCACAGGTTGTCCGTGAATTCGTGCAGCCGATGCTCAACCAGATACGTTCGCAGCCCATCGACGCCGGTTCCCTCTGTTCCGTTCGGAAATTCGGCGACGTCGCTGACGGGACGGCCTCCCAGATCAAGGGTGCGTTGTTCGCCGACGGGACCGAAGCCTTCGAACGTCAGACCAATGGAATCGAACCGATTGTGACAGCCGGAACATGCCGCGTGATCGCGATGTCTGGCCAACGCATCTCGAAGGGTAAGTTTGCCAAGCTGACTTTCGTCTGCCGGAAGCTCGGGGACATTCGGTGGTGGTGGCGGAATCTGTTCTCCCAAAAGGCGCTTCACGACCCAGTAACCGCGTTTGACGGGACTGGTGCGAAGACCGGGGGCGTTCTGAGTCAGAAAGACGGCCATCGGCAGAAGTCCGCCGCGACCAGAGGCTGCCGCGTTTTCGAACCGAATCCAGCGATCAGGGCGATCATCCTGAACGGCATCGCTCAGTCCATAGTGCTTTGCAAGAACGGGATTCACGAAAGTGTGACGTGCCGAAAGAAATTCGCGGACGGGACGATTCTGCTGAACAGCGTCCGTAAAGAATCGCACCGGCTCTTCGAACATTGCGGCACGCAGTTCGTCCGTGAACTGAGGAAATCGATTGCGGTCGACGCTGTTGTGCTTCTCAAATTGGCGGAAGTCGAGCCAGTGCCCGGCAAACTCAAGTGCAAGTCCGCGAACGCGATCATCCTGCAGCATTCGACGCGTCTGAGTTCGCAGAACGTCAGGCTGATGAAGTCGTCCGCTGGCAGCGGCATGCAGTAATTCTTCGTCCGGCGTGCTGGCCCAGAGAAAATAACTGAGCCGACTGGCGAGTTCGAAATCCGTCAGCGGAGCCGTTGCCGGTTTTCCCTGCGGTTCGCTGTCCGACTTCGCCTGCGGAGAAAACAAATCCACTCGAAAGCAGAAGTGAGGCGACATCAGAATCGAAACCAGCAGATCCTGAATGGCGTCTTCGTGACTGAAGCCATCATCGGTGCGAAGCTGCTGATAGAACTGCTTCAGCTCACCCGATTCCTGCGCTGACAGTGGACGGCGGAACGCTCGAGACGCAAACACCAGCAGTGCTTCGACATGGCTGTCTTCTGCCGCCAGTCGCGTTCTTTCCACCCAACGCATTTGCTGATTGATGTCGTCGAAATACTGTTCGATCGCGCTCAGGGCGGTTTTGTCGCCGCTGCTGCGAGCGGCTTTGGCAAGGTAAACTTCTGCCAGACGCTTCACAGACGCTTCCGTCAATGCCGCTTTGTCTTCCGGGCGAGCAAAATCGAATTCCGGGTCTCGCATGAAACGAGAATCCGTGCGTTCAAACCACAGGAAGCCTTCGTACTGACGCAGCGGGGCGGCGGTGATAAAGTTTAACTCATCCCAAAGATCGTCGATTTCCTGTTGCTCAGTTTTTGTCAGTATCAGGTCGTACAACGGCTGATCGTCGCGGAAATACCCCATCATGCTGTGAAACCCAGCGCTGAGCAGTCGACCTCGTTCGCCGTCCTGCTTTTGTCTTTCGTCGACGTAATCGCGGCCGCGTTCTGAAACATAGAACCGGTCCGGGAAGATCCGACAGAAATCCGTCCATTCCTGCAACGCCTGCTGTCGATCTGACTCCTCAGAGGGAAGCACCAGATCGGAGTCCACCGGCGGGGTCTTTTCAGCCGAAGTCTTCTGTTCGTCGGCCTTCTCTACGGTCGATTCCGTCGCAGTCAGCGAATGCAAAAGGTGCGAATCGAATCGCTGTCGGTTTTCGACATACTGACGGTTCTTCCACAGAACGAAGGGTTGTGATCCGCGGTGGTTTCCTTCGATGTAAAGTCCGTCAACACGAGGTACGACCTTCTGTCGCAGAGTCTGAACGAAGTCCGCCAGTTCAGCACATTTCGTCGCAACAAGCTGAGGATCGGAATTCGCCAGCGGCAAAAGACTGTTTCTGAGGTCTCGCCATTTCTTTCGCAGACGGGTCAGCGGTCCGGGAAAGGCAGTAGCAGCTTGTTCGTCGGTTTCGGCATCGCCCTCCGGTTCAAGCACTTGGACAATGGATCGAAGGTACCGAACACTCACGCGGTGCTTCTGAGCAACGTTCGCGAATTCTGCTTCTGAAGGATCCGCTTCAAGTTCCAGCGCGGCGCGAAAGTAGGTGGAAAGTTGCGTGGGCTGCCGCAGATAGAATTCCACGATGCGTTTCACGCAGTATTTGTCTCGGTCCGTATCGGTGACGACCGGATGGGCAGCGAAAGCGATTCCGTTCGGCCGAAGCACCAGATGTTCCGTGACCGATCTCGCAGCGGCCAGGTACTTCTCCAACAATGCCGGTGACATTGTGAGGGACTCACCGGAATTGTCGAAACCCGCTTCGTTGGCGGGGTCGACGGGAAACGAATCGGTCGGGCGAATGTCGACACCCGTGAGGTCACGAATGGTGTTGTTGTATTCCGCATTGCTCAGACGCCGCACCAGAACCGGCCCGGGATCACCGGCTGACCGCAGAGCTTCCTGCCGTCGAAATTTCAGAATCCAGTCAATGATCGACTGCCGCTGAACGTCGCCGGGACGACGTTCAGCATCTTTCGGCGGCATGTCATCGGCCTGAAGGCGGTTCAGAATGATGTGCCACGTCTGGTGTTCCTCAGCAACGTGTTGGGTTGACTTAAAGCCGTCGAGATTCAGTTTGGCATCGGGGTCCGGACCACTGTGGCAGTCCAGACAGTACGCTTCTAAAAACGGAACCACCTTTGCGGCGAATGCACCATCAGAAGCATCGCGCGGTCCGTCGGCGGCTGCAACCGGAACAACAATCAGGCAAACGATCGCCATGAAGGCCACGAAGGCCGTTCGCGCCGGCAGCCATCGATTGTTCGATGCGAAGTCAGTCATGCGAAAAATTAACTCCGAAGATGGCCGGACGAACTTCCAGCCTGACTTTGAATTCTGCATCCGCAAGGGTGAGGAATCCGTCGAATGACCTTGGACATCAAATCAACGATCGTCAGTATAGCTGCGAATGACGATCGCACGAACGTCCGGCAGTGCACAGTACCTTGAAAGCTCAGCAAAGCGGCATAGCCGCCAGTGGGGCGATTTGGGTGTTTCACGCCGAAGGCGACAACGTTCCCTTGACATCAGGGGGCCAAAGCTTCCTGAAGAAAAGCGGCTTGAATCCGGCAGGCAGAACGGGCGTGAATGGTCAGTTCGAGATTCAGTGTCCGTGTTGCCGTGAGAGCCATGGATCGGGAAAGCCGTTGAACTTCGGACTTTGAACGGTTGCGAACAGTGGACGGGCTCTGTAGTTTTCCGTGTCACCGGGCATGTTTTTGATCAGCCGTCCAGCGCAATTCGCGGTTCCCACAGGCATTTTATCCCCCGTTCGTCCCACCAGAATCTGATACACTCACGCAAACATTTTGAGTCTCCCAAGGCTCCCGGAGAATATTTTCTATGTCCGCAGGTGAAAACCGACTGGAAGAAGAGCGCGCTCAACTGGTGGCTGCCCATCAGGAAGGATTGTCGTCGGTTCTGAAAACATACGTTCGCCTGTCCGGTCCCGGCTGGTTGCAAAGTGCCATTACTTTGGGTGGTGGTTCGCTGGCCGGAGCGCTGTTTCTGGGAATTCTGGGGGGAACAAGTCTGCTGTGGCTGCAGCTGGTGGCGATCGTGATGGGTGTCATCATGTTGTCGGCAATCAGTTACGTCACGCTGTCAACCGGCGAGCGTCCGTTTCGTTCCATCAATCAGCACATTAACCCGGCGCTTGGCTGGGGGTGGATCATCGCCACCATTCTGGCCAACATGATCTTCTGCATGCCGCAGTTTTCACTGTGCTTCACTGCTCTGCAGAGGAATCTGATTCCAGGCGTGATTGATGATTCGCAGAACGGCAAGATTCTGATGTCGACCATTCTTCTGGTCGCGGCCGGCGTTGCCGTGATGATGAACAGTCGACAGGGACGTTCGGCCAAACTGTTCGACATGCTGCTGAAAGCACTGGTTGGAATCGTTGTCATTTGCTTTGCCGGCGTTGTGGGTTTGATGGCCGTCAAAGGACAGCTGAACTGGGATGCAATCTTCAAGGGTTTCATTCCGGATTTGTCTCAGTGGTCTCGCCCCACCGGTGACCTTGCCGAGCTGATTGCAACTCTTCCTGCCGAGGTGCAGGGCTTCTGGACGAACAAAGTCGTGGAATCTCAACGAGCCGTCATGATCGGTGCAGCGGCGACGGCGGTTGGCATCAATATGACCTTTCTGATGCCGTATTCGATGCTGCGTCGTGGCTGGGACCAGAACTTTCGCGGATTGGCTCGTTTCGACCTGAGCACCGGAATGGCCATTCCGTATATCGTGGTCACCAGCTGTGTTGTGATTGCCGCAGCGTCTCAGTTTCATGCTCAGGCCGACCCCGAGTTCCTGAGTTCCGATCCGACAACCGTGATGTCAAGTTCCCTGTTTAAGGGGGCCGCCAAGGTTGTTCTGGATCGTCCCGGATTTCTGGAGACTTCAAGCGCGCCGTCCGAGACGGATGTGGCTGCAGCGATGGCTCAGCTGTCGACTGAAGAGCGATTGGTGGCTTCGTCGGTCGTCCAGCGAGATGCCTTCGAACTCTCCAAAGCGCTGGCACCGTTGCTGGGGGAAAAGGTGGCTCAGGTGGCCTTTGGTCTGGGCGTTTTCGGCATGGGCTTTTCGACGATCATCATTCTGATGCTGATCAACGGCTTTGCGTTCTGCGAGATTGCCGACAAGCCCATGGGCGGTCCATGGTACGTGGTGGGCAGTCTTGTGGCCGGAATTTCCGGAGCGTCGTGGTGGTATTTCTGGCAGGGTGACAGCAAAGTTTATCTGGCCATCATCGTCTCTGCGTTCGCGATCATGCTGCTGCCCATCGCGTACACGACATTCTTCATGATGATGAACAGTCGAAGACTTCTGGGAGACGCAAAACCGACCGGCCTCCGTGCGGTGGTTTGGAATCTGCTGATGGGAATCTCCGTTGCCGGAGCGTTCGCAGCTGCGGGAACTGCCATGATGGAAAAGGCACGAGACCCCAAAGCGGGCACGCTGGTGATTGGTTTGGCAGCGGCCTACGGTGTGGCTGTTGTTCTGGGATTCTTCCGAAAGACTGACGACGAAGCGACAACGTCGGCGACATAGCCATCGATTTCTCACTTCGTCAGAGGGCATTCACAATCGCAACGGCAGTCCTCGGATGTTCCGGGAGATATGCCTGCCGGTTCAGAAATGTCAACACCATTGAATGCCATGATGAACCTGACGGAGTCGTTCACAATCAGTCTGCCCTGCGGCTGGAAACAGCAGCTTCCGGACCACCTGTTGTTGACCGACGAAGAGAAAATGCTGTTTGTGATCGATCTCGCTCGCTGGAACGTGCAGGCTCACGGCGGCGGTCCGTTTGCAGCCGCTGTTTTCGAACAGAAGACCGGGCAGTTGATCTCGATCGGTGTGAACCGAGTTGTTTCGGGGCTGTGCAGCCTTGCTCACGCGGAGGCCGTCGCGCTGGCTCTTGCCCAACAGACGGCTCAACAGTACGACCTTTCCAGCAAACGCGAGCGGTCATTTGAGCTTGTCACATCCGGCCAGCCCTGCATTCAATGCTTCGGCATGGTGTGGTGGTCGGGCGTTCGTCGATTGGTCGTTGCAGCGCGATCGACGGATATTGAACGTCTGGCAGGATTCGACGAAGGCCCCATTCCGTCGGACTGGGCAGAGTCGCTGAGTTCACGTTCCCCGCTGCCACCAGTCGAAGTTCTGATGGACGTGTGTCGTGAACAGGCGTGTGAGGTACTTACCGAATACGCCGTGTCCGGTCAGCCAAACTACAGTCCGGGGCGAAGTCAGGCGAATTGAGGCTTTCGGATTGGGTCGACGGGCCAGTCAGGACGGAGCGAATACTTTTCAAAAGGTCTTTGTTGTGCTGACGGATTCACGTAGAGTGCAGTTTTCGCAATGATGCTCGGGAACGCTTAGAATTGATCGTGAGCACTGCGTGGATGCGATCTGAAAGAGGGGCTGCCCAACGTTGTGAAAGGGATTTGATCTGGAAGAACGCCGACGTTCGAAACGAATCGTCCCGTTGTTTCAGTTTATTCTCAGGCAGGCAACAATGATTCGTTTAACTCGATGCCGCAGGCGAGGCCCGCTTTGGTGGCGATGAACCTCGCCTGCGGCGTCGGGTTAAACAACGTAACTATGCTTCGCGGCGTTGGGCACTGCCCATGTGAAGATTTGTGATGGACTGTCAAAACCTGTTGCTGAGGTTGCCTGTTGCTTCTGAACGGCCGCATGGCACCATCTGGTCTCGTGCGTGTGTCGGTCAAATGTGTGATCCATGGTGCTCAAATAGGGTCCCCTTGCCGGAAAGATGAATTTCATGAAAGCCATTCGAGACTTTGTTTGTGCGATCGCGGTCGTTGCGTGTTGCGGACTGGTTCTGGAATCCATTGCAGTGGGGCAGTCGAGTCGTGATCGCCGCCGCGAAAGCGATTCGCCTTCCAGCAAAGCACTGGAGGTCCGACTGCAGAAGGCGGAAGAATTACTGGTCAGTGAATACCGGGACGTTGCCGTTGAGTTCTACAAGCAGGGCGACAAGGAAAAATCAATGGCCATGCTGCGGCGTCTGAAGGAACTGCAGCCGGACCTCGAGGGACTGGATGACAAGATCAAGGAGATCTCTGAGGAGCTGATGCAGGAAAACGCAGATGATCTGGACATCGACACGCGTCGCGCTCATGAATGGTCCTTCGTGGGGGACGTGCTGGATGGTCGAGCGTTTCGCCTTCAGGCATCCGGTGAATACAAACTTCAGTATTCCACGTCCGTGACCGTTGAGGGACTGCAGACAGAAAAGGAGTCTCCCGACTACCTTCCTGCGGAACCACTCGGCTGTCTGATCGGAGTCATTGTTTCGGACGGGAAGCCCGGGAAACCCTTCAGCGTGAAATCTGAGCTGGAACAGACGCCCAAAAAGGACGGGAAACTCTTCTTAAAGGTCAATGTCCCGGAAGGAACGCGATGCACCGGGAAGATCCGGGTCCATGTCAGTGGCTACATTTCAACAGGTGCGACTTCATCGAAACCATAACGTTGTCAAAAGAACAGCGTTGCCTGGTAAATTCATCTGAGACATCTAAAATGAGGCCATTGTGTTGATTCTCGTTCGTTGGTGATGCAGCAGGTGCTGTGCGGGTTTCCTTGTGCATTTTGGGCAGCCCGGTTCGCGGTAGACGCGCCCTCATTCGAACGTTCCATGCAGCCGGTTCCGGCTTCAGATTTCTTGACAAACAGGAGTTGATCTCGTGGGTTACAAACTTCCCGACCTTCCCTATGCATACGACGCGCTGGAGCCTCACGTTGATGCTCGCACGATGGAAATTCATCACACCAAACACCATCAGGCTTACATCAACAATGTCAACGCCGCTCTGGAAGGCACTGAATGGGCCGACAAGTGTATTGTTGAGTTAATGAAGTCACTGAGTTCACTGCCGGCTGACAAGCAAACTGCTGTCCGCAACAATGGCGGTGGTCATGCGAATCATTCACTGTTCTGGACGGTGATGTCCCCCAATGGAGGTGGCAGTCCCACCGGCGAACTCGCAGCGGCCATCGACGCCGCCTGTGGCAGCTTTGATGCATTCAAAGAAGCCTTCGCGAAGGCGGCTGCGACTCGTTTCGGCAGCGGCTGGGCGTGGTTGTCAGTGAAGGCCGACGGCTCACTGGTTGTCGAAAGCACGGCCAATCAGGACACGCCTCTTTCTGAAGGCCGAACACCCATTCTTGGGCTGGACGTCTGGGAACACGCCTACTATCTGCACTACCAGAATCGCCGACCAGACTACATCTCAGCGTTCTGGAATGTCGTCAATTGGGACGAAGTCAGCCGACGATTTGCCGAAGCAAAAGGCTGAGCACAGTTTCGTATTTTCGAATCGGACGTGTTATGGCCGGCTGCTGACGCCAGCCGAGCCGTGAACGCGTGAACAGGGTCAAATGGTCCGGCGAACTTCGCCGGACCATTTTTTTTGTTTCGTTCTGAAGTGCCCGCCGGTGTTCTCGTCAATGAATCCTGCGACGACGTTGGACAGCCTCCTTTTCCACGGAGACCAAAGCCAATGAAGGCGGGCGTTCATGCTCCAAGCCACGTCGCAAAGAATTCTGTTCCATGAGATCTGCAGTCCCAACGCTCTCAGGCTCACTGGAGGTTTGAGCTGTCCAGCGAATCAACGTTCCGGCAGCGTCTGCAGACCACGTTGCTCCAGCCACAAGGGACCGGGCGCACAGTTACAGCCGCTCACAACACCGGGACTGGCTTCCGCAATAGGGCGGGAATGCTGTGAAACGTCAATCGTGACCGGTGTCTGTCCCGGTTTTGTCAGGGTCTCTCATGCAAACAACACAGGCTGCTCAAGCCTTGTGACATTCCATCCCCATGAAATTCGTCATGTTTCGCGTGAGATGTCTCCTTGATTGGACACGGGAACTCTGAAGGGAAGCATCGAGACAACATGTCGCGCTGTGTGACTGGAGGCGAAGGATAAATTCTGCTTACGGCGATCGGTGTATCCCCTGCCAGCGGCAAAATCGGCCCAGGCGATCTGTCAACGGTGGTGGCTTACTGCGGGCAGAAACTGCCGGAAAACTCGTCTGCCGAGGATTCTGCGAACACAGTATAGTTGGGCGTGTTCAGCCAGGTGTGGGAGCCGCCAACAAATCGATCTCCGGAGACCCCGTACGAGGTATGATGACGACAGTGGCCGGTTCATTCAGGGCCTCTTAGCATTAAGAACCGCTAACAAAACCTAAGAGACTCTTAGGTTTTGTTAGCGGTTCTAAGTCAGGGCGGACCACCGACTCAACGGAACAAGTCCGAATACCGGCCAACGACTTTGGTGAGGTTGCCTCAATGCGATCCACTCGCGACGCTCCGTGCATTCTGAATCGGAATCTGCCAGAATGCTTCTGCAAGGGATCGGTCCGGTTGTGGACCACCGCATTTCGGTCCTGCCAGTCACCGAAAATACAACAGCGCTGCGTCAAATGGACGAACCATTTCCATGGCCGATCCAAAATCACCGATCGATACCCGCTGCGTCTCGAGCCGTGTAACTGAAAGGAAGAAGACAGATGACTGCGATTCTGGAGCTGAATGACATTTGCCGGACGTTTCAGAGCGGTTCGCGAGAACTAACGATTCTGAAAGACGTCAATCTGCAAATGTCTTCCGGAGCCGCAATCGCGTTGCGAGGTCCTTCGGGGTGTGGCAAGACCACGCTGCTGCACATTGCCGGGACGCTGGATCGGCCCACGTCAGGAACCGTTCAGATTCTGTCTCAGAACCCGTGGGTGCTGCCGGAAGAGGATCTGGCGAAATTCCGTAACCGGAACATTGGCTTCGTATTTCAGGAACACCAGCTGTTGCCGCAGTGCACCGTTCTGGAGAATGTGCTGCTGCCAACTCTGGCAGGCTTCGACACGTCGCCGAAGGAATCTCGCGAACGAGCCAACCAGCTGCTGCACAGTGTTGGACTTCAGGATCGTATGTCGCATCGTCCGGGAGCGTTGTCGGGGGGTGAACGGCAGCGAGTCGCCGTGTGCCGAGCCCTCATCAATCAGCCCGCGCTGCTGCTGGCGGATGAACCCACCGGGAATCTCGATCCGGGAACGGCCGAAACTGTCGGCGAACTGCTGCTGAGAATGGCGGCCGAACAACAAACGGCTCTGCTGTGTGTGACTCACAGCGACGAACTGGCGTCACGCTTTCCGGAAATTGTCCACCTGAAGGAAGGCCGAATCACTCAGGCCGCCGGCATCGCATAGCGCCGCCTTCTTTTCGCCTGGTCACGCAAACGTTGATCGATCGTGGGGGCGCTCATCAGCACTTGTTGGCAGCTGCAACCCTCGCAGGAAAGGCTGCGAAGCCTGTTCATCGAACGAGTTGGTCCACTGCCACGAGGGAGCATTTCAGGCGGCTCGAAGTGTGGATGTCGAATCGTGTGAACACAGGCTGTTCAGATGCGAGATCACTCGTTCCATCTGCATCCCGCGTGAACCTTTGACCAGAACGGCGTCATCGGTGCTCAGCAGGCATTCCAGCATGGAAACCATCAGATTCATGTCGCTGAACACAGAAAGCCGGTTCAGGGAACCGCCCGCATCCAGATAACCATCAGCCAGGTCACCGGCAAAGTTGCCCAGTACGGCAACGTGGTCGATGTTGGCCGCTGCCAGCGTCGCCCCCATGCCGTAGTGCAGATCCTGTGACTGTTCACCCAAATCCAGCATGTCTCCAACGACGGCGACCCGGTGATGGCACCCAGCGGTCTCTTCCAATGCTCGAATGGCGGCCGTCATACTGGCGGGGCTGGAATTGTACGAATCATCAATCACCTGCCATTCACCAATTTGAGTCAGACGACAACGACCGGCAGGACTGCGAAACTCATTCAGTCCTGCAGCGATCTGGTCGCACGTCAGACCGATCTCCTGTCCGATGGCAATGGCTGCCAAAGCATTGGTGATGTTGTGGGAACCGCACACGTGCAACTGGTAGGGATGTCCATCCACCAGAAACTGAAATCCGTCTTCCGTGTGCACGGCATCGGTGGCTCGCACGTCGGCACTGTTTCCAAACCCGAACGTCACAACGCGAGCCGGAGACATCGTGGCCATCTGCAGAACCAGAGGATCGTCGGCATTCAGAAAGGCGACACCTTCGGTGGGAAGACTTTCCACCAGAGTTCGCTTTTCTTTCTGGACTCCCTGCAGCGAACCAAACCCGCGCAGGTGAGCGGGAGCCACACGTGTGACGACGGCGAATTCGGGTTCTGCCACAGCCGCCAGCCGACGGATTTCACCGGGAGCCGACGCGGCAATTTCAATCACTGCGAATTCATCGTCCGGCTGCAGTTCCAGCAGGCTCAAAGGAACTCCCAGTTGATTATTGAAGTTGCGCGGGCTCTGAATGCCCGTGAACTCCGTCCCCAGCGCAGCGGCGATCATCTGGCGAGTGGTTGTCTTGCCGACACTTCCCGTGACTCCGATCACCAGAGCCTGACTCTGTCTGCGATTTTGTCGAGCGGCCATCGACAGTGTGGCCAGCGAACTGCCAACCTGCACGTGAGGAACCGGGCACCGATCTGACACTGCTCGGTCCACCACCACCACACTGGCACCGCAGCGAACAGCGACTTCCGCAAAGTCGACGCCGTGCTGGTGACTGCCCGGCAATGCAAAGAATGCGTCGCCGGAGTGCATGGATCGAGTATCGATTGCACATCCGTGTATCTGAGCTGTTGGATTGACATCGCCACAGATGATGCCATCCGTCAGCCCAAGCAGTTGTTCTACTGTGATTGGTTGCATATCACCAACGAACCCATAATCCTTCGGGTCTGTCGTCCGGGCCATCCATTGGCAACGAATCGGCCATATCTGCCGACCGAGCCGGACGTGTGCTTTGTAACAGATCGTCGGGAAGGATTTTCGGGGATAAGCGGATCTTGATCATTTGTCATCACATTCGCAGGTCCCGTCGCACACTGTCGTCACGGTTTATCGCACCGAACGAAATCCGAAAAACATGCCGGCTGCAGAGCAGAAAACCTGAATTCACGGAGGGGACACGTGAACTGACCGCAGCTTGATACGATCGCAGGATCTTCGTTTAGTCGGCGTACGTGACCGTGCAGTCCGGCAGAGCGGCCTTCAGTTGAACGATCGCCG
>JAGQPY010000123.1 GCA_020426485.1 Planctomycetaceae bacterium
AGCATGCAAACGACTTTCGGCTTCGCCAATGGCAATAATTCGGATCAGACACACAGAAAGTTTGGGAAGCGATTCGGGAACGTTCAGGCAGACTCTGCGAACGCACGAAATGATCTGCGAACACTGTTGGCAGCACGGCGGATGAAGACGCGTGTCCGGCTCACATCAACCTCGTCCCTGAACAGCCAAACGGATTTGCCGGTCATCTCATTGCACCGCCCGCCGAGCTTCACGGTGCGCAGAATTCTCTGCGATCACTCCGGACGACATTCTGTTTAAAGACCCTGGCCATACCGGTCAAAGGCCCTCACAATACCGGGGCGGTCACTCTTCCTGTCAGCTATTTCGCCGGATTTCTGCACGGTTCCGGGAGCCAGTCCCGCCCTTGTGAGCGGTTCTGAAGAAAACACCGTTGTCGTCAGTGAATCAGACGCTCCTCCAAACGGAAAGCGGAATACTCGTCGATTGTCCTGCCCAAGAGCATTGGGACAGCCCACCATGAGATTGACAGTCCCCGTGCCCGGTGGAGTTTTCCTGTCGTGGGGATCAGCGAACCGTGTCGCTCCGAAGGAATTCCTCAAAACACGGAACTGCAGAAATATGCCTTCGGCCAGGTCACAGTGAGGAGTCGCGACAACATGAAGCCGTACATCCGCGCGGAGTGAAGAAAGTCTCTCAGTTGCTGCAAATCTTCTGACTTTCTTCTCACTCCCTTGCAGATGCACATGGCGTCCTCTTAACGTTGTCTGTTCTCGGGCAGGCTTAGCTCTGTCCGCCTCATGTTCGATGCTTCGACGAAAAGATCCTCAGGCGCACTTGAGAAATTCGTTGGACGATTTAGGTTTGTAGATACGGAGCAGTGATGGAACAATCGCATCAACGCAGACCACAGACGACCGTCAACCGAGAAGTCATCGATCCGTCAATCGGTCGATCCGCTGCACAAACACCTTCGCAGACAACCTCGATGACTTTGTCGAAGCCGACGCAGCGAAAACGTCGAGTTCTCATTCCGGGGCTGATGTTTGGTCTGCTGTTTGCCATCACCGGCTGTGGAGGTTCGCCGTCCAGTTCTCCAAACGGGCAGGGAGCGTCTCAGAGTTCGCAGTCGCCGTCCGGTAACTCGGCCGGGACAGCGGGCGGCATGAAAAAGATTCGAATTCCAATGGCGTCCGACGGCCCCAAGTCGCTGGACCCGATTCGGGGTTCGACGGTTTATGAAAATCAGTGTTCCAGCCAGATCATTGAGACGTTGCTGCAGTACAAGTATCTGAAGCGTCCGTTTGAACTGGAACCATTGCTGCTGGCACAGATGCCAACCTCCGAAGACGGGCTGACATGGCATTTTCAGCTGAAGCCGGATGTCTACTTTCAGGACGACGCTTGTTTTCCGGAAGGTAAAGGACGCAAGGTTGTCTCCAGTGACGTTTTCTACTCATGGAAGCGAATGGCAGACCTGAAGGCGAATTCAAAGGTCTGGTGGCTGATCAAGGACACCATTAAGGGGTTTGATGCCTATCGGGATGCTCAGAACGAAGCCAGCCGGTTTAACTACGACGCTGACGTTGAGGGCCTGAAAGTGATCAACGATCAGGAATTCACCGTGACGCTCAACCAGCCATCGCCTTTGTTCCTGTGGAAGCTGGCCATGTTTCAGATGGGGATCGTGCCTCGCGAAGCCGTCGAAAAATACGGAGAACGATTCGGACTTCATCCTGTCGGCACCGGGCCGTTTATTCTGAAGGATGAAAGCGACTGGACGCAGGGCGTCGGCATTCGATTTACAAAAAACCCAAACTACCACGAATGCACCTACCCCACTGAGTTTGGTGACGATGACAAGGCGGAAGGTTTCGACCGGTCGGCCGGTCAGAAACTGCCGATCGTCGACGAAGTGGAAGTTGTCTTCTTCAAAACGGTGCAGCCGCTGTGGCTGGAGTTCAAATCCGGGAAGCTGGACTACGTGCGAGTCCCATCTGAGTACTTTGCGGAGGCATTCAACAAGCGAACACTGAAACTGACTCGGGAAATGGAAAAAGAAGGCATGCGAGGGTACCCCATTCCTCTGCTGGACTTCATTTTCCGTGGGTTCAATATGGAAGACAAACTGATCGGTGGCAACGGCGACAAAGCCAAATACATCCGACAGGCGATTTGTCTGGCCACCGACTGGGAAGAACAGAACGATGCGTTCTACAACGGTATCAACCAGATTTACGATGGCGTGATTCCGCCCGGGCTGCCCGGTCATCCGGAAGGTGGAAAGTCGGACAAAGCGTATCGTGGCAAGAACCTGGAAAAGGCCCGCGAACTCCTCGCCAAAGCCGGTTATCCTGGCGGCAAAGGACTGCCCACGATCGATTACTATTCGTCAATTGAGTCGAACGGCCAGGAACTGGCAGAAATGACTCAGCGACAACTGGGAGAAATCGGCATCAATCTGAAGGTTAATCTGATGGGATTCTCCCAGTTGATGCAGAAGGTTGACGAAAAATCGGCTCAGATGTTCTCCTTCGCCTGGGGCTCCGACTATCCGGACGGCGAAAACAATCTGGCTCTGTTTTATGGCCCGAACGAGGCTCCAGGAGCCAACCACTTCAATTACAAAAACGCAGAATTCGATAAGCTGTACGAAGAAATTGTGCGCATGATGCCGTCGGACGAGCGCATTGAAAAAATGATTCGAATGCAGGAAATCGTGATGGAAGACTGCCCCTACGCCGGCAGCATGGCCAGAACTCGTTTCTATGTCGTCACGCCGCGACTAAAGAATTTCAAACCGGTGGAGACCTTTGAAAACTGGTTCAAGTACCTTGATGTTGCTGACCAGTGATCTCACATCGACAAAACTTACACGATGACGCGTTCGGCAATGCCGGATGGAAAACAAACCCACAAAAGACAGAATCATGAATCGCCCGCACGTTCCATCAAATCTTCCTGAGCCAACCATCAACACCACCGATGGCTGGCACTGTCTGCACATGTACTACAAAGTCGATCAGGCGGCTCTGGCTCAACTCACGGCTGCTCAGCGAGCCGAAGGTCGTGAATATGTCATTCAGGTTCTGAACAGCGAAGAAAATGCACCGATTCGCCGACAGGTTTCGATTGTGGCCGGGCATCGAGCTGACATGGGGTTGCTGCTGATGGACCCCGATCCACTGAAACTGGATGCGATCACTCAGGAAATTCGCAACAGTGCCATTGGTGCGGCCTTGAAGTCGGTGTATTCGTTCGTATCCATTACTGAAATCTCGGAATACGTTCCGTCGGTCGAAGAATACGGAGAACGTCTGCAGCGTGAAGGAACGGCTGTGACGGATCCGGCGTACGAAGCCAAGCTCAACGCCTACCGACAGCGTCTGCCTGCCATGAACAGGCAGCGAGTCTACCCGGATATTCCTCCGTTTCCCGTTATCACGTTCTATCCCATGAACAAGGCTCGCCATCCTTTGGCCAACTGGTACACGGAACCATTCAGCGTTCGCAGTGAACTGATGGCCGAACACGCCACCTCGGGAATCAAGTTTGCCGGACGGGTCTCGCAGATGATCACGGCCAGCACGGGTCTCGACGACTGGGAATGGGGGGTCACTCTGTGGAGCCGCGCGCCGGAATACATCAAGGAAATTGTTTACGGAATGCGATTCGACCGGGCATCCGCGAAGTACGGAGAATTCGGACCGTTCTATCTGAGCTACGCGGCAACTCCGGAAGACACGATGTCGCATCTGCGAATCTGATCGATTCCACATTCGGCTCTTCATGATCAGACTCTGTTGATAAAAAGTCATCTGCAGACAGAATGTCAGCTCCTTTATCAACAGAGCTTGGTCAACTTCTGCTGCTTCGCGCAGGAGACTCAAATGATTTCCGCCCGACTCAGTTCTGTCTGTGTTTTTGATGGTCAACGCAACAAGCGGAAGTGTTTCTGTGGTTGCAACGATCTCCACCAAGCCCCTTTTCACGCCATCAGGGAATCGCGAAGCTTTTGTTAGAAAGCGCGCCGGATGAAATTTGATGTTGCTGTGATTGGTGGAGGTATTGTCGGGCTGGCGACTGCGTGGCAGGTGCAGCAGCAGAATGAACGGCTGCGCATTCTGCTGCTGGAGAAAGAATCCAGTGTTGCATTCCATCAGACCGGACGAAACTCGGGCGTCATTCATTCCGGGATTTATTACAAGCCGGGATCTCTTCGAGCACGAAACTGCCGAGCCGGTAAGGCGGCTTTGGAGGCCTTCTGCGATCAGTTCGGCGTCGACTGGAAACAGACCGGCAAGGTGATCGTGGCGACCCGTGAAAGCCAGTTCGCCGCCCTGGACAACATCTTCTCCCGCGGTCAGCAAAATGACGTTCCCTGCCAGCTGATTGATCAAGAGCGGCTGAAGGAACTGGAGCCTCACGCCGCCGGGCTGCGTGCGATCCATGTTCCGGGCACCGGCATCGTCGACTATCCAGGCGTCTGTCGGGTTTTACAGGAACAACTGACAAACCACGGCGCTGAACTTCACTTCAACACCCGAGTTACCGGACTGCAGCAGTCCACCGACAGTGTCACAATCACTGCCGATTCACAGACATTCGAAGCCAGCCAGGTTGTCAATTGCGCCGGGCTGTACAGCGACCGCGTCGCTCGGCTGTCTGGTCTTGATCTGCAGGAGAAAATCGTTCCGTTTCGCGGTGAATACTATGAGCTGAAACCTGAAGCGGAGCATCTTTGCCGGACGTTGATTTACCCGGTCCCTGATCCTCAGTTTCCGTTTCTGGGCGTGCACTTTACTCGCATGATTCACGGCGGCGTGGAATGCGGTCCCAACGCTGTTTTGGCGCTGGCTCGCGAAGGGTACACGTGGAAGGACATTAACCTGCGTGACCTTTGGGAGTCACTGACTTATCGAGGATTTCAGCGTCTGGCTCTGAAGTACTGGAAGACCGGACTGGGAGAGATTCATCGTTCGCTGTCAAAGGCGGCCTTCGTCAAAGCACTTCAGAAACTGATTCCGAAAATCCGCAGCGAAGATCTGGTTCCCGCTCCGTCCGGCGTCCGAGCACAGGCTCTCGCGGCGGAAGGAAATCTGGTAGACGACTTTCTGATTCTGCGTCAGGAACGAGTCCTGAACGTCTGCAACGCACCTTCTCCTGCGGCAACGGCTTCACTGCAGATCGGTCAACAGATTGCGGAACAGGTTCTGAACTGACCAGCGTCATGAGGCGTCACCGGGACACGCGCCGGAACCACATGCATGGCGCAATCATACAAGGCACGTCGACCCCAGCCATTATCACTGCCGGGGCACGTCCCGCTTTACTCTTCGCTCTTCTCCGTCAGTTCCGTGACGAATGGCATTCCGTAGCGTTGCAGAAACGGTTCGTCAACAAATCTTCTCAGAACCCAGCACAGAACTCGAACCGCGCGTTCGGGGACTTCGTTCGCCGTGCACAGACGTCCCGAAGTCAGAGCGGAATTCGTCGACGCCTCGGCTGCTTGTTCCACCGGACGCTCAACGAATCCATCGACGCTCAACACGCAGTTCCAGCGTTCGCGGAGGCTGAACTGATTGACTCGGTCGGCCACTCGTCGAGCCCACACAAGGCCGAAGACGTCTCGGAAATCAGCCCACATGGAATTCACTCCACCATGGTCGGTGGACAGGATCTCAGCCATGGCCGTCGGTACATCGGCTGTCGAGGAGTCATTCGGTTCCGCCGTCGCGTTGTTCGACACGCCTGACAAAAGTCGGGGTTGGTCCGTGTCCAGTGATTGTTCCGCCAGTGTTCCCGGAAAGAAACGCTCCGGCAGTCCGGCGGCGGCCACTGCTGTCAGCAGGACACCAAACCCATACGGCCAGTCTCCCACGATGCGATACTCTTCCGCAACAGACATCAGGAACAGAACGATCGCTCCGGAGAACAGCAGGCTGTGAATCGTCAGAGCCGTCCCCAGATAGTTTCCTGCACTCATCAGCAGCACGAACAAAGTACCCAGCAGCGTGGGTGTGGGAATCGTGGGATCGTGTCGCAACCGGCTGCCCCACAGTTGAGCGGCCGCCGGCCAGAACAGAACGATAACCATAGGAGTAATCACGAACCACGGCCAAGCAGAAATCCCCGGCCGACGAGCTCCCAGCACATACACGCCGGGAACCAGCAGCAGAATGACCGCCAGATACTGCACGGAAGTGGTCAGGGCTCCCGGGACAACGGTGGGCAACCCGCGACATATGCCGGTCGCGGCCAGCGACAACAGAGCGGTGACCGCCAGGGGCCTGATGGCCGCAACTGTTGTCTGAGCGGCAATATTCACCTGAGCCACTCTGCGTGCGACGAAAAGTGCTCCTACAAATCCAACCCAGTTCCACATTCTGCCGCAGCACCCTTCCTGATTTCCGCCCTGTACGGGTTGTAACTCATCGACCGCCCGGACCGAATATTCCTGGTTTCCCGATTTTCCGCGAATGATCCGAATGTACCCGGGCCGATGATTAGACCGGTGAATTCGCATTTTGCAGTCCTGCCGTCATTGCAGAGTGTATGTGTTTTAAGGCTAAACAGCGATTGAGCCTGAATCCGGCGACGGTGCCCGCTGCGATGGCAGCGGTCTGAAACACTTGTGGAAGCAGATGGTTGCTGATTTGCGGGAGCAGCGACACTCGCATCGGGGGAAAACTCATGGACTGGAAACATCTGACCAAATCATTCCTGCTCTGTTCGAGCCTTTCGTTCGCGGGTTCCGGCTGCGCGGCGTTCAACGCGATGGTGAGTTCACCAGCGGGGCACGGTGCTCACTCTGCATCTCCGGAACGGCTGACCGCGATCGGGCGAGTCTTTGAGAATCAGGGCCAGCTTGCACATGCGGAAGCGATGTATCGCCGAGCACTTGCCGCTGATCCGAAGAACCGGATTGCTCGCGAGCGAGTGGAGTTCATTGCATCTCTGCGTCAGGAGAAAACGTTCGACTCAAAGACGGCTGCAGCTCAACAGGCCATCGCCGCCGCAGATGCCGTGAAGCCCCCGGTGCCGCGCACACCGGAAATTCCGAAAGCTGTTTCAACACCACCGACAGCAACTCCCAATGCTTCTGTCGCAAGTGCTTTGAGCAACGACAGCGTCATTCAGTCGCTGACTCCGATCACTGTCACTGCTCACACGGTCACTGCTCGCAAGGAGCCGGAGGCCCGAAAGGCGGCCGTTGCTCTTGCTGTCAATGCTGTCGAAACCACAGTTCAGGAGACGGTCGAGGAGGCAGTTGAACTGGATCTGGGTGAGCTGAATGATTTTGTTCAGGTGAAGCCATCGGAGAAGGTGGAACCACTTGTGCAAGAGAGTTTGAAAGAAGTATCCGACGCGAGACCTGAGCTCGATTCATTAGAACCGATTGAGATCGTCGAAATTTCAGACGACGCATCGGAGCCTGAGGAAGCTGCCGCTGATGTCGAGATCGTCGCCGAATCAGCGGACGATACATTCGCGGCGGCAACAGTCATGCTCGACTCTCCCGACGACACCAATCTCGAAAAGTCGGCACGAATCCTGCCACTGATCACTCTGAGCCAGGTTTTGGAATGGGGTGATTCGCCGGTCCGGAACCAGGACAACCTGATTTCTGCAATTCAGTTCGGAGAAGACGAAGGGGTGCGATCACTGGCCGCCATCATGACGACCGAGTGTCCGCTGAACAGCCCTGAAATCGATCAGGCTCTGGAAGCTGCCTGCAACAGTGATGGATCTGAGCTGTTGAAGGTGTCGGCTCGCGACGCTTTGCTTCAACGCGGTTCGCTGTCCGGCGAAGGCGTGACGCAACTGATCGGACTGCTGCGAAGTGACGACCTGAACATTCGAAGCCAGGCGGCCGCCAGCCTGCGAAACTGCACCGGAACCCGATGGAGTTCCGACTGTGTTCGCGGCCTGACGGATTTGCTGACGGACTCAGATGATCGAGTCGTGGCCGTTGCCGCGTCCACTCTGGGAGACTTTGGTCCCGCAGCCGTGGACTCCATCTCTGAACTGGAGAATGTACGTGCGTCGCAGACCAGTCCGGAGGTTCAGGAGGCCGCAGCGTTGGCACTGGAACGCATCCGTGGCTCTTCGGTTTCCTCATCCGGCAGACCCCTGCCGCCGGTTCTTCAGGGCCGAGCATCGACGGGCGGCCAGTATCTGCCGGTCGTTCAGTAAGTCGATGTCTGAGGTCACATTCTCCGAGACAGTGTTCTCAACCGAACCCGGTCGTGATGTAAAGCAGTTTGGTCAGGTCCAGAAGTCGATAAGGGGTTGGTGATGCCCCGCGACGGAGTGAACAGCATGAAACGTCTGAAGTCGCTTGCACTTTCCCTGATGATCGCATCCGGAATGACGGGCTGCGCATCATTGTGTGACGAAATGATCTCCATGGAAATGGGCATGAGAAATCATGTTCTGGCACAGAAGGCGTGGGGGCACTGGTCGTGGTGTTACGACGATCTGGACTACCCGTGGCACTTTGCCAAAGGCTTTAAATCCGGATATCGCAATGTTCTGGACGGTGGATCAGGATGCCAGCCAACGCTGCCTCCGCAGTGCTACTGGAAACCCGCCTATCAGACTCCGGAAGGCCAGTGCCAGATTCATGCGTGGTTCGACGGCTTTTCCCACGGTGCCCTCGCGGCTCGGCAGGACGGTTATGGCGATATGGGACAGATCCCGATTTCGCCAACGGCTCGAGCAAACTTTGAGGCATCGCGAATGCAGCCAATGCCGAATGCCTATCTTGGTGGAGCATCTCTGTACGGACCCGCCATCGGCACACCGGAAGACATCACGGCACCGGAGGGAGAACAGTTGCCCGGTGCGCCTGACTCACGGCAGTTGGTCCCCACTCCGGCGGGCGACAAACCTCCCATGACGCTTCGTCCCTACGAATAATCGCCGCCATCTGAAACGCGTTAGCACTGAGCCAAATCAATTCCCGAAGCCATAAACGAGTCGGACGCATCTTCACGCAATTTGAGGATGAGGAACAGCGATGAACGAATACTCACACAAGCAACAGCTTCAACACCATCAAAAGCCAGCACGCGTTTCCGTCCGTCCGGTGGTCGCATTGAGTCTGCTGACCCTGATGCTGCCTGGAGTCGGCTGTACTTCAATGCTCGGCGCCTATTCAATCACGGGCGTACCTGTTTCTCGGGTGCCGCGTGAACTACTGCAGAACGAGCGTAAAGACGACTTCGAAGACATTTCTCCGCTGCGGCTTCGACAGGATCCGCCTCAGTTCTATGCCCTTGGTCCGGGTGACGTTCTGGGTGTGTATATCAAGGGTGTTCTGGGCGACGACGATAAACTGCCGCCAGTCCACTATCCTGAAGACGCCAATCTTCCTCCGGCTGTTGGGTTCCCGGTGCCGGTTCGTGAAGACGGAACTCTGGCGTTGCCCATCGTCGAACCCATCAAAGTCGAAGGCATGTCGCTGATTGAAGCAACTGAAGCCGTTCGCCGTGCCTACACCGTAGACGAAGATATTCTTCCGGATGATGAGCAATTCAGCCTGACGATGATTCGCCGTCGAACCGTGCGGGTTCTGGTCATTCGAGAAGAATCAGGCGGTGCTGAAAACATTTCCAAACGCGGCACAGGACATGTGGTGGACCTGCCGGCCTACGAAAACGACGTCCTCCACGCACTCAGCGAAACCGGAGGGATGCCGGGCCTTGATGCCAGAAACGAAGTCCTCATTTATCGAGGCCTCTACAACGACGCGGTCAACTACGACCAGATCATGACCAGCCTGTGCAACAGCAACTGTCAGTCGGATGATCCGTGCTTCTGCAACGAAGCACCGCTTCCGGACCCACCGAATGTGACTCGCATTCCATTGCGGTTTCCCGTTTCTCGTCCCCCGATGTTCACCAAAGAACAGATCCTGTTGTCTGACGGCGACGTGGTCATCATTCGCAGCCGCGACAAGGAAACATTCTTCACAGCCGGACTGCTGGGCGGCGGGGAACACCTTCTGCCCCGTGATAAAGACCTGGACGTGATCGGAGCAATTGCCATGGCAGGCGGACCGCTTGGAAACGGCGGAACTGCGATCTCTGCCATTGGCCAGGGAAGTGGCGGTGGTGCCGGCGGAATTGGTGGTGGCCGTGGAGGCGGAAGAACAGGTTACTGTCAGCCATCGCAGGTACTGATCATTCGTGAACTGCCCTGCGGAAATCAGATTACCTTGCGGGTCGACCTGAATCGGGCGCTGCAGAATCCCTCGGAGAGAATCCTGATTCAGCCCAACGATGTCGTCATGCTGCGATACACCCTCGGTGAAGAGGTCGGTAATACCGTTCTCAGCCTTGTTCAATTCAACTTCCTGTTCAGCGGATTCAGCGGCAGAGGAGCCCGGTAAGAAGCGGAATTTCAACGGCGATTGAGTCGGCCGAACTCTATCGCTGCCGGAGCCCCCGTTCCTCACCATGACGGTACTGTCTATCTCACATACACTCCCGGAAACGAATATGCGTACCATTGCAGTCATGAATCAAAAGGGCGGTGTTGGCAAAACCACCAGCAGCGTCAATCTTGCCGCCGCACTTGCTCGTACCGGAAGCAAAGTGTGTGTCATCGACATGGACCCGCAGGGTCATGCATCGTTTCATCTGGGACTGGAATGCGTGGGCGAAACGCTCACCATTTATGATGTATTCTCAGAACGAGCAACCGTCGATGATGCTCGCCAGTTAGTTGCGGAAAACCTCTCCATCATTCCGTCCAACATCGATCTGGCAGCCGTCGAAGTGGAACTGGCGGGTGTCCAGCATCGCGAATTTGTTCTCCGCGATGCCATGAAGCACTGGCAGCAGCAGAATCGCTTCGACTACGTCATCATGGACTGCCCGCCATCACTGGGTGTGCTGACCATCAATGCTCTGTGCGCGGTGCGAGAAGTTCTGATTCCTCTGCAGCCACACTTTTTCGCCTTGCAGGGGCTTTCCAAGCTGTTTGAAACCACCGCATTGGTAACTCGACGCCTGAACCGCGACCTGCGAGTCACCGGGGTTGCCCTGTGTCTCTATGAATCCGGAACGCGACTGGCCGCCGACGTGATCGAAGACCTGCGACACTTCCTGTCGTCCAGCGACTCCGACACACCGTGGGCGAACGCTCGAATCTTCCGAAACCGTATTCGCCGCAACATCAAACTGGCCGAAGCACCCAGTTTCGGGCAATCGATCTTCGACTACGCACCCACCTGTCCCGGCGCCAAGGATTATGCGGGCCTGGCAGTTGAACTGTCGGCCGTCGGCAGCGAAGTCAACGATCCTCAGCTCACCACGGCTGCCTGACTCTTCATTGGATCGTCATTCAGAACCAACGTGTACCGTTCGGTGTCCGGTGGTGCACGACGCCGATCGGGAATTGCTCTGACGAGCGTAACTGCTGTGTGTTACGGTTCGGTCGCTTCGACCAACTTGTCAACGGCAACGTCGTTCAGCCGACTTTCCTTCCCGGACGGCCAACGGATGACGACGTCTTCAACGGCCTCGGCCGAGCCCAGCCCAAACGTCACCGGCAGTTCCGACTGAGACTGATAACTGCACGTCGGCATTACTGTTCGGGTTTGCGTGATGCCGTCACCGGTCCTGACGGTGACCGTCGTACCGATGGCATCGGTTCCTGAGACGTTACCGGTCAGCTTCAGGCGCAACCAATGATGGCCCGTCGCCTGGTCATTGCGCAGCAGCCTGGGACGGCCACCGGATGCAAACAGCAGGAGATCCAGATCTCCGTCGCCGTCGATGTCTGCCCGGCAGGCTCCGCGTCCGACCATGGGACGACTGAAATCTGATCCCGTCAGAGCTTCACTGACGACGATGAATTCGTTCTCGTACTCCGGCCCACAGTTCCAGAGAAGCTGCGGCGGCTGTTCATAGTGCTGGCTGGCCTGGACCTTCTGAATGTCTTCTTCCAGATGTCCATTGCATGCAAAAATGTCCTGCCGACCATCCAGATCCAGATCTGCAAAGAACACACCGAACGTCAGTTCCACTCGAGTCACCGGTCCGATTCCGTTGCTGACCGCTTCGTCGCGAAATACGGGCAACTGACTTCCCGGAGTCTGACACACGTACAGGGCCGTCATTTCATTCGCAAAGTTGCCGATTGTGACGCCCAGTGCGTCCGTATTCCGAAAGCACCCTGTGTCAATTCCCATGGCCCCGCGAGCATTGCCACTATTGTCGAAGGCGATTCCTGATACGGCTCCGGATTCAACAAACGTTCCCTCCGGCTGATTCAACAGCAGCAGATTCTGAACGGTGTCGTTTGCGATGATCACGTCCATGCGACCGTCACTGTTGACGTCGGCAAAGGTGAGACCCAGTGATTTTGCCAGCGGCTCCCCGGTGTCGGGATTCGTCACCTGGATTCCGGATTCGCTGCTGACATCCACGAACTTGCCGCCACCCTCGTTGCGGAACAACATCGGGAACTGCCCGCGAAAGTCCGTCGGTCGTCCGTACGCGCGGAGAGTTCCGTCCAGGGTGAATTCCATGGCCAGATCTGCTTCGCGACTCCACTCGATGTAGTTGCACACAAACAGATCGACGTCGCCATCCAGATCGTAGTCGAACCAGCCGGCACTGGTGCTCCACTGATCAGGCCCACCGGACACTCCGGCAGACTCAGTAACGTCTTCAAACTTTCCCTGACCGGTGTTTCGCAGCAGGTGATTTTTCCCGACGGCCGTGATGTACAAATCAACCAGCCCGTCGTTATCGAAGTCGCCGCAGGCCACGCCATTGCCGTAAACCGAGGCTGGAAGTCCGGCCCCCTCAGTCACGTCGGCAAAGTGGCCTGTTCCGTCGTTGCGATACAGGCGAGAAGATGTCTTTTCCGGATCACCGGAACCAGACCAGGGCCAGAACGTGGAATTCACGCAGATGATGTCCTGATCACCATCGTTATCGAAATCAAAGAACGCGCCGCCTCCGCCCATGGTTTCGGGTAAGAGCTTTTCACCGGCAGCTCCATTGACGTGAACGAACG
>JAGQPY010000124.1 GCA_020426485.1 Planctomycetaceae bacterium
CTTCTGAGAGCATAGCCCAGCTTCCGAAGTCTCACGACCTCTGCGGCAGGCCTGGGGAACTGCGTTCCTGCCGATCAACTGATTCAACGAAGAATCACCGCCTCCGGACTTGTCGTGAGTCATTCTGAAAATCAAAGGCGAGCTTCGGCGATCATCTTTCAGAAAAATCCCAAGCAGCGCCAAGTCGCCGCACTCCAAAGTGGCGCTGTCGATATAGAACGCCGGCTCATTTTGTGATAACCACCGGTCTCGCCAGTGGTCAACCTCGACGGTTTTGTCAAACGCGAGCGCGGCACGAAGACGTTTGGGTGTTATCGGTACGGCGGAACGTCCGGACGGACCTCTCTACAAGGAATACAATCGGTGGAACATTCCAATCGCGGAACACCGCATGGACCGTGGCGCATACTGCAGACGGATCAGGTCTATCAGGATCCATGGCTGAGTGTCCGGCGCGACGAGGTGCTGCGTCCGGACGGTTTGCCCGGCACTCACAGCGTTGTCACCATCAAACCGGGAATCTGTGTTCTGCCGTGGCAGAACGACGAAGTATTTTTGACCGAAGAATTTCACTACGGAGTCGGCCGAACAACGATCGAAGCCGTCAGCGGCGGTCGCGACGATAACGAAGATCCTCTGCCGTGTGCTCAGCGTGAACTTACGGAAGAACTGGGGATCGTGGCTGGGCAATGGACTCGCCTGACAACCGTCGATCCGTTCACGTCCAGCGTCGTGTCGCCGACAGTTCTGTTTCTGGCCACTGATCTGCAGTTCACTCAGGCCGCTCCTGAGGGAACGGAACAGATTCGCTGTGTGCGAATGCCCGTGCAGGCAGCGTACGAAGCCGTCTGTGACGGAAGAATCACTCACACACCGACCTGCATCGTCATCCTCCGACACTGGATCCGGTGGTATCAGCAACAGTCCTGATCGACGCCGTATGCTCCATTGAGCAGACTTCGATCCGTGGACCTGTTCCATCCAGCGGCCAAAAGCAAAAAGGCCGTGAGAAGAGAACTTCTCACGGCCCTTGTTGTTCAGACAGGTCGGCGACTGCGACGGTGGTGACGCAGCGAGTCAGGCGAAGACCGAGTCACGTTGAACGTGCACTCTTGTTGGTCCGGGCCTACGCAATTGATTTGAGCCCTCCGTCGGGGTAACGCCGGGTTGTCTGGTGAGGTTCCTGCAGCGATGCCGCACTCTGCCTCAACACAAGTCATCGGCACACCTCGGCGCGGGCTGGAAGGTTTTGTTCCCGCCGATCCAATTTCTCTCGGGGTCACGATCGGGCCGCGGAAAATGGTCAGCCGTTCAGAAATTCAGTGAAGAATCCACGGTGCCGATATCTGAATTTCCCCATCATGATGTGCTGGGGGAAGTGGTGATCTACGGACGCGGATTTTCGTCAAACATGGTGACCACGGTTGCCTTGCTGCGAATCTCTTCCATGGCCTTCCGGCGAGCTTCCTGTTCGCGCTCACGAGTGATTTTCTGTTCGATTTCCTTCTGGACTTCCTGGAAAGTCTTTGTCTTTTCGTACTGATGATCCACCACGCGATAGACTTCAAACCGATCCGGTCGCACAAAGACCTTCGTCATCTGACCGGACTGCAGGCCGAACAGCGTGTTTTCCAGTTCTTTATCTGCAAGCCCGCCGCGTTCCAGCCAGCCCATATCACCACGTTTTTCCGCGCTGAGTGCGTCGGACAGTTCCAGGGCAACTTCGCCAAAGTCTCGGTTCTGCTGCAGGTCGTTGACCACGCGAATCATCTTTTCCTCGGCCCCTTTGCGACCACCATTCGCGGCGAACGTGATGACAACTTCCTGCCAGCGGACACGTTCACTGGACGTGAAGTCCGAAAGGTGCTCCTGATACCACGTCACCATGTCGGCTCGATCAACGGCCCCCGGTTTGCTGGAAATCGTGGACAGATAACCATTGACTTTTTGAATGCGAAAGAAACTCTCTCGAAGCAGATCAATCGACAAACCTTCTTCCGCCAGAATCTCATTCAGCTGGGCGTCTGTTTCAACCTTGCGATCTCGTTTGATATTCGCGATCACTTCCTGAAAAGGTTCTTCCAGAGATTTGTCGATTTCTTTGCGACGATCTTCCGGAATCGCCTGATTCAACGCGTGAATCACAACTTCCTGTTCAAGGTAGCTGTCCAGTCGTGATTTGACCTGAGCTTCCAGAATCTGTTGTCGCTGTTCCGGGGTCAGACGTTGATCGGATTCAATCGCCAGTCGCAGACTGCCGATCAGGTCGTCCACAAACACGGGCGTGCCATTAACCTGAGCCACCACGCTGTTGCCCGTCAAAGGAGCCTCGCCGCCCTTTTCGTAACTGACAGCCAGCACGTTCGACACCGTTGCGTCCGCTGGGTTGACGGCGGACGCACTGTTGGACAGCGAGTGTCGTGGCGGAGCGGCCGTGAAGACCGGATTGTCATCCAGCAGGCTCTTGCCTTTGCATCCGCTCACAACCACACACAACAATAGCGCGGCGATCCGGTGCGTGGCAGAGGATAGGTGAGTTGGCCAGGCCACAGTTGCATCCGTGCAGAAAGGGCGACTCAAAGAAGGGAAGGTGAGCCGAAATATACCGGCATCTGCAAAATCCCAACAAGCCCGGATGAACGCCTTCAACGGGTAATATCCGAGCCTTTTTCGGCATTATCCGCCGACCAAAGCGTGGCAGATGCCATTCAGGCCACAGGAGACGCTCCTTGCGCATAACGGCCAGCCTGCGACCGGACGTCGCGAAGTCCCGCTACCGGCACGTTGAAGCCAGGATCACGCTGAAGACCGGGTCGCTCAGATTCCTCATGACGGGCAACGCCGTTGGTCTCGCGGAACTGTTCAAATCAGTTCGGAAATCGGTCGACCATGATCGACGATTGGCGTGGGACGGCCGTTGAAGTCCCGAATGAAGACCTTCGATGCGTCGATTCCCAGATGGTGATAGATCGTGGCCAGAAAATCGCCGGGGCCGCAGATCCTTTCGATGGAATCTTCTCCACGTTTGTCGGTGGCTCCGATGAACCGACCAGTCTCGATGCCGCCACCGGCCCAGATGTTCGAAAATGCTCGAGGCCAGTGGTCTCGTCCGGGCTGCTTCGTGCCGGCTGGTGCACTGGCGTTGCCCGCGCCGGTGCTGGCGTCGTAGTTGATCTTGGGAGTTCGACCAAACTCCCCGGTCACAACCACCAGAACTCGTTCGTCCAGTCCACGCTCGTAAATGTCTTCAATCAGAGCCGACACCGCCTGATCATACGCCTGTGCTCGAAAGCGCAGAGCATCAAAGACATGATGATTCACCGCGTGGTCGTCCCAGTTCTGAACTCGACCACACAATGGTCCGCGCAGGCTGGTGGTCAGAATATCAACTCCGGCTTCCACAAGTCGTCGCGCCAAAAGAAGCTGTTGTCCCCACATGTTTCGACCGTAGCGATCACGAGTCCGATCGTCTTCCTTCGAGAGATCGAACGCTTCCTTGGTCTGATCATTGGTCAGCAGCGTCATGGCCTGAGCTTCAAATTCATCCAGCGCCTGAAGTTCGCCGGCCGTATCGAAAGCTCGTTCCAGAGTATCCAGCTTCTGTCGCAAGTTGGCACGACGTCCAAAGTGGCGCACTTCATTGACATCAGAGAGCCCGATGTTGGGCACAGAAAAATTCGGCGCAGACGGATCACCGCTGACAATGAACGGTGAATACGAATCGCCCAGATAAGCCGGTCCGTTGTATTCCGTCGGCGGATTGATGCCCACGTACGTTGGCAAGGGATTCTGTCGCGGTCCCTCCTGTGCTCGCAGGTAGTTAGCCACCGACATCCAGTCCGGTAGTTTTGGCTTTGGCTTGTCCCGAGTATCCGGATCGCCGGACAACAACTGCATGGAGCCCGCCGGATGTCCGGCCGCAGATTGTCGCATGGATCTCAGAACGGTGAACTTGTCTGCAATCGCGGCCTGCATTGGCAGAAGTTCGGTGAACTGCAGCCCGGGAACCTTGGTGGGAATCGTGGAAAACGGTCCGCGATATTCGCTGGCCGCGTTGGGTTTCGGATCATAGGTGTCGATGTGAGAACACCCGCCCGGTTTCCAGACCATGATCACGGCCGAACGTCGACGCGGCGATTCGGTCGGCATCTCTGCTCGCAGCCGAAGCATTCCGGGAAGACTCAGCGATGCGAACCCCGCCAGCCCCATGCGCAGAAAACCGCGTCGATGATCCGGTCCCGGACAAAAGCAACCAGCAGCCTGAAACGGATGTGTCATGGTGTAGACTCCTGAACCGGATTTACTCGAATCCGAATCGGCGATGAAACAACAATGTCAACGATATCTGTCGGCTTCGATCGATTCTCTGCCGCCTTCAGCGCGCTTTCAGCGGCCTTGACAGCCGCTTCCGCCTGCTTCTGCTGAGCAACAGCATCCGCTGCAGCCTGCGCTGTTGCGGTCCTTTGTTCTTCAGAAACGGTTTTGGCGACTTCTGCCAGACGATTCACTTCCGCTGCCGCTTCATCGGCCGCCTTTTTTGCCTGGTTCAGTGCCTGCTGAGCAATCTCCACGCCTTCCGGAAAGTACTGATACTTCGCCACCGCGCTGCCGTAGAACGCGATCGTGTAGTCACCCGGGGCGACCTTCAGTTTGGCCGTGTCGACGACGGTTTCTGCTGTTTCGGCATCCAGGTTCACCTCGAAGGCCGGGTGTCCTTCGAAGCCTGCCCCAAATGTGCTGAGCTTCATGTTTTTTCCGGAAAACTCGCAACGCCGAGTAAGATGCAATGGAAGCGTCAGTGATTGTCCGGCGGTGACTTCCCAGGCCTTGTCTTCCGCTGCTGCGATCGTCAGCGGAGTCTTTTCAGAACCACAAACTGACACCGGAAAATCGGCCAGCAGTCGAGGTGCGGGAATCTCGCTCCACGCATTGGGCACGGGCCATGCCATGGACGCCATGCTGCCTGTTCGAACAACGGGCTGTCCATTGATGTCGGCTCGCCCAATAAACCTGGCCTGAGTCAAACCGCGGGGCGCGTTTTCGGCTGCCGTCAGCAGCAGAATACCGCGAGACTTTCCGGCGGGAATGGTGAGCCCGGTGGCGGTGACACCTTCCGGCAGACCTTCCAGCTGAAGATCAATGGCCCCGTCAAACCCGTCGCGACGAATCACCACCACTTCCATCGGCATCGTCGCTCCGCCTCGCAAAGCCGCCGGCTTCGACAGCGCATTTCGGTCGCCGTTTCGCAGATTCATATGCAGCGCCCATGCGGCGATGGCAAAATCCGGAGCCGCCTTGCGAACGATCAGACGATAAATGTTGTCCGGGTCCGTTCGAGTTCCACCCAGCAGATCGGACAGCGTCAGCCGATACACACCATCTTCTTTGATTTCGACTTTGCCCAAAACGTCGGGCGACCCCGCGTTGTACGGCGGGCCATCATAGGAATACCCGTTGCTGCTGACCTTCACCGGACTGTCGATATCCGAAAGCTCCACAACGTCGACCAGTTTTTCCTGTTCACCTTCCCGAATCACTTGCTGCACCAGCACCGCAGGATCAGTGGGACGCCCCAGTCTTTCGGAAGCCACCTCAACCCACCAGACGTCCCCCTTCTTTGCTGCAAATTCAAACTGATCCACGTCAGCAGCGGGATAGAATCTTCCCGAGATATCGCATGGCAGAGTCACTTGTTGTGGTGCCTGTTCTTCGGCAGTGCCCCCCGCTTCGGCTTCTGTTGTCGCTGCCACCGCTGCAAGGCCTTCCGGGGGCCATGAACACGCACTGACCGACCGTGTCGAAGGCTGCCGCACGATCCGTTGATCGGCTTCGAGACTCTGCAAAACCAGTCGATAAAAGTGGTACGGACCGCCGTCGAATGTCAGATCATGAACCTTGACGACATACGTTCCGTCGGCCGGTGCTGTGAAGTCGACCGCACCGCCTCGACGTTCCACCTGCAGATCGTTGCCCTTCTCATCCGCCACGACCAGCACAGGATACATCTTGGAATCAACGCCTCGAGCTGCACAGTCCACGACGACTCGCTGATCCTTCTGGGCTTCAAACGAGTAGTAATCCACGGCCTGTTTGGTGACGGCACCGTTGCAGAGACTGTTCACTGTCAGAGTCATCGCCTTTTCCAGCGACGTGTTTCCGGCCGTCTGAACGACTTCCGGCAAAGTTCCCACAGAGAACACGCGCGATGAGGAAACACCCAGTCGTGTCATCGTGCGGGCTTCATGGATGCCTGCGGGACAATCTGCGGCAATGTTCACTGTAAATCGATTGGCCACGGGGACGCCGGCGTCGTTTCTGACTGGTACCGCCGTGATTCCAGGGTGAGAAAAAATCAGCTCTTCGACGTCTTCAAAGTTGTCACCGGCGATGGTCACCTCAACGGTTGTCCCCACCTGACCACCCATCGGCGTGATCGTCAGCAGACGAGGGGCCGGCAGACAGACCGACTGCGCATGTAGTTGAGAAGCACTGGCCACAAGACAAATCAACGCTGCAACAGCGATTCGCTTTTTGCAATATCGACGGAGCAAAGGTTTCCCGCTGTGTGCCGCCGGAGGTGCGGCGTTCCGGTCTCGAACGTTCATATCAGCACTCACTCAGTGATTGAACAGAAATTCCTTGGTGTTCATCAAAGCCCAGATCAGATCCTGAAAATTCTGAGGCATGGCTTTTTGTGGATCTATGGGCTTGCCATCCGGATCGACCAGCGGCTCCGTCAGGTAGTTAACGGCCGTCTGCAGCTCTTCCGCCTGCGGTTCGCGAGAAAATGCCACCAGATAAACTTCGCGAACTCGATCTTCCAGCGGCTGATCACTCTTCGCCAGTCGAACCGCTCGCCCGCTGCCGTGCCCCACTTTGCCCTTGATTTCGGACGAATTGATCAGATGCAGACTTTGAGCCAGACTGGATGTCTGAACGCGTTCACATTCGCAGACGCTGGTATTGTCCGGGCGACCGAAGACACGCAGAAACGCGGACGCTTTGTTGTAGCTGTTATCCGGAAGTCCGATCGCTCGCGTGCCGGGCGGCAGATTGGCAAACGTCGTTTTCGCTTCCGTCAGGTCGTCGATGGCATCCAGAATCACTTCCGCCTGCAGCCGACGCGGATAATATCGCGAGTAACATTGATGATCGATCAGATTGCCGTCCACGGGTGTGGAACTGAGCTGGTAAGTTCGTGATCGAGTCATCACCCGGACCAGTTCCTTCAGGTCATAGCCGCTGTCCACGAAATGTTTTTCCATGGCCGCCAGCAGTTCCGGATTCGACGGTGGATTGGTGTCGCGAATATCGTCTTCCGGTTCAATCAGACCTCGCTTGAAGAAGTGCTTCCAGTATCGATTCACAACCGCTTTGGCAAAGAACGGGTTTTCCGGTGAAGCCATCCAGTTGGCCAGAACCTGTCGCGGGTCCTGTTCCGGAGCAATCGCCCCCACATCATCACCGAAAGCGACGGGCCGCAGATCAACTCCCGTTCGAACATTCTTCGCCGTCGCCAGGCCTCGCTTGTGATAGATCAAATCCTCGCCGCGTGTGCCGGTTGGTTTACGCCCAATCTGAGTAAAGAATGCGGACAGACCGTAGTAATCGTCCTGGCTCCAGCGTTCGAACGGATGATGATGACACTGAGCACACTGCAGTCGAACACCCAGAAACAGCTGAGCCACATCTTCCAGCTGATCTTTGGGTTCCTTCACCCGTTTGTACCAGGCCACCGGCGGATTGGCGATGACCGTTCCCGTCGCGGCCAGCAGTTCGCGGACCAACTGGTCATACGGCACGTTCGCCAGAAGGCTGTCTCGAATCCATGCATGGAAAGCAAAGTTCGACGTGATGTCGCTGGCGTCGTCACGGCGATTCTTCAGCAGCGTGGTCCACTTGTTGGCAAAGAAGTCTGCATAACCAGGACTCCGCAACAGTCGATCAATCAACTGTTCGCGCCGTTCCGGTGCCTGGCTGTCGAGAAACTCGCGCGTTTCTTCCGGCGTGGGCATGCGTCCGGCAATGTCCAGAGATGCTCGCCGCAGGAATGTGGCATCGTCGCACACCGGTGATGCCGGAATCCCCACTTCCTTCAGGTTGGCAAACACAAGTTCATCAATAAAGTTGGAAGGTGGTGGCAGAGGCTCCACATCGCGATCCTGAGTCACCGACGCCGTGAAAACAGCACTTCGACCCTGATAGCGAATCATCACGGCCACTCGTCCCGGAATATCCAGTACATGGACTTCTCCCGCAGACGTCACTTCCGCCATGCCGTCGTCATTCGATTCAAACAACGCCAGACTCGTCACATCGCGCGTGGTGCCATCGGAATAAGTCGCCACGACTTTCAGCGACACCTTTTCACCTCGACGGACAACGGCCCGCTGAGGTTCCACCTGCACGTCCGTCAGCTGAACGGGTTCCGCCAGGTCATACGGCGCACCCTGCTGCAGCCATTCCAGCAGCAAAGCATACTCCGCAGAGTCGCGCGAGATTCTGCGACCGCCGCCGTGTGGTGTTTCTCCCGTCGCCTTGCGAAGCACCAGGCTTTCCGTCGGCACCGACATGAATAAGCGTCGGCCCCGTCCGTCCCGTACCAGACTCTGATAATCCTCGGCCGGTTCAAATCCCAGCACCGACAGCTGGAAACCTTTCTGGCCTCCCCCTGCCTTGGCATGACAGATGCCCGTGTTGCAACCCGACTTAGTCAGCACAGGCATCACGTCGTTCACGAAGCTCAACGCGCGATTGCTCTGGTGCTGGTCTGATGGGTCTCCGCCAAACGTCGGTGAGACGAAAGCAGCCAGCAGGAAAAGAAAAGACATCCGCAACAGCGGTCTGAGCAACCATGGTCGCGGCGTGATTTTGGATAAGTGCGATTGAACGGCCATCGGCTGGGTTCCGAATGAATTCGAAGACATGGCAGAACGACATGACCCACAGGAAATGCCGCTTCAGCGAATGGATTCGATTCAGGCCACGGAGGATTCGGAACAACTTCGCGTCATGAAACGCTCCGGCATTCCGAGTTCGGTATTCAGGAGGGAACTTGTGGGGAGGAGCAAGCGTGCTGTGGTTTCACAACACGCCGGATCTTCGTTTCCTCAATCGATTTGGCACGATTGGCTTGACGAATGAGTTCTGATGGTACCCTTCCTATCGACCGGAGTCCATCATCGATTGAACCCGCAACCAATCGACCGGAACGGTTTCACGGGGAACAGTGTTAAAAAACACCGGCGTACGGGGTGCCACCCTGAGAAATCAGACCACAACCACGCGGCATTTCACATTTTCAATTGTAGGGCAAGCCCTCGCCTGCCTTTTATACCGGCCGCGGCGAAGACCGATGGTTTCCGCACTTCACTCTACCGCGAGCCAGAACGCCTCGTTCCGACCCGTGACCGGTATAAAATCACCAAACCGGCAGAAAAGGAGCCTGCGATACAGGAACTGGGCCACACTGCGTCAGCCCAGGATTGGCATGCCGCGGATGAAAAGCATCGTAAAGAAGAAGAAGAAGAAGAGGAGAGGAAGAATGACACTGATCGCGACACCCGCAACTGCCAGCTGTAACGCAAGTTGCAGCGATCGAGGCTTGCGATATGCGAGAATTGTTCCGGCCATCCAAACGACCAGAAAACTGACCAGCCGACATGCCGGCCAGCAGACCTCTTGGCGACAACAGACGCACTGCCGCTGTCAGCAAGGTGGCAGCGGAGATGGCAGCAGCCAATAATCCGCCCGTCCACATCGCAAAGCGTCGCAAATCTCTGTTCACAAAAACAAGCTCCAACGATCACCCGGGGCGGACCGACCAGGTGGGCACCGCAGTTAAAAGACGACTGAGCGTGAGTCATCGACCTCGACGACGATTCGTTTCTTGAAAAGGACCCAACGAGCCAGCCTGAAAAATCAGAACTGAACCACGGGGCATCTCGCAGTTCCGATTGTATGGCAGGCCCCCGCCTGCCATAGAACATTACCAAACGGGCATTCAGGAAACTGCCCTACTGGGACCAAAAAATATGACACAGGCGAGAGGGCGAATCAATTGAGGCAGAGTTTGAGCTTCATCGTTGGTCCATCGATGAATTACGGTTCGGGTATCGACAGCTTTCGGATTCGAACGTGCTGGAAAACGTTTTTTCGACCGGCCAGTGTGCTTAATCTTATGTAGGGGTTTGGGTTCGAAAGGGAAACAGACTTCGAAAGCTGTTCGGAGTCATTGATTTTCACTGCGACGTTCCCGATCTCTGCGCGGACGTAAACTTCGTTCACGTCCCGAATTTTTCCGGACGGCAATTCGACGGTACTTCCACTCTTAGTGTCCCGCAGAAAAACAGATTCAAGATCGGACTGAACAAACGCGTAGATTCCGCTGTCCCGGTAGGCTGGTCGCTCTTCGTCTTCAATCGTAAGGCCACCCTGACTGAATGTCCGGTCACCGTTGTCTTCCAGCAAAATCTTAACCTCCATCTCGTACGGCAATGGCAATCTCACACGAAGTTGTGAAGACAATGTGTGCCCTGCTATGGACCCCATTTCGAGCTGGTTTTCGTCGCGAATATGGCAGTGTTCCGGCTGTATCTTCCACAGACCTTTCTCCGGAAGGAATGAGGCGTCGACCCAGACTCCAGACTGAAACTGTTTCACAAATTCTATCGCAGCTTCGGCCTGAACGCAGACCGTTTCGACATCCGGCGACCTGTCTCCAGCCCGAATCTGGTTGATGAGAGATTCAGCGACAGTGAAGTCGGACTGTTCAGGGAATCCAGCGTCACAGATCTCGGACAATCTGCCAACAAGCTCTCCAACCGGACTCGTCAATGAATACACCCGCTGACGGACATCGCTCACTGGCCCCAGCTGATAGTGAGAAAACCAAAGTTGCTCCGGATCCTGATTGAGGGAGTCAAAAGCTTCTCGGGCAATCTGAAGATTTCCTTCGCGACAAGCGATCGCCGCCACGTGACATAGCTCGTAGTCTATCCACGCAGAAGTTGACTCATCTGCGTCACTTCCATTCGAGAGGTTTGCGATCAGTTTTCGTAGAATTGCTTCGACTTCAGGTCTATTCCAGCCCCGCCCACCGCTAAGCTTCACATAGAACTCCAGTGTATCTACGACGGAATACAGTGTTGCGATATCGGTTCGAATGCAGCCTGCGCAGGCGTCGGCGAAATGGATCATTGCTTCATGACTGCCACCCCACTTGGGGTCCAGCGAATTTCGATAGTGACTGTAGTAGCGTGGCTCATTGAGATTTAACTTGATCCCCGTGAGGAGCCAGCCTCGCGGCGTACCCACTTCGGCCTCGCCCGTTCTTGCCACCGACATCAATGCAAGTACCGCGTCAGAATACATCGGGTCAGACCGCATGGCAGACAGTGCGTGAAACGCTGTCAAATTCATGTCGGCTTCAAACTGCCTGCGCTGCGTTGACGTCAATAATGCATACAGGCTGTTGCCGCGAAAATTCCAGCCACGTTCACGGTGGAATTCGGTCCCAAAAATATGAACGATCAGGTCCGGACAATCCGTGTTCATCACAAATCGTCGATAGACCGCCTCCCGTTGATCAATGGGGACATGACTGCGAATTCGGGCGACAAGTCGGCTGCCCGGGACAAGGCATGTTGGGTTTTCCTTAAGGTATATCCAGAACCGTTCAGCGGTTCCCATGAAGCGATCAAGTTCGTTTCTTCCAAGGCGACCTGTGGCTTTGAGCAGCCGTTCCCGAGCGATCATGGTTGTCACAGCCGCGAAGTCGCTACTGTCAAACTGGTCGAGCCGTTCCGTCAGAGGCGTCGTCAGACGCCATGCGTTGGTACTGCTGATCTCAATGAGGTCCGCGAAGACGTGAATAACTTCGTCATCGGTGACTTCCGATGCGGCCCTTGCCAGTACCTGCAGTTCCGGTGACGGCTTTTCGTCGGGTTGCCACACCAGATCGTCAAGATACCGGCGAATAAACTCTACGTTGGTCGCCTGAACTTCTGCCCCGTCGGAAGTCGACCGCGTGTACTCTTCAACAGTCAAGCCGAGCAACGGTGAATACTCTTCCAGTATCTCGTCAACTGTTCTTCCTTGAATTGTATTGAAAAGCCCCGCTGTGACTGGCTCGTCCTGCAACATCGCAGCATCAATAAGGTCACGAAACTGCGGCAATTCACGGTCTGCAAAACGTGCCTGTTCAAGTTGATCAATTGTCGGCTCGACAGCATTTTTCACCGTCATGACCTGTGGTCGATGCTTGACAATCTCGACCACATATAGATCGCGGTTCGCGATCGATGTTTCTTCCCCGGTTGTTGGATCCCGGATAATGATGCTCAGGGGATAGACAGCAGCAACCTTTGGAAGCGGCGCCAAGAGTTCCGTGAGCTCCTTTCCGGCATCTGTCACGGCGGCATTTTGGTAGATAATCAGGGAATACATTCCTGCCACGGGCTGCACCGCAACGTGGTCACCCGGTTCGACACCAGCGAGGCGGCTGTCACGAAACTGACTGATTCCGCCCGCTTTCCAGAACCAGACCAGTGCAAGTGACAAGAGGACACCGATCAGCAACCCAAGCCTTAACTTCGATATTTTGTTCATGGTTCGGATAGCCTCAGCATGCGTTGTTGAGTCTAAATCTGTAACACGGAATGATAGCAGAGTTTCCCGTCGGCAGGATCTGACGACGGAGTTCCGACAATGAGACAGAGCTGTCCGCTTCGAAAGTCAATCGGTTTCACTCAACGAGGCATCGCGGTATGTTGGCACCGTACAAGATCGAACTTCGCCGTCAAAGGAGACGTAAACAAGATCCCGCAGTGGACGCCCGGTGATCACGGCAATGATTCCCAGTCTGCAACGTCACTTCCCGCGATGCCACATCACGACGGAGCGTGATGGCTACATTGGCTTCACTTATCCGTCTGTTCGGTCAAAACTGAACACAGACGGGCAAACAAAACACGTGTTTTCGAACGACACACTTA
>JAGQPY010000125.1 GCA_020426485.1 Planctomycetaceae bacterium
ATTGACACTGCCCAGCTGTGCGCGGGTCTCCTGACCCCGCACGATTTGGACCGAAGGTCTCCACTTGCCGCAGCCAAATCCCGGGCTTGTTGAGCGCGCGAATCCCGACCCCACACGATCCAGTCCGGGGAGACCTGCGGTCAGCGACGGTGGCTCGGTCTGGAGACCGGCCATCACGAAGTTGAGCGGCAGGCAGACCGACCAGAGGCCGGTCACAGCACTTGGGCAGATTGCTGTCACAACACCGCCGAAGTATTACACTATCGCTTGGTTGAAGTTTCCTGTCCTGTTGCGGAGGCGAGCGTTGATGAAGATCGGCATGGTTCGGATAGCGTGGCTGGTGTTGATGAGTCTGTCGGTGCGGAATGCGGCGGCCATCGGAAGCGAAGGTCGACCGAACATCATTCTGATGATGGTGGATGATTTCGGCTATGAATGCATCACGGCCAACGGCGGCGAATCTTATCAGACTCCGAATGTCGATCAGTTGGCGGCCACCGGGGTCCGTTTTGAAAACTGTCATGTGCAGCCGTTGTGCACGCCGACTCGTGTGCAGCTGATGACGGGCAAGTACAACATTCGCAACTATCTGCAGTTCGGAAAACTTGTCCGCAGTGAAACCACCTTCGGCCATTTGTTTCAGCGAGCCGGCTACGCAACAGGCATCTGCGGCAAGTGGCAGCTGGGACAGGAAGAAGACTCACCTCAGCACTTCGGGTTTCAGGAATCCTGTCTCTGGCAGCAGACTCGCCGACCGCCGCGATACGCCAATCCCGGCCTGGAATACAACGGAGTGGAAAAGGACTTTAACGATGGGCAATACGGACCGACTCTGGTCAACGACTTTGCTGTGGATTTCATCAAGCGTCACAAGGACGAACCGTTCTTTCTGTACTACCCGCTGATTCTGACTCACAGCCCGTTCCAGCCAACTCCCGACAGTCCCAACTGGGATCCCACAATCAAGTCCGAACGCGAACAGCAGAACAATAAACACTTCGCGGACATGACGGCTTACACCGACAAGATGGTCGGCCGTCTGGTGGCGACTCTGCAGGATTCCGGTATCCGCGACAACACGCTGATCATCTTCATCGGTGACAACGGAACTCTGGGCAGTATCATCAGCAGGTTTCAGGGACAGGACTTCAAGGGTGGCAAAGGAAAGACCAATCACCGAGGAACTCACGTGCCGTGCATCGTCAACTGGCCAGCGGTGATCAAGCAGGGTTCCGTTCGCCAGGATCTGATCAGCAGCACCGACTTCCTGCCCACTATCTGCGAAGCTGCCGGACTTACGGTCCCGGATGATGTGGACGGAGTCAGCTTTCTGCCACAGCTGAAGGGAGAACCCGGCAAACCTCGCGAATGGCTCTACACATGGTATTCGCCTCGCCAGCGAAAAGATCTGACTGTCAAAGAATGCGCGTTCGATCAGAACTACAAACTGTATCGCACGGGCGAATTCTATGACCTGACCAGTGATCTGGATGAGACTCAATCCATTGCCGCCAGCGATCTGAACGCCGCTCAACAGGCTGCTCATCGCCGACTGCAGGCCGTCCTGGACGATTTCAAGGATGCTCGCCCCAAATCATTGGACGAACAGTTTGCGTCATCCGGTGAGGGCAAAGAACCTGCCGAAAAGAAGAAGAACCGCAAAAAGAACGTCGGCAGCTGAAACGGGCAGCATGGGCATGGCTTCTGATTCAATGGGAGTCGACTGCGGTTGGGAGTAGTGAACTGCAACCGCCGAATCGCTCCCGTTGTTCGCCTCACCCTTCAAAAACACACAAATCAATCGCGCGTTCGGCGGGCATGTTCCACCGCAGGACGTTTCCCGCGTGCCTGCCGGAAAGCCTTCTGCGAAGTTGCCGGCGAAACCACTGTCACTCATCTCTTCATCAACCAGGAAAGTTTCCCATGACGCGAAGTTTAATTCCGAACCTGTTGTACGTTGTCGTTGTCTCTTCGGTAACGACCTGTTCGGCTGTCATGGCCGAAAAGAACGCCGCCCTTGAACCAAAGTTAACTCAGGTCGGAAAAGCCACGGTCATCGAATCATTTGATAGCCCGCTCAGCAAGACAGCGGCGGCCGTCAAAGGTGAGTGGAAAGTTGTGGACGGTACGCTGGTGGCCAAAGAACTGGCCGCAGACAAACACGCAGCCGTCCTGAATTACCAGAAACCCAACCGCAATTCCGTGGTTCGATTTTCCTTCAAAATCGACGGCAGCACCGAGGGCCTGCACTTCAGCCTCAACCATGCCAAAGGGCATCTGTTCCGAGTCGTCGTGACTCCCACGGGTCTCTCCATTAACCTGGATAAAGACAAAAAAGACCCCGCATCCAAGGCCAAAGTGCTGGCGACGGCGAAAGGGAAGTTCGAACAGGGACAGTGGTACACGATGCTGGTGGAAATGGTACACGACAAGGTGTCTGTACAGACCGATAACGGCCTGGCCGTGGAAGCATCCGATCCCAAACTGGACACTGACAAGCCGAACTACCGTTTCGTCATGAAAGGCGACAGCCTGTCCATCGACGACCTCGAGATCTGGGAACTGAAATAGCAAGAGCTTCGCACTTGACCCGAGGGCGTGGCTTGCGGTTTGACGCGGTCAGCCACAAACGCCGAATCGCTCCCGTTGGCAGCGATTTCCAATGGCGAGGATTGCGGCTTGACGCATCAAATCCGATGGAGCAAATCACTCTCGCGGGGAGTCTGGTCAGCAAGGAGCGGCTTCAGGCAATCTGAAACGAACGACTGGTGCCGCGCCCTGGACTCCAGGTGCAATATCGTTTTCTGAATTGTCTACCGAAGTTGGACTCGGCACAGATACATGTCGGATGTCAGATACAAAATCCGATCGTTGGCGCCGAAGGCACCGTTGGCGATGCGTTCGCCGGTGACAATTCGCCCCAGCAGTTTTCCGGCCGGGGAAAGAATCAGAACGCCTCCCGGACCAGTGGCAAAGACGTTTCCGGCAGAATCCACTTTCAGACCGTCTCCGCCGCCATTTGGAATACGATCGTCTTTGGAGGAATCAAAGAACGCCGTGGGTTCACCCAGATTGCCGTCCTCAAGCACGGGGAAAGCTCGCCACACGGGGTCTTTGCCGTCACTGTTGGCAACATACAAAGTCTTCTGGTCGGGCGAAAATGCAATTCCGTTGGGCCGGGAGATCGACTGACACTGCACTGTCACGGTCCCGTTTGGCTGCCATCGGTAGACACCGCAGAAGTCGATTTCACGACGAGGATCTTGTTCTCGCTGAGGCAGTCCGTAGATGGGATCGGTGAAGAAAATGTCTCCGTTCTTTCGAAGGGCCAGATCATTCGGACTATTGAATCGCTTTCCGTTCCAGCGGTCGGCCAGAGTCATCTTGCCGCCACCGTGAGTCAGCACAGAAATGCGACGGTCGCCGTGTTCACAAGAAACCAACTGGCCAGCCGCATCCAGCGCAAGACCATTGCTGCCCGGTTCAAGTCCGTAATCAGTGACTCCGGTGTAGCCAGCTGGTTTCAGAAACACCGAAACGCCCTGCCCTTCCTGCCATTTCATGACGGCATTGTTCGGGATGTCTGAAAACAGCACGTAGCCTCCGAATTTATTGCCGTCCTCCGGAACCCACACCGGACCTTCGGCCCATTCGAAACCACCACACAGGACTTCAATCTTCGCATCTTTGCTGACCAACGAATCCAGTGAATCTTCGAAACGATCAACGTGGCCAATTGTCGGAAAGTTCGTCGTGTTCTGAGCCTGCACGTTGGCGATAAACCCGGCCAGTCCCAGAAGAGCAATCATTCGCAGCATCATGTTTCTTTCCTCGGCCTTCGCCCATGTCTCACTGAGCGCGGCAATTGAATCGGTTTCACAGGTTATACACACTGAAGCTCAGCCGCTGGACGTCGTGTCGAACTGGACGTGACATCAGAGGCCACCGCAGCAAATGAGTCTCGCAGTTTATTGACTCCTCGCATGAACGGAAGCTGGTTGCAGTCATGCACACATTCCGGAAACCCAATCAAAACATGGCGGGCCCGGACGAGCCGCCGCTGGCCGCTTCAGTGTATTCCCCGCCGCAACTCCGATAGCATTCGCAGAGCTGACAAAGACAGCCATCACGGCACCATCTTCTCGCAATGCCAGCATGTTCTCGAATGAACCTCGACGGTCAGTCCCCATTGTTCGCCACTGCCCAAAAGGTGAACCGTCAGAAAGGTGAACCGTTTCAATGTCGCGATGATCCATCAATTCGACTGGACCGTTCTGCAGCCTGGCATCACCGTCCGGTCGGCATCGTAATCAGTGGCGAAGTCTTTGGATGCACCTCACAAGAAAACACGGCACATCAGTCATGCCGAACTGTCAGCGATCAGCATGCAGTACGTCAACAGTAACAGTCGCGACACCAAACCCGTTTTTATCGATGACCTATTCGGATTCAGAAGTGTTCTGCCCGAAGGTCAAACCCCTTCAGAAGCTTCGTGCCCCTCGGCTCGGCTTCAGAAACAAACATTGAATGAAATCAAGTACCATGGAAGAAGTGATTATCGAATCTTTGACGGACGACAGCTATCGTCCAATTGACCGCGCGGGACTGGCAAAGAAGCTGCGAATCAGCAAGAAGAAGTTGCCCGAGTTTCACCAGACCGTCGACGACCTGATTTCATCCGGCAAAGTCCACGAAGGTAAAAAAGGGCGACTTCGTCTGAAAGCCTCCGCAGGCTTTGTCAGCGGTGTTGTTAAAAAGGTCAGCAGCGGTGCGGCATTTGTGATTCCCAATGAACGTCCCGCCGACATCCCGAATCCGGACATCTATATTTCGTCCCGCGACATCAAAGATGCTCAGACCGGTGACGAAGTTCTGGTGCGGCTGACATCCAAACGCCGGTCCGGTGGTCAACGATGTGGTGTCATCGAAAAAGTCATCGAACGCGCCGGCAATGTGTTTGTCGGCACCTATCTGGAGTCACAGGGACAGGGATTTGTTCGAGTCGACGGGACAACGTTCCAGAGTGACATACACGTCGGCGATCCGGGCGCCAAAGGTGCTCAGCCAAACGACAAAGTCGTGATCGAAATGCTTCGCTTTCCGTCAGCTACTCGCATGGGAGAAGCCGTCCTGACAGAAGTGCTCGGCCAGCGCGGCGCGCCGGGCGTCGACACGATGACAGTGATTCATGGACTTGGATTGCCGCACGAATTTCCCGAAGCGGTTCTGGAAGAATCCCGATATCAGGCTTCGGTCTTTGACGAAAATGATCTCAAGGGACGCCGTGACTTAACGGGCGAAACCATCGTCACGATTGATCCCGCCACCGCTCGAGACTTCGACGACGCGATTTCTTTGACAAGAGATAAACGAGGACACTGGCAACTGGGTGTTCACATTGCGGATGTCGCTCACTTTGTGACACCCGGCGGAGCTCTGGACCGAGAAGCGCGCGAACGCGGCACCAGTGTCTACCTGCCTCGACACGTCATTCCGATGCTGCCGGAAGTCATCAGCAATGGTCTGGCCAGCCTGCAGGAAGGTGTCGTTCGATACACCAAGAGTGTGTTTATCGAATTCGATGCCAGCGGAAAACCTCAGGGCGGCGAGGTTGCTAACTCAGCCATTCGAGTCTCCAGGCGTTTCGCCTACGAACAGGTCATGCCAATCATAGAAGCACCAAAGAAGCATCAGTCAGAAGTTTCACCCGAAGTGCTGACTCTGCTGCAACGAATGTATGAACTGGCCATGCTGCTGCGAAAAAACCGCTTCGCAGCCGGTGCTCTGACGATGGGCGTGCCGGAGATTGAAATTGATTTCGACGACAACGGTCACGTCACCGGTGCTCACGAACGGCATCATGATGCCAGCCATGAAATCATCGAAGAGTTCATGCTGGCCGCCAACATTGCGGTCGCTCAGATTCTGACGGCACGCGACATTCCGTTTCTGCGGCGAGTTCACGGGACTCCCGATGAGCTGCGACTGAAAGGGTTCCAGGAGTTCTGCAACGGACTGGGCTATGAACTGAAAAAGTTCCAGAGCCGCCGGGAAATTCAGAAACTGATCCATCAGGCCGAAGGGCATCCCGAAGAACGGGCGATCAATTTTGCTCTGCTGCGAGCCATGAAACAGGCGGAATACAGCCCGGAAGACTTCGGGCACTTCGCACTGAATGAAGAAGACTACTGTCACTTTACCAGCCCGATTCGCCGCTACCCCGATCTGACCGTACATCGCCTGATCGGCGAACTGTCCGATGGCCGAAGCCCGGTCAGTGACAGTATGTCCGAACTGCTGCAGCTTGGAAAGCACTGTTCCAAAACTGAACGCCGAGCGGAAAAGGCGGAACGAGAACTGATTCGCATTCGCCTGCTGCGTTACTTCGAAGACAAGGTCGGTATGGAAATGGATGCGTTCATCACGGGTGTGGAAAACTTCGGAATGTTCTGCCAGGGAGTCGAGATCCCGGCAGAAGGACTGATTCATATCAGCTCATTGACCGATGACTTCTACACCTTTGAACAAACAACCCGAACACTCACTGGCCAGCGGACCAGGCAACAGTTTCGGCTGGGAGACACCATCCGCGTGGTGGTAGCAAACGTCGACGTCGACCGGCGGCAGCTCGATTTACGGATCGCCGACAACGGCCGTCGCTCAAAATCCAAACCGAAGACATCCGGCGCATCAAGCCATCGTAAATCAAAGGATGGTGCATCAGCCAAAATGCGGCCCAAAGGCCCCACCAGCAACAGAAAGAAGGCCAAAGATTCGGTCAAGTTTCGCAAACGGCGCAAGTAGGCTCGTTGAGACTGGATCGTTGATGAAGCATCCACAATCTGTCGACGGCCGAATGTGCATGAAACACTTCGATTCATTGGCAATTTCGGGATTTTGACGCATCAAAACAAAGCGAGTTTGCCGCTTTCAGGAACGGTTGCTATTCTTTCCAGCCCTCACAAAACTGCTGTTTTTGGCTATTTCATGTTGGAGACCTAAAGCGAATGGGAACGAAGAAGACAGGTAAAGGACGTCGCAAGATCGGCCGCAAAAAGAGAAGAATGCGAGCGAAAATTCGCCATCGCAAGTAAGCCGCAGACGTTCGGTTTCCATCGCTGGAATTCGCAGAAGCCCGGTTTGGTGTTCTCCACATCGGGCTTTCTGCATGCGCCGGTTGGAGAGCGTATCGGCAGAATTCCCGACGTCCCAGTCGACTAAACAGTCCCCAGCCAGTCTCTTTATGATGACTTTTACGATTGGGCAAATTTCGTTTGGCTTGAGTTTGCGGATTCCGGTGAGCTTGACAGTGTGCCGGTGTATTTGAATCCTAGTATTCAGACTCACCTATGTTGCATTTCGGCAACATCCGACTTCTCGGAGGCCCTCCCCTATGCGAACCCCCTGCCCCGCATTGCTCCTGTCCATTTCCGCTCTGTCCGTTTTTGTATCGTCGGCGGTGGCGAATAACGAACCTGCCACCGATGCCACAAAGTCTGCCGTTCGACAGCTTGAGGCTGCTCAGCAGAAGCTGGCGGAAACGAAAAAGCAGGCGGCGTTGAAGAATAAGGCGGTTCAGGATGTGACCGCTCAACTGAAGCAGCTGGAACAGCAATTGAAGCTTGTTCAACAGCAACTGCAGGCGGACCAGAAGGCATTGAGTGCGGTGTTGGAGCTGCAGGCGGCCGCAGAGAAGAATGTCCAGCAGGCAACAGCACTCGTCCAGAAACACCAGGCCGCAGATGCACTGCTGGCAACCGCCGCCACCGCCGAAGCAGCGGCGGCAAAAGCACAAGCTGAACAACGATCTCTTGAAGAAAACGCCGCCGACCTGGCTCGAAGGATTTCAGAACAGGAGCAAGCGACGATTGATTCTGCGGCGGCGATTAAGGCGGCAGCGGAAGAACTGCCAAAGGTTCAGGAACAGCTGGCAAAAGTTCGCAGTGAGTTTGACGAAGCGACCCGGAATCTGGAACTCGCCCGACTCGCCTTTTCCGACGCTCAGACAAGCATTCGTGAACAAAACCGCGAGCTGATTGCGGAACAGTCTCGCGTCAATCGTGCAACTGAAGCCGTTGGACGCATCACCAGTATGATTGACGCTCTTGAGTCCTCCCGAAAGACGCTGGAGAATGCAGCGAAGACCAGCGGCGTCGATACTTCGGCAGCCGTCAGCAATGTCAGCAAATCACTGGACAGCGTTCGAAGTGTTGCCAAACAGGTGACGGCAACGGCGCAGGCCCAGCAGGCACGAATGCTGGAATGTCAGCAGAAGCTGCAGTCACAGAGGACATCGTTCACGGAAGCTCAGCAAAAACTTCAGGAACTGCAGAAGGTCTATGCAGAAAAGAGTCGGACGCACTTTGAACTGCAGCTGAAAGTGGCTGAACTCCAAAACGCTGAGGCATTCCACAACAAGCGGATTGCAGATGCCACTGCTCAAAAAGAGCAGTTGGTCAGCCAGCAGGCAGGCATCAAAACACAGCTGGAACAGAAGACTGTCGAACTCAGCACCCTGACGGGAGAATTCGTCGCGAAACAGAAAGCTGCCGAAAAGTCATTGGCTGGTCTGGACCGCTTCGTTTCGTTCTCTCACGAAGTTGCCCCTGTCTTCGCCAAACGCTGCGTCGCCTGCCACAACACTCGAACAGCCGGTGGTCGACTGAATCTGGATTCCTTTGCCGCTTTGATGAGAGGCGGCGAATCCGGTGATGCGCTGGAAGCAGGACGTGCTGACGAATCACTTCTGGTGAGCATGATTGAAGATGGATCCATGCCGAAAGATGCAGATCCATTGACGAAAGACGAGATCGCCGGAATTAAAGCCTGGGTCAATGTGGGAGCCCCGCTGGATGCCGGACTTTCCGCATCGGCCGATCTGTTTGAGATCATGCCGGAATTGAGCCAGCCACTGCCTCCCAAAACATATCGACTGCCGATTCCGGTCACTGCGACGGCATTCAGTCCGGACGCTTCCGTTCTGGCATCTTCCGGTTACCACGAGGTGCTGTTGTGGAATACGGCCGATGGCTCGTTAATGCGAAGAATCACCAACGTCGCGGAACGAGTCTACGATCTGGAGTTCAGTGTTGATGGCAAACAACTGGCTGTCGCCGCGGGTACTCCGGGCCAGTTGGGCGAGGTTAAGCTGTTCTCTGTGGAGGATGGCAAACATCTGAACACAATTGTTCGTACGAAAGACGCCGTTTTTGCAGTAGCATGGAGCCCCGATGGAAGTCAGATCGCGGCGGCGGGAGCTGATCGAGTGATCTATATCTCCGATGCCAAGGGCAACAAAGCATCTCGACAAATCGAAGATCACGCAGACTGGGTGATGGACATCAACTGGTCGCCGGATGGAAAGCAACTGGTTTCCGCCAGTCGCGACAAGACATCCAAGGTGTTCGATGCGGCCACCGGCCAGTCGCTCATCACATTCAACGGACACTCTGAAGCCCTCTACAGCGCTGCGTTCCTGATGGACGGGAAGAGCGTTGTCAGTGGCGGAGGCGATCGGCAGGCCCGCGTCTGGACCGTGGCCGATGCCAAAGAAGTCCGAAAGATCGGCGGTTTCGGCAGCGATATCTTTCGGATTACCGTGAGTCCCGAAAACCACATGCTGACGGCGTCTGCGGACCGAAATGCACGCGAACACAATCTGGCCGACGGCAAGGAAGTGCGAACGTTCTCGGGACACAAGGACTGGGTTTACACGCTCAGCTACAACCCGCAGAAGAAGCTTCTGGCGACGGGAAGCTACGATGGCGAAATCCGCGTCTGGAATTCGACGGACGGCAGTGTCGCCACTTCGTTTATCGCGGTTCCCAAAGCCGACTCCGACGCAACCGTGGCTCAGACCCGGAATTGATTCCGTCCCCGTAATTTCTGTCGATCATTCGCCGCGATGTGTGGCGTCTGAGCAGCGAATGCCCGTGACATTGACACCGCTGCCAATCAGCAGATTGTGTTCATAGCACCAGCGATAGAACCGACCGTTCTTTTCCGGCGGAAGCACCTGCAGATCAACAAAACCAGCGTCGGAAAACCAGCTCATTAATTCTTCAACGGTGTGATGGTACTGATATCCGGGTGCCCACCAGTCGAACGTGTCACACACGCGATTCTCATAGCAGGGATGCGCGCTGAAGTTAACCACCTTGTTCAATGTGCGATTCACAACTGGAATTCCTCCCAGAACCGCTCCCAGATGACAGAACGGTTTCAGAACGGCGGAAGGCAACTGTGTTGTGAGTTTGCGAAGTCCGGAATTGATCACCTCCTGCCACCACTGATTTCGGCGGTATAACCACACGGAGTACCGTCCGCCGGGTCTGACAAACGTAGCGACGGCGTCAAATACCTTTCGTGTATCTGCATCGTGGTGCATGACGCCAATGGAGAACACAAAATCAAAAGACTCGGGTTCCAGCGGCAGGCGTTTCAGGTCAGCCTGCACGAAGCGAACGTCCTTCAGGTGCCAGCACAACTGGCGGGCCTTGTCCACCGCACGACTATGATCGGCACCAATCACCGTTGCCCCGGCTTCACCGCAGATCTTTGAGTAGCGTCCTCCGCCACAACCAGCGTCCAGAATCCGAAGCCCTTTCAGGCAGCTCAGTTCCATCCCCGTCTTCGCAGTGAAGGTCGCCCGATCTTCCTCCTGATGCGCGACTTCATAGGTTGTCCACTGGTCACCAAAGCTCTGCAGATGCGAATCGTCAACGAACCGGGGAATCCCCTGCACAACCGGCCACTGAACGTGTGACTGCGGGCAGATCAGTTGTGCCGCATCTTCCTGCCACTGAAGCATCCCACCAGTTTCCGGGCTTCTTAACTGCGACAGCAGAACATCGTCGAGGTTCCTGACCTGAGTATTCATCAGAAATCAATTTCCAGCAGGTCTTCAGCCAGAACGGCATTCGGAAAGATCCGGCGAATGTTTTCGATTCCGATGGGGTCATCTTCCGGATGCTGTGGATCGGCATGCACCAGAAACAGTCGGCCCACCTGACATGCCTTGGCCAGTTCAGCAACCGCTGTTGCATGACTGTGCCCGGTCTTCTCTGCCCAGTCAGCAAGCTCATCCGGGAAATAACATTCGTGAATCAGGACATCCACTCCACGGATAAAATCCTGATAGGTGCCCGGCGCGGTCGTGTCGGTGATATAGGCCAGCGATCGATCAGGCCAGTCCAGACGAAAGCCAATGGAGCCCCCGGGATGTTCAAGGCGAACAATCCGAAGTGTGCCGGACTGAGGCAGCGCCACCTGAGAATCGCACGTCAGAGAAACCCATTCGAAGGGCGGCTGAACGGGAAACAGTTCGCTGGCAAACAGATGTTCCTTCACAGCACACAGCGTTTCCTCCGTCGCGTGGACCCGCATTCGGGAAACATCGCCTCGCAGCAAAGGCACAAGAAAGAATGTCAGCCCACAGACATGATCCAGATGAGCATGCGACAAAAAGACGTCAAGAATGTCAGCCTTCAGACGCTGCTGAACACGAAAAAATCCGGTCCCGGCATCCAGCGCAATGCCCAGTTCCGGAAGCAACACACACGCGGTGTGACGTCGCTCGTTCGGATGGTAGCCACCAGTTCCAAGAAAGCAGAGTCGCATGAATCAGACAGACGTTTTCTGAACAAAAAAATCGTCCGCGAACAATATCAGAAACCGACGTCATCGCAAAAGTCATTCATGAACAGGCTCGGTTATCTGCATTCCGGAACCCGGATGCACACACTTCTTCATCAGACAGCGGAATGTTAATACACAGAAAAAGGTGCCAGAAGTGATGTGTCCGTGTCATAGACGGCAAAGTGACCTCGGCAAAGCGGCCCAAGCACCACGAAGTGTCGATCGTTTTCGATCGACACCGGACGCTCACCCTGCCAGGCGATGATCTCCTGTTCTGTGGCCAACATCCACTTGTGATAGTGCCCCATCATCAGGACCCGCTGAGGCACCGCAGCAAAAATTCTCTTCAGATTTCGGCCGCTCTTCGGCGCACCTTCGAAGTACCATAGATCTTCCAGACATTCCGGATTAAGCCATGGCTCTATATGCGACAGGTAGCAGTCTTCGATCGTCAGGCGTGCGCTCAGTGTCGCCATGAACTGCAGCGTCAAAGGACTGAACTTTTTTTGATTTTGACGGGAGGGAGAGGTGCACAGCAGAAAATCATGATTTCCCCAGACGCCGATGGCTTTTGCATCGGCCAGCAACCGGCAGGTTTCGTCAAGGTTCTGACCGGACTCCACCAGATCCCCCAGAACGACAATCTGATCAACTTGCTGTTCAGACAACACAAACAACGCCTTGCTGAGGTTGTCGGTGTGTTCATGAATATCCGTCAGCAGTCCGAGTTTCACGTTCCCTTACCTTCAGCTGCCCTCACCTCAACGCGCGACCGGGGAGATCAGAATTCCGGCACAACCTGTCCGTCGTTCCGTTGCATCAGATTTCGAAGTGTGTCAGCAGGCAGATCGGCAGGGATCAGTCGCACCGCTCCGTCGCTGAGCAGGCCCAGAAATCCGTTGTCACGAATCGCTCCAACGCCATTCCCCGGAGTCGTCGGATCGAAGGGGAGATCTTCGGGTTTTGTCCAGGTGACTGCATTTTCAGCATTCGCCTCCACAACCAGAAGTGTGTTGGACAGGCCATCGGTAAATTCAGCCAGCTTTCGACCTTCTGTTGACTCCATCGCAGTACCGACGCCATCCAGAGTCAGAAAGACGGTCCTGGTGGCATCACTGAACTGCTGAGACCGAAACACGGCGGGCATCTGCTCTGCCAGTGGAAGGTTGTGTTCGCTGTCCCATGGTTCGTTCAGATGAAACTGTTCATAGAGTGAGTTCTGTTCCAGAAATGGCAGCAGATGCACTCGCCAGCTCAGCAATGGCCGACCGTCCGCGTCATAGTTTGCGCGAGCCGGAAACCGGCCATAGACTTCGTGATAGTTGTGCATCGCCAGACCGATCATCT
>JAGQPY010000126.1 GCA_020426485.1 Planctomycetaceae bacterium
CAGATCCATCGGCCGCAATGTCTGCAGTGCCGCCTTGCGAAAGCTGGATGGCGGAGGGCCGCACCGTCACCCAATCTGCCGGTTTTCGCAGCCGTTCTTCCCACTGATTCTGTGAACGTTGAAGTTGTTCGGTCGGCCTGGCCAGCTCGTCGTCAAGAGCCGCAATCTGAGCTTCCAGTTGTCGCTTTCGCTCCTTCTGTTCAGCAGTAAACAATTCCAGCGTTGGCCCCTCATCGCGTCGATCTGCATCCTGAGTGTTATTGAAGACGGCAAAAAACCGAAAGTACTCTTCCTGCGAAATCGGATCATATTTGTGATTGTGACACTGAGCACATGCCATCGTGGTCCCCATCCAGACAGCCATCGTTGTGTTCACGCGATCCACAACGGCAACATTCCGGAACTCCTCATCCTGAGTTCCACCTTCGTTATTTGTCAGCGTGTTGCGATGAAAGGCCGTGGCGATCAGTTGATCTTCAGAAGCGTTCGGCAACAAGTCACCAGCCAACTGTTCGACAGTAAACTGATTGAACGGCATGTCCGCATTGAACGCTCGAATGACCCAGTCACGATAAGCCCAGATGGTCCTGGGCGGATCGTCCGCATACCCGGCGCTGTCCGCGTATCGAGCAAGATCCAGCCAGAGTCTCGCCCAGTGCTCGCCGAATGCAGGTCGATTCAGCAGATCATCGACCAATTGTTCATACGCATCCGAATCAGTATTCCCGACGAACGCATCGACTTCTTCAAGACTTGGCGGCAACCCTGTCAGGTCCAGAAAGACTCGCCGTACGATTGAGTACCGGTCCGCTTCGTCCGAAGGCCGCAGCCCATGCCGGATCATTCCATCAAGCACAAAGGCATCAATGTTGTTTCGAATCCACTGGCGATCTTCATCACGTATTTCCGGCACAGCGGGCGTCGTCGGCTTCACATAGGCCCAATGTCGAGCGAAGGGAGCACCTTCCAGAATCCACTGTTTCAGAATGTCGACTTCTCGCCCCGAAAGACGGTCACCATGGTCCGCCGGCGGCATCCTCAGATCTTCATCCGACGTTGTCACCCGAACCAGAAGTTCACTTCGTTCCGGAACATTCGCCACAATGGCCGTCTTTCCGGATTCCAGTTGCGACATGGCGGTTTCCGGATGATCCAGACGCAGTCCGGCCTGCAGCCCTTCCGGATCCGGGCCATGACATGTCAGACACTTATTGGAAAGAATGGGACGCACGTCCCGATTAAAATCGATTTTATCAGCAGCAGGGATGGCACTGGAGAATGCCAGCGTCAACAACAAGGCTCGAATCAGTGGCATGGCAGTCCACCCGTTTGCGGAACTTTGGGATTCGAAGTGGATAAGCGTTCGCATCGCATGAATGTTCAGGAGTTCAGGCGGGAGAAGAACGAAACCGGAGAACGAATCACGACATGGAAACTCGTTCGAACGTGGGAGGGTTTATCACTGCGGGAGGGAAGGTTGAGAACGAAATTCAGCCGGCAGAACTTGATGATATCGGCGGAGCAACTGAATTTCACCAGCAAACACGTTCTCGATCTCCGTCGTGGCAAAATCGACAGAAATCACAGACCGAGATCCACGGGAAATAAAATCGAATTGCAATCTGGGATTTGCTCGAATATTCCGCTGCAGCCAATGAATTGAAACTCCGCACAAATAGCAGCCGTGGAACAGCATGGTGCGTAGAAGCCGGCAGACGATTCCGTAAACTGATGTTCAGATCCGTCAACCATACGCCAGAGCACGTTTACGGCAATACAATGCGTGTCAGCTGTTTGAGGATGTCGTCTGACACAGAATCGTTCGACGACGGCACGTCACCGTTATCATTCAGACGGTCCCCGGCCGGCAACGACACCATCGCCATTCAGAACGTTATTTCATTGCCTGGCAACACTCTTTTGATCACGACGGATTGACACAATGGAACCAGCGAATCATTCAGGATGAACAGACTCCTATCCAAGCTCAACTCTCATTGCTGCGGCCAAACCCAATTGGTTTCAGTTGCGGTCTGCTTATTGCTGCCACCGGTCTTGTGCCGGGGGCAGTCTGAAACCGGAGAAACAATCCCTCTTCTGCAGGACGTTATCCATCAGGATTTTTCCACCCGAGATTCGGAAAAAACAACCAACGATCCGCAGCAGGATGCCCGCGAATGCCTCGGCCAACTGCTGTGGAAGGCAACAGAGTTTCCGGTCTACTGCAGACTACCAGTGTCCACCGGCGCTTCCGCACTCATTCAGTTCCCCAGCGCTAAGCCATGCGGTCAGGCGGCCAACGACATGGTCGCCATGGATTGGTACGCAGTCACAGATCCCAACGGAAGCCTGATTCCGTCACCGGGACTGGTTGTGGTCCACGAATCGGGACGCGGAATGACGGTCGGTCGATTGATTGCCCGCGGCCTGCGAGACCGTGGTCTTCACACTTTTATGGTACATCTGCCTTTCTACGGACAGCGTCGAACAGGCAACAACAAACCTGAGGACGAAGATTTTGCAGTGCTGATGTCCCAGGGAATTGCGGATGTCTGCCGAGCGAAGGATGCCGTCGCCGTGTTGCCCACCGTTTCACGGGATCAGGTCAGTCTGCAGGGCACCAGTCTTGGCGGTTTCGTAGCCGCAACAGCAGCAGGTCTGGATTCCGGATACTCCAGCGTCTTCATTCTTCTGGCAGGTGGCAATCTGCCCGCTCTGATTGCCACCGGCCAACGTGAAACGGCTCAGCTGAAATCGGTACTGGAGAGCAAGGGATTCACGGGATCCCGACTGGATGATCTCATGTACAGATTTGAACCCAATCGTCTGGCACATCGACTGAACCGAGAAACCGTCTGGCTGTATTCCGCCACATTCGACACGGTCGTCCCGCCGGTCCACGCCGACGCATTCGCAAAGGCTGCTCGCCTGGACGACAGCCACCACATCCGAATGCCGGCCACTCATTATTCAGGAATCATCTTCCTTCCGATGATCCTGGACGATATCGCAGTCAAGGCGGGCGGACGAGCGATTACCGGGACGGCGGAATCACGGGCTGAGTCCATGCCTGCTGAAAATCGCCCGCTTCCGACGGATTCGGATGCTTCACCGAAGAAGTGATCACGGCTCGAACGTACAACTCATCACCTCGAAACGTGTACGTCGCTTCCGTTCCCTGTGAACTCTGCAGCAACTTTCCCACATCCTCGCTGTATCGACGAGTGATGGCGGCAGCCTTCTCCGGATCATCGACCGCCGGGGAAGTCTGATCGCTGAAGTCACGCAGGGTCCCGATAAATTCAATCGTGTAGGTCGCCTCCGCGTTCCCGGCGACCTGAACCGAAAGTGTTTTTTCGGTCGACGATACATGCTGCAGATGAACTCCGCTGGACGAGTAAAACCGACCCGCCTCCAGCGATGTCACGATCGCATCCGGCGTCAGTGTCTCTGCCAGAACCATCACCCAGCCGCGCCCCGGCTGACTGGCTTTTCCCGGCGTTTTTTCAAAGTAGCTGTGACCATCGTCCGTCGCCAGTCCGTACATCAGCGGCAGGTCCAGCTTTGCCAGTCTCCATGTGTTAATAATGTCCCACATGCGTTCCGTGGATGCGTGAGTCTCATCTCCGGAGTTATTGACACTGGGGTGTCCGTTGTAGATTTCGAAGAAGTTTTCTCCGACAACTTTCATCAGGTCTTCGGCCGTTACGCCATATCCGAAGTTGGGATGATTGAGATGAACGAGAGTCTTCTGACCGGTTCGTTCTCGATGCGAGACAGCCGCATTAATGTTGTTCTGAATCACTTCCGCCACGCTTTCACCATGCAATGGCGGCAGCAGGTCCAGAGTGTTCGTGGCACACAGGTGGACCGGACGATTTTGAAATCGATCGGTAATTTCTTCACCCTGAATCAGCAGAAACTTCTGAGGAATCGCTAACCGATCAAAGACCTCATCAAATTTCTTCAGTCGGACTTCCTGACGGCCATCCTTTTCTCGGGTCTGAATCCAATCACCGGGGAACTTCTCCTTCAGCTTTTCGAATGCCTTAAGACCACCTTTATTCTTTTCAATATCAACCCACTTGTCCGACTGATGCAGGATATTGTGGTCCGTGTAGACCAGAAAGTCATACCGGTGATCGCGATACCAGTGACCGATCATTTCCGGATAGTCGTCGCCGTCACTCCACAATGAATGTGTGTGCATGTTACCGCGATACCACTTCCAGCCATCCCCCTCCGTCAGGACTCGGTCGTCGGCAAACGAAATGGTCGACAGAAACAGAAGAGCAATGACGGATACTCGCACCAGAACATCTTTCAAAAACACATTGGCGTCCGGCCTCGCAGGACTGACTCGTTCTTCGGTGGAAAATCGATCCATGCGGGCAGATGGCAAAACAAACAACTTCAACATTCAAAGCTCCCTGGAAAGAGTCGTCTCAAAACGGACACACTGACCGCTGACTGCGGAAAGGTTCTTCCGCGAAGTGTCGCAGCAGCATCGACAGAGTGCTGACTCTGCTGCCCTGCAAATTCCGGATCACTCGCCAATACCCGGTCGTCGCTGTCGATGTCAGCCGCAAAAGACTTACCGGGTCAGTCGAAAGTCGTCGATCTGGAATTCAGTCGGTCTGGTGAGATTCGAACCGAACAGCTCCAGAACGGCAACCTTTCGCAGGTCCATTTCTCGACCTTGCGGCGCGGTTTTCAGGTCGCTCAGCTCGATTTCGATGTGAGTTTCCTGTCCTGCAGCAACCTTTATTTCGCGGTGATAGCGGTCCTCGTGGGACATTCCTGAACTCCGGTGAGCCTGGTCGAAGATCTTTAATGTGAGAGTGAGGTCGATGGACTCACAATTGCGGATATCAAACTGCAGTCGCCGAAACTCTGACCAATCTCGGTGAAACCAATCCAGAATCACGCCCGGATACCTTGCCGGATACAACGTCACGCGACCGGAATGACTTCCCGCTGACGCCCACGATGAGTCGATCACCATCTTCGCCTGATGCGACAGCCAGTTCCCAAGTTCACCTGAATCTTCGAATGATGCAAGCACGGGAAACTCTTTCAACTGCCGAACGCGCGCCATGACATTCTGAACGGGCTCAATATTCGCTACCACCAGAGCCAGAATCGCCGTGAAGCTCAGTACCCGGCGACTCCTTCCACCGACGGCAACTCCGATGATCCACAGCAATGCTGCCCCGGAACCGATTCCGTTTGCCACGACATCATGCAGACTCGTGCTGCGTCCAACCAGTGACTGAGCAAATTCCCCGACCACACCAACCACCATCAGACAGCACACGATCAACAGCACATGTGATCGACTCAGTCGAATGACGCTTCGCCACCTTGATGACAGCCCAATGGCGGGCGGGTCAAGAACACCTGCGCACAGCAAAGTCACGATGAAAAATGCCGGCGCGTGAGCCAGATCGAACAGGGCTCCCCACAACTGACCATCTACCGGAAACGGAAACACAAGCACAAAACCCAGAGCAGCGCAGATACCAAGCAGAATCGCCAGCCGCCGCAGCAGCAGAGATCGCTGGAAGGAAGTCTCAGAGATCGGCTCTTGCACTCAAACAGTTCCCATCAACAGCCTGTCAGCAAACAACATTTCGCGTGCATCTGCTGCCCAATCGACAATGCAGCGACAGGAGCCGCGAAGCCTACTAACTCAGATCACCCGTCATCACAGATCGGCAGGGGATCGAACGTCGTCCTGCTGCTCTGCCTGACTCGCAGCATTGTGCGCAGATTTGTTCGCAATGGTTTCCGCGGAAAGATCCATTGTGGAGCAGACCCACTTACCGGCGCAATCCGAATAACCCATAACCTTCACGAAGTCTGTCAGGACACGTGTGGTTTACGCAGTTTCAGACTTCGGAATATTCGATCAAGTGCCGATCAGTTTACCCAGACTATGGATTCTGTGGATCGTCAATGCTCGCTGAACAGGAAAAGAATTCGTCAGGAGGAAGAAATGAACTACGACATTGCAGTCATCGGAAATGATGAAGCCGCCTTCGAAATGTTGTGTCTGGCAGCGCGCGGACGGCGACGGGCGGTTTCGATTCTGCCCGAGACTCGACATTCGGCATGGATCGTCGGACAGTCACTCCGTCGTCTGGTGTCGTCACTGCTGGTTGACCGAACGGTTGGACGGCGAAAAATGCTGGCTCGGTCCGGATCACCTAAGCTGCTGCGGTCGCTGGTTGCTCGCGCAGTCAGTCAGGAAACGAATGACCACGTCCGACTGCTTGAAAGTCTGGGAGTGGAAGTTCTTGTGGGTGAGGCTCGATTTACGTCGTCGAAACAGCTGACCGTTTCGATGGGAACGGTCTGTCGGCGTGAATTTGTTTCGGCACAGCACATTGTGATCGGCACGGGTGTCCGTCGAACGGCGATGCATCGACGACTTGGCCTCATTCCGTTTCACACCACGGAAGCTCTGTTGAGTCGCAGAACTCTGCCCAAAGAAGTGTGTTTTGTCGGCGGCGGTGATGTGGGTGCCGGCATGGCCGCACTGGTCAGCCTGTTTGGAGTCAGGACGTCACATGTGGCACGAACAGATCGCAGCTCTGTCTTGCTGGAGTTGGCAGAAGCATCCGGTGTCACCATTGGAACGCACCCTGCGGATGTTGGACTCGCCAACTTTGAATCACCACTCTCACAGGTGCGTCATGATGTTGTCGACTGTCGCAAGTCGGTCGGCTTCTCCAATCATTTGAGCCTGAACGTGATCGGCGTGGAACCCGACGAACACGGACAACTTTGGTGTGCCAGCAACTTCGAAACCTGGTGTCCGGGTGTGTTCGGAATTGGAGACGTCGTTGGCTTCTCGCCGGATACGGCACTCCATCCGTCGGTTCAGGCAGACCGAATTATGCATCGAATCCTGCACAGTATTCGCCGCCCTCATTTTGCAGAAGCCTTTCTGCGACGGTCGGAACCGGCGGTCGAATATCCGAGGCTGGACAGCCGCCTGTGAGGCGTCCCTGAACAGCGGTGTGAAACTCAGGTGGCAGCGGATCTGACGTCCGGCGATGCCGCCTGAGTTTCCGCCAGTTGCCAGAAGTCATCGCCAGGAAGCGATTGAAAAGTCAGCGGTGTCTGCAGAATTGGGTGCGTAAACTCCAGAAAGCAGGCATGCAATGCATGTCGCTCAGACGTCGGCTGTTCTCCGGGCGTGCGAGGCCCTGACCGAATCTGACCGTGCGGTCCATAGAATTCGTCACCCAGAACCGGAAAGCCGATTTCGGAAAGATGCACGCGAATCTGGTGATTTCGCCCCGTGTGCAGTTCGCATTCAACCAGCGTGTATCTGCCAAACCGCTGCCGGACGGTCACGTCAGTGCGAGCGGAGCGAGGTCGCAGCGCTGATGGCTTGGCGGACATCAGTACACTGCGCCCTCCCGGAAGCTGACCAATCGGAAGTTCGATCCGTTTCTGTTCAAAGTCCGGCGTTCCTTCAATCAGTGCCAGGTATCGCTTCTGAATTCGGGATTCCTCAAAATCGTCTGCCAGTGTCCGATGGCTCACGTGCTCCTTGGCCACAACCAGCAGCCCGCTCGTCATCCGATCCAGACGATGCATCACGCCGGGGCGCAGAAGTCCGGGGGCCAGAGTCTGACTGTCGAAGTGTTGCTGCAGTGCTTCAATCAGCGTTCCCGAATGAAAGTCGCCAACGGGATGCGTGACAACCCCCATGGGTTTGTCCACAACCACGATCCAGGGATCTTCGTAATGAATCGGTATCGAAACGTCAGTTTCGACATTCCTGGAAAGATCACGATCCGGTGGCTCGACCAGATCAATTCGAACGACCTGTCCGGGATAGACTCGCTGGCCCGGTCCGGCCGTCAAATCATTCACCTGCACGCAGCCGGCAACCACCATGCGGTGCAATCGCCAGGCATGATGGTTTCGCAGATGTCGAGCCAGAAAAGTATCGACACGCACACCGCTGAGATAAGGTTCGACAATAAACTCAAATTCAAACAACGGCGTTGACATCCAGAGTTGACACATCGGTTCAGTGGCCGCACTGAACCAAAAACCACAGTGAAGAATCCCGGACACCGAAAATTCATGCCACGTCATGCAGCTGAAGCAGACCGGCTGTCAGTCTTCGGCGAATGAACCAGATAACAGCGCTGCCGTCGCCGGTTGAGCATTGCGGGAAGACAGGCTAAGTGCACGCGATTTCCGATGCGAAGGCACGGCGGAAGTCTATCGGGCAGGGTTGTCCCCGGACAGCGTGCGAACTGGATCAGCGAAGATGCCGCAAAGGCAACCTGCCAACTCAGGCAGACCTGGAAGCAATCGTTAAAACGGGTCTGACTCTTTGGAGAGCAGCAAAACAACAGCGGAAACGGCTGCCCGGAGTGGCGCAGACCTTCTTTCCGCTCGCCTCTAAGTCCCTGTCTTCACAGGCACCGGAACGGTCACTGCGTCGCGACGAGTTGTCAGCCCCGAAATTGTGCCGAAGGGCCGCCCGTTGAACAGAAATCCCAGCACTGGACTGCGCTTGATGGCCAGTTCGTGTAATACCAAGGTCGCCACCAAGGCAGCTGTGGTGACAAGACAGAATTTCACGGCAGCACTGGTGTGCCAGAACGTCAGCTGTTGTGCAATGACGACGATGACAAGATGGTGAAACAGATAGACCGTGTATGAGGCGTCGGCAAGATACCTGAACGCAGCAGAAGGGAAATCAGCAAACTTTCGGAACAAGCTGAAGCAGACGTGACATCCGAACCACTGCGTCATCCCCATCAGATATGCATCCAGAACATCATCCATCGCGGAATCGGATGATCGAAGCCGGACCGCTCGCAGAGCCAGCAACATGGCCAGCGCCCAAAGCGACATCGGCCCGAATCGGCTGAACTCCGAGAGTGCTCGCTGGTTCAGAAACAACCACATTCCATAAGCAAAATACGGCAGGTACATCAATGTGAGAGCGGGCGTAAAGGTCCCGAACACGAACGGCCCGGAATACAAAACGGGAAAGAAGTGGCTCAATCCGGTCAGTCCCACCGTGAACATTGGCCCAAGAATCACAGCACACAAATGCAGCTGCCGGGAATGCGATGTGGAAGCAGGCACGCCTTGAGTGTGATGGAGTCTCCGAAGAACGATGCCAGCCGGTACGCAGAAGATCGACAGTTGCATCAGCACACTCAGGAACCAAAGGTGCTGAATCAGATGCCCCTCAACAGCCTCCCCGTATAAAACATCCACAACAAAATGTTGCAGATCAGCCAGGGTGACAATCCCGGCAGAATGCAGAATAAAAACCTGCACGGTATTCAGGAGTACAAACGTGGTGATCATCGGCACAAGCAGACGTTGACCTCGATTGGAGAGAAAGGTCCGAGAGCCGTACCGTTCCAGCGTCATTTGAGCAAAGAATCCGGCAACGATGAAAAACGCCGGCATCCGGAAGACATGAATCAGACCGGAGACGGCATCGAAGAATGGATGGCTTTCCGGATCGCTGATTTCCCAGTGAACACTGACGGAATACACATTCGCGGCATGAAGAACCACACCAAGCATCATCAACACGCTGCGCATGGAATCCATGTAATGAAGACGCACAGACTTCTCCAACGCGCCCATGTGGCTGCAACTTCTAACGGGACAGTGCATCGGCACGGTCTGACACCGAGATTCGAAGACACGTTGCATCAAGACACAGAGGTTTGTGAAGGTTATTTACTACATGAATAATATTTCCTGAGCCTGAATCCGACCTGGTGGTCCGCTGAATCCGAAGATTTCCAGTCAACACGCAGGGTCTTCCGTCGCGTTGTCGAATCACGACATCGCCCGAGACAAGGTGTCGTTTCAGGATGACACGTCGCATCCTGAGGGCATCTTCGTCACAGTCGATTTCAATGGAACAACCTGAACAGACCAGTCGACGCCGCCTGCAGCGCGGCGGGCGGTTTTCTGATGCCGACGGCTGTGATACTCTGCTGCAGCGGCTCCAGTCAGGTCACCCCGTTTTCAGGAGCTGCGAGTTTGGCGTGAATCTTCGATCGCAGCTGTCTGAACGCATGCCATGAGTCTTCTGATTCCGTGCAGGGACTGAGACAAAAGCATCGCAAACGTCCTGAGTTCACCGGTCAAATGTACTCCCTCACACCCGCGCAGCAATTGGGCTTCACGAACATCAGCCAGCAGAAACTGATACACCATGTCCATCAGGTTTGCCATTTTGGGTACAGCAAACATTGCCAGGAAAGTGGGCCCGGGCATTCAGAATTCCGATCACGCTGAGTTGAGTGGCATCGCCAGTCGAAGTCGGCCGGCCGCGAAGGAGTTCGCTCAAGCCCTGAACATTCCTCTGGTCTTTGACAGCTACGAACAAGCCATTAGTTCTCCTGAAATTGATGCGGTCTACATCCCGCTGCCCCCGGCTCTGCATGCGGAATGGACCATTCGAGCAGCAGAAGCCGGAAAGCATGTGCTGTGCGAAAAACCTCTGGCCCGCAACTCGGACGAAGTGGCACGCATGATCGCTGCGTGTCAGAAAAATAACGTGGTTCTGCTCGACGGAGTCATGTGGTACCACACTGAACGAGCCGCAAGAATCAGGAATCTGATTTCGAACGGACATCTGGGCAGTCTGCGACAGATCTCCAGTGCGTTTACGTTTCACTGGGATTCCATGCCGATGGAGAACATTCGCATGCACCGCGGGATGGGCGGAGGTTCTTTGCTGGACCTGGGCTGGTACTGCGTCGGTGCGATCCTTTCTCTGTTTAATGAGATGCCGGAACGGGTCTTTGCGACGGCTCAGTGGCACAACCACGTCGACACTCGCATGAACGCCATCCTGTGGTTTTCCCAAGGTCGTATGGCCTCCTTTGAGTGCGGATTTGACACCGTCCGCAGAAGATGGATTGAAGTGGCCGGAACCGAACGGACGCTGTACTGCCCCGACTTCACACGCCCGTGGTCGACGGAAACAGCCGCCTTCACAACTCTGGACGGGGAAGGCCGGCAGGCGGTTCACAGCTTTCGGTATGTGCCTCAGGAAACATGCATGGTCGACGCCTTTTGTCAGCTCATCCGTTCGCACAACATTCGTCATTCCTGGCTGGAGTTGTCCCGGAAGACACAACAGGTCTGTGACGTTCTGGACCACTCCGCCCGCACGGAACAAGTTGTCTCGGTAGGCGAATCAGAATGCGGCATGTGATAACTTCTTCTGAAGCGACCAACAGAGATTCACAGCATCAGGAAACTGAAATGAAACTGGGACTGATCAACAGTGCATGGGCACAGGCCGGACGCGATACCGCATGGGGAATTCAAAAGACAAAGGAAATCGGTTTTGACAGCATCGATATCTTCACGGATCCACTCGATATCGACATTCGAGAACGTCGGCTGATCCGCGACGAGTGTCGTCGTCATCAGCTTCCCATCATTTCTGTCTGCTGTGTCGCAACGGGACTCATTGATTTCAACCCCAGCGTGCAGAGATTTCATCTGGATCGCTGCAAGGCGTATCTGGATCTGTGCTACGAATTTGAAGCAGAGAACCTGCTGCTGGTACTCGGCGAATACATCTGGCAACAGGAAGTTATTCCGCCCGCTGAACAGTGGGCCACGGGAGTTCACAACTGCCAGTTGCTGGCGGAACATGCCCAGCGACTGGGGTTGAAGATTGCCCTGGAACTGGAACCGTTCCGACTGTCACTGGTCAACGACATCGATACCATGATTCGGTTTATCGACGACGTGGGCCATCCGGCGCTCGGAGCCAACATCGACGTCTCGCACCTGATGCTGGCCAATGTGCCGGCTCACGATGTCGATCGCCTGAAGGGAAAAGCTGTCCACGTGCATATTTCTGACTGCGATGGAAAGGTTCATGGCGACCTGCCACCCGGCAGAGGTGTCGTCGACTTTCCACCGTACCTGAAGCACATTGGCCAGCTCGGCATGGACGGAACAATCAGCATCGAACTGGAATACAGCCCCGACCCGGACAACATCGAAGCCTGGGTTCGAGAAGCGTATTCGGCCACCGCAGACTTAATGAAAAACGCCGGACTTCGTGGCTGACCGACGGGTTCAGTTTTCGCCGACACGCCAAAGACGTTTCAGCAGTGACACCATTTCCGGATCGACTTCCTGCAATTCTTCGCGCCGAAACGGATAGAAGTCATTGATTCCGAAAAATGCTTCGGAACATTCCGCGAAATATTCTTTGTGATTGGCCATCGCGTATGCACGTTCCACACGACCATCATGACGTTTCACAGCATTATAAGTTCCACTGGCAACCGCACGCTCGAAAGCGTTCATGACCTCCGGGTGCTCAAAACCCAGAACCTGATGATGCCATGCGTGAGCCAGCTCGTGCAGAATTAACATGGGCTGTCGCTGAACTTCCCGAGTCAGAATCGCGATGTTTGTCAGCTCGACACACCGATGAAGTTCGGGACGACGCCTCTGATCACGCAGCCAGTCGGCTCCCGGATGATATTCGCCCGTCGGCCGAAAGCCCTCGTACTCCGGGGACAGCCAGACAGGGACATCCTGCAGATACGTCACAACCTGCGGCGGAAGGACGTCCTTTACCTTTCGAAACTGTTCGGCCAGCAGTGTCAAGGCGGTCTCGGTCAACCGAGGCTGTTCGTCCAACAGCCTTTCGCTGATCAGCACCGGCCAGCCTTCCACTTCGGACGAACGATAACCGATGATGCGCCCCTGCGGATTGTTGCTTCGAAGCAAATTCGCCTTTGTACGTCGTTCCTGCAGAGCAACCTGACTGCTCAAACGACCACGCACTGAGGAATCCGGGTCTCCGGGAGAGCGACTGTCCTGAGCAAAGACGACTGCAAACGTTCCACTGCAACCCACCAGGACCCAACAAACAACAAGTGTCGCGGCGAATCGTACAAAACGCATCGGATTA
>JAGQPY010000127.1 GCA_020426485.1 Planctomycetaceae bacterium
ATGGAGCTGTCCAGTGACGGCATGCAGCAGCAGGTGGCAGGCAGTGTTCTGCAACAGCGAATTGACGATCTGATGCGGGAAGTGAAGACTCGGCTGGATAATGACCTGGAACGGCTTTCCGGCAAGCGAACTTCCGGCGGCATCACGGAAGCCAAATTCCGTCAGCAGAAGTCTCGACTGACAAGGCAACTGAATCAGCGAGTGGCCCGCTATCGACATTTTCGCAGCCATACCGATGAATTTCAGACGTTTGTGGACATGTTTCAAAATCCGGATGTCTGGCACGGACATCTGGTAACGCTGCGGGGACATGTGCGGCATGTGGTCAGTTATCCGGGAGATCCGATTCTGTTTGGCGGTCGGATGCTGCACGAACTGTGGCTGTTTACGGACGATTCACAGCACAACCCGGCGGTGATCATCACACCGCACCTTCCCGCTGATTTTCCCACCAGCGCCGATGTGATTGATCGAGTTGCTGTGACGGGGTGTTTCTTCAAACGCTACGTTTATGGTTCACAGGATTCAGACAGGATCGCACCTTTGATTCTTGCGGGCAACATTCGCTGGGAGCCGACTGTTGATCAGGTTCAGTCTTTGGTAGCGTCAGGGCATCTGTCTGCCGGTTCGCCGCGGGCTGTTCGTGCTCGAAGTCTGGCTGGGCGCGGTCTGGGAGAATCCGCAATCGTACTGGTCACCTTCATGGTCATTCTGGTGATTATGGTTCTGTGGGGACGAGCACTGCGGGAAGAACGAGATCGAGTCCGGTTGAGAAAACACATCTCCGATGCGCAGCCGTTTGAAAACCCACAGCCGGTGGGCTACTCTCTGCCAGCCTTTGATTTCGTTGACGACCGCAGCTTTCGCACGTGACAGGATCGTGTTCCCTTGATTCGACTGCCCGCTATTGAACGTCCGGTTTCCCTTGGTGTTCTGATCAGCGGTGGCGGTACAACGCTGATCAACTTTCTGGAATGCATCCAAAACGGAACACTTGCGGCCAACGTCCCCATCGTAATTGCCAGCAATCACGACTGCAAAGGGGTTCAGCGAGCTACAGATGCCGGGCTGTCCTGTGTCGTGATCAAACGCCGGGATTTTTCGTCGACCGCAGCGTTCAGCGAAGAAGTCTTCAGGGTACTGCGTGAACACAAGGTTGACCTGGTCACATTGGCGGGCTACCTGTCGCTGCTTCGCATTCCGCCCGACTTTGATCTGCGTGTGATGAACATCCATCCGTCGCTGATTCCGTCGTTCTGCGGAAAGGGCATGCATGGACATCACGTGCATGAAGCCGTGGTTCAACGCGGTGTTCAGGTTTCGGGCTGCACCGTTCACTTTGCCGACAATCAGTACGATCATGGTCCCATTATTCTGCAACGAAGCGTGACTCTTCCGGATTCAGCCACCGCGGACGATGTGGCAGATCTTGTCTTCGAAGAGGAGAAAATCGCTTATCCAGAAGCGATCCGGCGGTTTGCATCGGGAAAACTGACCGTTGACGGACAGCGAACGATCTTTCTGCCGTGATGATCCATCCGCCGCGGAATCTCTTGTTGCAGGCGATAGAAAGTTCCCGTGTGCGATTCGGTGTCCAAGCTGTCACTCAGTGCACGCAATCGGTGAAGAAGATCAAAAGTTGACCAGAACGTCCGAACTGCCACGCGATAAGTTGTCCCGGGGAGGTTCTTCCGGATATGCTTTGTTTTCTCGGTGAAAACACAGCGGTGTGTCCTCGGCGGCCTTTTGTCCCGCGTGCCCGCTGCCCGCCTTTCGACATTCGGAATGAACCATGACAAAACAGACCTTCCGAGCAGCGACGATCCTCCTGCTGCTCACCGCCTCTCTGCGTGCTGACGACGACAACAACTGGGTTCGGATTCAACTGGATGATCGGTTTCGGTCAGAAGGTGTCGCTGCGGCCGATTTCAACGGCGATGGTGTGCCGGATGTGGCGGCCGGTGACATCTGGTACGAATCTCCCGCGACCGACGCAAAGAATTACACGGAAGGCAGTGCGTGGAAGCGGCATGAAGTTCGAATGCCGGGAGAATTTGTCGCGGGACAGGGATACAGCAACAGCTTCGCCAATGCTGCCTGGGACATGGACCGCGATGGTCGAATGGACCTGGTGATCATCGGTTTTCCCGGTGACCCGTTCCACTGGTACAAAAACCCCGGACCGAATGGTGACCACTGGAAGGAACATGTGATCTGGACCAGTGCGTGCAACGAATCGCCGGAATTCGAAGATCTGGACAAGGACGGAATTCCGGAGTTCATCGTGGGGTCGCAGCCCGAAAGTCAGATGGGGTTTGTCAAAATTCCTGAAGCATCTGCCGTTGGAAGTTCGTTCGGGTTTCATCCGGTCAGTGAACCCAGTGCAGAACCGGCAGACCGACCAAACCGAGGCCTCGACAACGGAACATTCAAGTATTACCACGGTCTGGGCGCTGGGGACATGAATGGTGATGGCCACCGCGACATCATCATCGGCCACGGCTGGTGGGAATCTCCCGGCAACCTTTCCGAAACCGCTCTGTGGAAGTTTCATCCGATTCGAATTCGGCTGAACGACGTTGAGGTTCCGTTGCCCAAAGCCGCCAATATTTACGCCGACGACCTGGATATGGATGGAGACGTCGACCTGTTTCTGAGTTCCGCACACGAATACGGTGTCTGGTGGGCAGAAAATAAGGGTGACGGTCCCTGGACTCTGCACGAAATTGACAAATCTTTTTCTCAGACACATGCGGTCGAAACCGTTGACGTCAACGGCGATGGTCAGCCGGACTACGTGACCGGAAAGCGATTTTTTGCTCACAATGGTCGCGATCCGGGTGGAAACGACGAAGTTGTGATGTGCTGGTACGAGGTGAAGCGGTCTCCCAATTCTCCTCCCGTCATCACACCGCACCGAATCAGCGCCGGCAAAGACACAGGCGTTGGAACTCAGTTTGAAATCCACGACATGAACAAAGACGGCAAACCGGATATCGTTCTGTCGAATAAGAAGGGCGTCAACGTCCTGATTCAGAAGTAAGCGGTGGCCGGTTGCCGCGGCTCAGCTTTGAATGGGTGTGAGCCGCAGCATACTTCCGGACAGCAGTCCCGGCCGACCACGACTTCCGGATCCCCGGAAGTGTTTCTCATCAAGTCGCGCGTCGTGCGCGAGTTTTCCATCTGTAAACAGTCAATCAGTGAGGAATCGCATGATTCGTTTTTGCACCGTTGTGTTGGCCACGACTCTTCTGACGACCGGGTCCGTTGTCCTGGCAGAGGAAGGATGGGTGTCTTTGTTCGATGGAAAGACGCTGAACGGCTGGACACAGGCGACTCAGGGAATTGCCAAATACGACGTTCAGGACGGCACCATTCACGGTGTCACCGTGGACGGAAGTCCGAACTCATTTTTGACATCTGATCGAGAATTCGGAGACTTCGAACTGGAATTTGAAGTCAAGGTTCATGACGAACTCAACTCGGGTGTGCAGATTCGGTCTCGTGAAAAAACGGCTGCTGACGGTGACGCAGGTCGGTTCTTCGGGCCTCAGGTGGAAATTGAATCCAGTCCTGGTCAGTCCGGTTATGTTTACGGCGAAGCGACAGGACTGGGCTGGCTGTCCGAAGCTCCCAAGGACAATTCACATTCTCACAGTCATATTCGCAACGGCGAATGGAACAAGTACCGCATCGTGGCTCAGGGACCTCGAATTCAGACGTGGATCAACGGAGAAAAGGTCGAAGATCTGACGCACGAAGGAATCTACAAGACTCACCCTAAAGGTAAGATCGGGCTGCAGGTTCACGGAATCAAGAAAGGCACCGGCCCCTTCGACGTCGCGTGGAAGAATATTCGTATTCGCGAACTGAAGTAGTGCCGACCTGAGCCACGTGCTCGATCAGAATCCTGAAGTGCTCACAGCCCGGTCAGTACTGACCGGGCTGTTCTGTTAAAACGCCATTCGGACGACGTTGAGTTCCGATCGGCGGACGAATTCTGCGGGGCAGAGATTCAGAGGTCCGGACAACATCAGGGTCATCCCCCTTCCCGATGGAGATTCTGCGGGGGTTCTGCCCGTGGCGAGTGCCAGACCAGGCCTTGTCAGCGGTTCTCAGGCGATTGGGGAACTGATGTCAGGAGTTTCTCGATTTCATCCGCTCGATGAAAGCCGACAAATCCTCCAACGGCCTTTCCCTTCTGAAAGAAACGCACGTCCGGAATGCCGCCGACCTCAAAGTGTCTGGCGAAAGCCTCTGTCTGGGCGTCCATTTCAACCTTGATGATGGTGACATCAGACGGATGAGTCTTCGCGACTTTTTCCAGTTCCGGTCCCATCATCATGCAGGGGCCGCACCACGACGCCCAGAAGTCGACGACGACAATGCCTTCTGCATTGGCCATGACCTCCCGAAAGTGCGTTCTCTCGTGGATGACCGATCCATCGGGCTGCACCACAAGTCTCTCTGCGGGAGCGTTCAGTTCCGCCGGTACGTCAATCAGGGTCTGGCGCGAGCGGTTGGTTGCGGAGGAAAACAGCAGCGCCAGGAACAGCACCACGATCATGAGCCGCACTAAGGTTGAAAACGACATCTTCATTCCGCTGATTGTTTGTGACGTTCAAACGATCCGTTGTGGCGCACGAAGGCGAAGAAACTCGAATACGCAGAGCTGCTTTGCCGGCTTCTGCAGAAGATGTCCACAGGTTTGGGAAAGACTTCAGCTCTGTGAAAGTCTCTCGATTCCAGACGTGGCTGTCCGCTTCCGAGCAGTGTTGTACAAACGTCCGTCAAATGGGTACGTCGAACATCCTGAAGCTGACAGATGCACATCCGATAACCGTGAGCTGCTGCAATTTATCGGAAATCAGACCTCCACGGAAAGCTGGGTGCTTGACACTTCGGTGGATTGGTCGAATAAACTGTACGCCTCAGGCAACAGCATTGTGCACAGTCTGACGGGGCAGAAGTGAAGATGCCGCCCGTTCGATTGTGCCTTCATTTAAGACGGGAGTTTTTGAAGATGTCCGTGATTCTGACCGAAGCAGCCGCCAACGAAATTAAGCGAGTTATGCAGGAACAGAACCGCCCCGAACTAAAATACGTGCGAGTCGGTGTGGTTGGTGGGGGTTGCAGTGGCTTCCAGTATTCCTTCGACTTCACAAACGCATACAATGAAACCGACGACCTGGTCAACGAACATCACGGCGTGGGTGTTGTTGTCGATAAAAAGAGCGACCTGTTTCTGGATGGAACAACCATCGACTTCTATACCGGGCTGGACAAACGAGGATTCACGTTCAACAACCCCAATGCTGTGAAAAGCTGTGGGTGCGGCAGCAGCTTCTCGGCCTGACAGAGAATTCACCCAGCGTCGGGAAGAGCTTTCAGGTGGGAAAACACAGCTCGTTTAACCCGACCCGCAGGGAGGCGAGACCGGTTTTCGGCATACCTCGCCCCGGGTCAGACGTGAAAGATCTCTTCACGGCGTTGGGCAGCCCCCTTTACAAAGCCTCTGGCTGCCGTTGCTGGCTTTCTTGCCGAGTCGGACGCTTTGAGCCGAAACTGGGAAAACCGACGTTATTCACCTCAATTTGGCCCGCAATCGGCCGGTCGCTGATCGCTTTGAGAAAGTACTGATTTTCCGCAAAGCATTTGAGAAGAGCGACTTGAAGCAAACGTATTTGAACGTCGCTGACGCACCGTGGAGCCGTCAATACGCCAAAACCCGGCAGAATCGCCGGACTTGGTGAACGCGGTGCGAAGCGAAAAGTCGCCGTAAACCAAAGCGTGCTTCAAGTTTGTAGCAGAACCATTTGCAAAAATGCCGATATCCTGTATTCTGTTGGAGAAGGCGAGTGGCAATTTTGTGTGTCACTCCGGTACGTTTCAATCCTGCCTGTGAAAACCAAAATGGGAGCTTTTTGTGGTTAAGTTGCGTCTGCGTGACAATGAAAGTGTGAATGATGCGGTCAGGAGATTCCGCAAGCTGGTAGAACATGCCGGCATCAAAAGGGAAATGCGCAAACGCGAATTCTACGAAAAGCCAAGCGACGAACGTCGCCGAAATCGTCGTCGAACAGAGATGCGAGTTCGAAGTTCACAGCGGACTCCATCGATTGGTGGCTAGTTTCACCAGAACGATGCATTCGTAAAGATCATCACGGGAACCCGACATTGGTGTTCCCGTTTTTCATGCGCGCGTCGTTGTCAGCGAATCTGAAAGACTGAGTCACGAAGCCGGATTTTCAACGCACATCGCCTGCTCTGAGATTCGCGGATTGATGAGACCTGGCCGGGAGTTTTGTGCCCTGAGCGATTGCTGAGGATGGGACGGCCATGGTCAGGTTTTTCGAAATCGATCGCTAAGAATCATCGATGTGCTGCGAATCGTTTTCCTGTACCAAAGGTTAGTCCCGACACAGCGACAGGTTGCCTTCCGGAGTGCAGTGACTTGTCGCCGCTTTCGCTTTGATTCAACACGTCGAGTTTCCGCCAACAGCAGATCAGAATTGACTGGTTTGCAGAATCGGTCAGATTTCTGAACCGCTCGAAATTCTTATGAATTCGGCTACACACCTGCCGATCGCCTGATTCAATGAGGAATCGGGGCCTCCTGAGTTGTCGTGAATGCTTCAGGAAGATCAAACAGGCGTTTCGGCGATCATCGTTCAGCAAAATCCAAAGCGGTGACAGGTCACAGCACTCCAATGTGGGGCTGTCCAGTGAGAAACGAGCTGCTCCTCTTTGCTGTCGCCAACAAATGGTCAGCCCCTTTTTCAGATCGCCGCCAGCGCGATAAGACGTCAATAGTGTTGAATTTCGGAAGGTTGATTCCATGCGATTGTTTCTTCTGCCCGTCATGCTTCTGGTGGTGAATGCGTGTGTGTCGAACGGGGCCGAGATTCTTGAGTGTTCATGGAACGTAAATGGCCTGGAGCGTCAGGCGACGGTTTACCTGCCCACGAAGTCCGGTGCGTCGCCCGCTCCCGTTGTGTTTGCGTTTCACGGCCACGGTGGAAACTCTCGTCACTCCGCGCGCAGCTTTGCGATTCATACGCACTGGCCGGAAGCCATTGTGATTTATCCGCAGGGCATTCCCACTCCGGGAATGCTGACCGACCCGGAGGGCCGACGTAACGGCTGGCAGCATGCTGCGGGAGCTGAGGATGATCGGGACCTGAAGTTTGTCGACGCCATGCTGAAGACGTTGTTCGTGAAATCCAGTTTGGACAGCGATGAGACAACTTCCGCCGGGACGAGGGAGCTTCGAAAGGCGCTGCAGCGACAGCCTGCAGATTCACAGCGGGTTTTCGCCACGGGACATTCCAACGGTGGCGGCTTCACATATCTGCTGTGGGCCACGCGAGCCGATCAGTTTGCCGCGTTTGCTCCCTCTGCGGCGGCGGGCCGAAAATCTGTGCCCTCCGTGCCGCGCCCGGCGATGCATATTGGCGGGCGGAACGACCAGTTGGTTCGCTTCGCATGGCAGGAACGTCAGATTGACGCCGTGAAGAAAATCAACCGCAGCAGCCCCGATGGTCGTGAATGGGCCAAAGACTGTACTCTGTTTTCGTCAACAACCGGCGCGCCATTTGTGGCGATGATCCACGACGGAACTCATAAGTATCCGTCAGAAGCTCCCGCACTGATCGTGAAGTTCTTCAAAGAGTTTGGTCAACCCACGCCCACCGACTGAATCGAACCCACGTCGGTTATTCGGCGTGACAGACCGGCCAACGAATCGCCGGAGTCAATTCTCGGACGTGACAGGTCGTCGCTGCAGACAGGTCGTCGAGTCGATCGAGCAGCTCCCTTCGTGAGGTTCATCGGAGCGAGGACACCGGCTGTTTGGGATTCGGTCTGCGTGAACGGGGATGACTGACGGCATTCAATCGACGGGACACGGGGTGGGTACGCGAAACGAATACCGCCGACGGATTCAGCGGCTGTTGATGGGATCGACGTCGACGGCCATTTCCACTCCATCCGGCAGAGTCAGTCCGGATTCGACTCGCAGCCACAGAGTCTTCACCTGTTCGTGAGTGGCCGCGCAGATCTGCAGATGAAAGCGAAAGTTGCCGCGCAGGCGAGTAATCGGCGCGGGGGCGGCTCCCAGAATTCGAGCCTTGAAGTCCAGTTGAGCGGCTGCGGTTCGTAGTTTGTCGGCGACCGTGCGAGCCGTTTCGGCCGTGACCGATTCGACCGGACCTCGAAAGATGACTCGCGCGACACTGCTGAACGGTGGTGCTCCGGAATCCTTCCGCTGATGAAGTTCGTGTGACGCGAATCCGATGAAGTCATGCTGAGCGGCGTAGCGAATGGCCGAATTGTCCGGGTTGGTGGTTTGCACGTAGACTCGACCGCCGCGATCACTGCGTCCTGTGCGTCCGGCGACCTGAGCAATCAGTTGAAAGGTTCGTTCGGACGCTCGCAGATCCGGCTGATTCAGCATGCTGTCTGCGTCGATGACACCGACCAGAGTCACGTTGGGAAAGTCGAGCCCTTTGGCAATCATCTGCGTGCCCAGCAGAATATCGATCTGTCCGTGGCGGAACTGTTCCAGAGCGTCGTCGTGACTTCCGGGCTTTTTCATGGAATCACTGTCCATTCTCAGCACGCGTGCTTCCTTCCAGGTCGCGCGGACTTCTTCTTCCAGTTTCTGAGTTCCCGTTCCGAAGTACCGCACTCCCGCGCTGTTGCACACCGGACAGACCTGCGGCGCGTTGATGTTGTGGTCACAACTGTGGCAGACTGCCTTCTGACGATCGCGATGCCATGTCAGAGTAATGTCGCAGTCCGGGCACTTGACGCCGCTTCCGCAGCTGCGACACCAGACCGTCGGCGAATAGCCTCGCAGGTTCAGAAACAGAATCACCTGACCGCGATCCTTCAGTGCTCGTTCGATGGCCAGGTGCAGAGGACGTCCGATGGAAGCTCCACGACCGATGCGCGGATCATTGCGAGTATCCACGATGACCACGGGCGGCAGCGGCAGTTCTGCAACTCGATCAGGCATCGACAGCAGATCGTCATGCCCGCGCTGAGCCCGCAGCCATGATTCCAGTGTTGGCGTGGCCGATCCCAGCAGCAACGGGACGCCTTCCAGCTGACACCTATAGCGAGCAACTTCGCGTGCGTGGTATCGCGGAGTGGAGTCCTGCTTGAATGTGGGTTCATGTTCTTCGTCGATGACGACCAGACCCAGATGTGGTGTCGGTGCGAAGACAGCACTGCGGGCTCCAACAACTACCTGCACGTCTCCGCGAGCAATCTGCTGCCACTGCCAGTGTCGTTCCGAATCGCTCATGTGACTGTGCAGCACCGCCACGGAACCGAAGCGGCTGCGAAATCGACGAATGGTCTGCGGAGTCAGACTGATTTCGGGGACCAGCACGATGGCCTGACGTCCGTAACTCACCACTTCCCGAATCGCACGAATGTAGACTTCCGTTTTGCCGCTGCCGGTGGCTCCGTGCAGCAGCATTGTGCGATGTCGGCCGGATTGAAGGGACGCCAGAATGCGATCGAGCACGGCTTGCTGTTGAGCATTCAGGTTCAGGTCGGTGGTTTTCGACGAGGAATCGAGCGATTCGCCGCTGACTTCGGAACGAATCCGCAACGCTTCAACGATGCCCTTGCGGCGCAGTGTGTTCACGGGGCCCGGTCCGCAGTCGGCTGCTTCACAAAGTTCGGCCGCCGGGACCGGTTTTGTTGCCTTCCGCAGGACATCCACAATCTGTTGCTGCTTTTTCGACAGCCGCGCGTGTGCGATCAGTTCATCTGCGTTGTCACTCAGGGCGAATGACTGCACGAGTCGAGTTCCGCTCCTGCGGCGGACGCCGGCGGGAATCACGCTTTCCAGAACCTGTCCCCAGCCGCACAGATAGCGTTCGCCAATCCAGCGAGTAACCTCCAGCATGCGATCGTCAAGCAGCGGTTCGGCGTCCAGAACCTCGGAGATTGACTTCAGCTGGCGCGCCGCATTCTCGGACTGACGAATAGCCACGCAATAGCCGGTGACCGTTCGATTGCCTCGCCCCAGCGGCGCTTTGACTCGCATGCCGGGCTTCAGAAGGGACCGCAGGTCTTCAGGGATCTGGTAGGTGTATGGTCGCTCCAAAGGCAGATTGAAGACGATTTCCGCCACGAGCACGTCTTCCAGAGCTGCCTGTTCCCATTCCGGAAGGTCCGCGAAGTCGAATTGTCCCTGCTGCGGCGTCACCGATGACACGTATCTTTCGTCTTCCGTTCCACAACCATGCCACTTCAACGGCGATGCTCACACGCAATCGCTGCGAGACATCGCATTCATGCTCTGATCAACGGCACACGACCAGTTGCTGTCATGAATTTGGTCGACGTTTGTTTGAAATACAGGGCACGGACTCTCCGTTCGAATTTCGCCTCCGAGCGACCGACCTCAGGGTGTTCTGGCCGGTATTCGGGCCGCGTCCATTCATCTGCGATCGGACTGCGTTGTTTCATCTGCGATGAAGGGACGAATCCTTCGAAGAGTCCTGTTGATGTATTTTGTAATTGAAGGGACAATGCACCGCGATGAAGTGGATTCCCGAATCCGAACATTCTGCTGTTCTGGCCAAAATCCCCATCTCAGGGCTTTCCGCGAGTCAGGATCTGAAGTTTAATCGGGAACTGCGGTGCCGTCGCGGCAGAGCTTTTCAGCGACGAAGGTGATCATGTTCAGGGGTGTCACAGTGAGTTCCTCGCGGCCTCGTTTGGTAGTGTCCGGAGATTCCGGTCAGGCAGCAGATCAATTCTGTAGAATCATGGGCGACAGTGTGGAGGTCGTTCGATCGGAAGGGGCCGGAGTTCCGATGCCCCATCTGGACGGAATCCTCTTCGCCGGCGCGCTGGCTCGTCGATTCCCCGACCTGCAGCTTTGCGCGCAGGGATTTCTGGACAGCGTGCCCGATGGTCTGGTGTTGCTGGACGCGGATAAAAAGATCACGTGGCACAATCGCATGTTTGCTCAAATGGCCGGCCGGGATTCGTCTCTGGTCGGTTTTCCGTTTCTGGGGGCGCTGGGAAATCCGGAACTGCAGGCCCCCTCGATTCTGCCGCTGGAAATGGATCCCGCACCCGGTCAGGTCATCAAAGCCATTCTGAAGATTGCCGACCGAAAATTTTTCGCCATTCGTGCGTCGCGATCTGAGCTGGAACACAACGACGGGTCGGCTCGCCACTTCACCACCATTGTTGTGCGCGATGTTTCCGAAGAGATCCTGGAGAATCAAAAGCGAAACGCTTTGTTTCGAGCAGGCATCGAACTGGGGGACCTGTCGCCGGAAGAAGTGACAGAAATGTCGCATCAGGATCGCATCCTGCTGCTGAAAGAAAAGATTCTGGAGTACTCACAGGGCATTCTGGGGTTCGAAACTATCGAGATCCGAGTGCTTGACCCTGCCACCAATGAGCTTCTGCCGCTGCTGGAAGTCGGCATGAATGAAGAGGCGGCCCATCGTCGGTTGTTCGCGGAAGAAGAAGGGAACGGGGTGACGGGCTTTGTGGCAGCGACTCGCAAAAGCCACCTCTGCTGCGACACGCTGATCGATCCGCACTACCTGCAGGGGGCAGCCGATGCACGTTGTTCTCTGACAGTGCCGCTGATTATGCATGAAGAAGTTCTGGGAACCTTTAACGTCGAAAGCCCCGGCATTGGTGGCTTTGACCAGCGGGACCTGGAGTTTCTGGAGATGTTTGGCGGGGTTGTCGCCATGGCCGTGAACCAACTTCAGTTGCTGGTTGCGGAGAAAGTCACGACTGCCACCGCCAGTTCAGACCGCCTTCGCAGCGAAATTGCAATCCCAACAGATGACATCCTTTCCAGCGCGACGGCCATTCTGGAAAAGTACATCGGTCATGATCCCGATGTCTGCGAAAAGCTGCAGAAGATCGTCGACAACACGCGCACCATCCGCCGCCAGATTGATCTCGTTTCTGAACAGGCCGACGTGATTGATGGAGGCTTCCAAAGTCCGTCGTCTCGGCAAAGAACGGAGCGGCCCGGACTTCGCGGCAAACGAATTCTGGTTGTTGACAGTGACGATACGGTTCTCAAAAGCGCTCACGAGTTGCTGGAACGCCACAACTGCAGCGTGGAAGGCGTGCGTTCCGGACGAGAAGCCTGTCAAATGGCTCGCAGTCATCATTACGACGCGGTGCTGACCGACATTCGGCTTCCGGATATGAATGGCTTCGAATGTTTCTGCGAACTGCAGAACATCGACGATCGGCGCCCCATTATTCTGATGACGGGATTTGGCTACGACGGCGGACACAACATTGTGAAGTGCCGCGAACGGGGCCTGAAATCAGTGCTGTACAAGCCCTTCCGCGTGGAACAGCTGCTGACTGAAGTGGAAAAGGCCGTCACTCCACCGCCTCCGCACGCGTGAAATAACAATTGGCTCCTGTCCGAAACGGCCCGGCAAACTCGTTCACGTGGTACTGGGCGTTTCGCCATGAGTTCTCGTTTCGGAGTCACGTCGTCAGAAGCGGTGAGCTGGCGAAATGGATTGGCAGGATTGAGCAAGACAGTGACGGGGGTGACTATCAGTCTTTCAATATTCGAATGAGTGACTGTAGGACGGCCTTTTCAGGCCGTCCTAATGAGCTGACGGTCTGGAAAGGCCGTCCTACTCATCAAATCATGGCTGACATTGCACTATGCTGCCGGCTTCCATTGTTTCAACGCCGTCCTGATGGCATCTTCAATGGGTGTCAGTCTCAGCCCGGCCTGTATGGCTTTCGTGCTGTCCAGAACGCAGTTGGAGCGAGGCGTGATGGCGGCTTTCTGCATAAACTCAGCTTCCGATTCGAAGAACCGGAACTCTTTGCTGATCAGCCCACTTTCGGTGATCAGTCGCACGACGTCTCTTGTTGTGACGTGCCCGGGGTTGGTCAGATTGTAGGTTCCGAAATCAACCTGC
>JAGQPY010000128.1 GCA_020426485.1 Planctomycetaceae bacterium
CCCAATGTGGTGACCAACGGACATTGGTGGTATTCGAACATCCCTGTTTACATCGAGAACGACACACGCGGTCGACTGCAGGCCGTTCCCAGGACAAAGCAGATCGGTTACTACAGCGACATGTACAAGCTGGAATTTGCTTTGCCCAAGTTCGCCATGTATCGACGGATTCTGGCCGGCGTTCTGGCAAATGATTTTGTGATTGCTCGAGGCTGGAGTGAACAGAAGGCGGTCGAACTGGGCCGACAGGTTCTTCGCGGCAACGTGGAGACCATTTTCGGCAAGGCACCCTAGTCAATCATCTCGGTGGTCGGCGTTCCTGTTCGCCAACGGCAGGACTGCCGTTCAAGACAGAACACAACTCGCTCGCATTGTCTTCAGCAGCGATCAGGATCACTGGCGAAAAGCAGTTCATTTTTCGGTTATCCATGACTGTCTGCCTCAGACAGGTTTTCCACTCTCATTGAAACGATCACTGGTTCGGAGCAGATTCATGGCGTTCCGTCTTGTACTTCTGAAGGAAGGTCAGGCCATTCCGTATGAACTCACTGCTTTTCCGGTGAGACTTGGGCGACATCCGGACTGCACGGTTCAGCTGGATTCCAACATGGTCTCCAGGTTTCATGCGCAGTTGATTCAGGAAAATGGTCAGGTCCTGCTGGAAGATCTGGGCAGCGGAAATGGTTCGTTCCTGAACGGCAAACAACTGGCCGCGTCAACACCCGCACCGCTGCGCAATGGTGATCGAATCAAGCTGGGGCCCATCAAATTTCGGTTTGAAGACGACACAGCCACAGATACGGACAGCAGCCGCGTCTTCAGCACACTGCCGGGTCTGGAACTCAAGGATGACGGCACAAGCACCATCATGGGCGCAGCTGCTGCCGGCGGATACGGCCTGCTGGACGTTCGACCGGAAGACAAGCTGAAGGGCATCCTGAAAATCAACAGCGCACTGGCCGGAACGGCTGACGTGCGCAGTATGATTCCTAAAGTGCTGGATGTACTGTTTGAGATTTTCCCTCAGGCAGATCGCGGTTCGATTCTGATTCGCGAATCCGAAAACAAACCCCTGATCCCTGTTGCGCAGAAGTACCGTGACACGTCGAATGACGAAACTGTGCGAATGAGCCGCACGATTCTGGATCGAGTGATGAACGAAAAGGCAGGCATTCTTTCGGCGGACGCTGCCAGCGATGCCCGCTTCAGTGCCAGCGAATCAATCTCCAGCCTCACGATTCATTCGATGATGTGCGTTCCCATGCTGGATCACAAGGAGCAGCCGTTTGGTGTGATCAACCTGGACACACAGAACCCCATGAAACGGTTCACGGATGACGACCTGCAGCTGCTGCTGGCCGTCGCCAGTCAGGCTGCAAACGCCTATGAAAATGCCAGACTTCTGGTGGCCTTCATGGAAAAGGAAAAGCACGATAAGGAAATGCAGATCGCGATGAATGTGCAGCGAGCACTGCTGCCGAAGGAACTGCCTAAAGTCGATGGTTACCAGTTCTACGCTTCATACGATGCAGCTCAGGCCGTGGGCGGTGATTACTTTGACTGCTTCGCTATCAATGAGCACAAGATCTGCGTCTCATTCGGAGACGTGGCCGGGAAAGGTGTTCCCGGCGCTCTGATCATGTCTCGAATGTCCAGCGTGGTCCAGAACACCATGAGATTTACCGACGACGTGGCAGTGGCCATTCAGCACATTAACGATCATATGTGCCACAATATGGTGGAAGGGCGATTCGTCACATACATTCTGGGCGTGATTGATCTTTCAACGCACACAATTACTCTTACAAATGCCGGACACATGTCGCCGATTATCAAGAAGGCAGACGGCAGCATCGAAGAGTTCACCGAAGACATCATTGGAATCCCGGTCGGCATTATGTCCGGTTATCCCTATGATGTAGTGCAGCGCCGAATTGACCCAGGCGACGTGTTTACGCTGATTACTGATGGTGTCGATGAAGCGATGGATCCCAGCGGAAATCTGTACAGCAAAGAACGAGTGGTGAACTTCGTCAAAGCTGGTCCCACAGATCCGGAGGAGTTGGGGAAAGCACTGCTTCAGGATGTGCGATCACACGCCAACGGCCGGGCTCAAAACGACGACATCACGATCATGGTCTTCGGCAGAATGTAAAAACCCTTCCGTGACAGGTCACAGAAGGGTCACATGACTGAAGAATCACGGCCGTCGTCGGTCGATTTTTTCGGTCGCTCCGTGTCCGGAATGCCGGACCGACGGGTAAGAATTCCCCAAATGAATTGTTGTTGTCCTGAAGATCAGTCGCCGTTGGTCCGCCACTCCATCACGGATGGCTCCGCCACCTTTCGGTAGCCCAGGCTCAGCAGCACTTCCAGAACCTCACTCCAGGTGGGAAATGGCCGGCCGCTGCGTCGCTTGTAATCGTCCATGGCACGCATAAATTCCACTTCAGCATCGGAATAGTCGCGTTCGCAGGTGGTCGGATCAATCTGCCTTCGTCGGTCCTGGCGACGGCGATCTGAAACCTGCGGTGAATCGTCATCCAGCAGACTGCCGGACGAAGCAGAAACGTCAAGTGCGGAGGAACCAACGTTCGCTTTACGTCGTGGACGGCGGCGGCGGTCCGTAACGACAACGTCGGAATCGAAATCCATCATGAAAACTTCTCTCTCACGTTCGAGGAAAACGGAGTCATTCCTGCCGGCCCGCTGTTGACGGTGGCCTCTCCTGAAGGAATGAACGCAGCAAAGATCCAAACGAAGGGACGCGGATCTGACTTGAGTAGTCTTCCACAAAAAGTATCGGTGAGAGAAAATATTCCTGTTGAATGTCAGTGATAACGAAACGAAACATTAACGGTCGCCGAAAATCACCGGTTGTAACGATTCTGACGGCGTCAGATCCGTGAGTCGGCCAAACCAGTCGACCATCGTCGGCCACCACACACAAGCTGCGTCCTGCCCCGTTTCAGCAGTCTGACATCTCAATCACAGTTGCGAACCCTTGTCCTCCTTCAGACAGCATTTCTTGTATTTCTTCCCGCTGCCGCATGGACAAAGGTCGTTCCTTCCGACGCGAGGCTCTGCACGCCGAATGGTCTCGACGACTGGCTCGGCGATTCCCATTTCATCCGGATCATCCTGGGGAAGCGAGAATGTACCGGGCGGGAGACGGTTGAACGGAGACTCAACAAACGCGTCAATCCCGCTCTTCGATGTCATATCGAATCCGGCATCACGCCCCGCCATGAGGAACGATTTCCCCATTCCGAAATTCGAAGAGTTGCCGAGTTCCTTCGCGAATCGCCTCTCGGCAGCCTGATCCAGACACTCTGCCAGCCGCCCGGCATCCTTCAGATCGAATTCACGGTGCAGAAAACAAAAGAACGCCTTCAGCTCGCTGATCGTCCGGCCGGAATCCGCCGGAGCCAGCATGACCTTCCGAGGAACCAGTTCAAACAGCACTTGCTCCAGTTCGGCTTTCGAAAGCTGAACTGGACTCTCCCCGAGATAGGAAACACAGAGATCCGTGAAGATGTGAACAATCCCGTACTCACCGTCCGGAAGCTGATCAAACTCAGGGGAAGTTTCAAACTTTTCCGAAAGCTGGTCTCGCCACCACTCAAAGAATTCGACGTTGAGTTCGTTGTGTTCATCAAAGAGTTCAGCATGGATATCGAAATCCTCTGGCTGAAAGGCCGGCGACGTGTTCTCGAACAGACTCCGCATGGCAGACGTGCATTCAGTGACATCAAATTCCATCGGATCAAACTCACCGCCAAACCATTCCAACCGTTCCTGTACCTCCGAACCGCTGGGCTCTGAAATTGCATCCAGCAGCTCTGAGTACCCCCAAATACCGCCACAGTCTTCCGGGGGACACTTACCGGCGCCGTCCAGGCAGCGAGGATAGATGGCGGCTGGATCAGGTTCACCAGTCGTCTCGATTGTGATGGCGTGCGCCCAGCTATCGCCAAAATCATAAATGTATTTGAAGCTGACGTTCTTCCTCTTTCTGGTCTTCGCGACGTCGCTCACCGAGATGTCTTCTGAATCTTCCGGGCCATCGCCCCACGCGTCTGCGTATTCGTTGGGCGGACTGAACCGTCTTCTCCCAACAATGAATTCATGCAAATGGCAATCTTCCCAACCCATCGCTCTCTGCACGACCAGATGCAGGTCAGCAAAGTCCAGATCCGGAACTTCAATCCGTCTCCAGATCAACGGGTCGCTGCCGTCCAGCGAAATATGCAAACGATAAACTGTCTCCAGTTGGCTGCCGGGGATACCGACCGCTTTCGATGCCTCTGCAGAGGTTCCGGAAGTTTCCCAATGCTCGACACGATCCAGAGCTTCCCGAACAGCATTGCTCAGATTCCGCAAACGCGTTGCCGCTCGGCCGGAAAACATGATTTGTGCTCGCGCGTCTTCTTCGAGTGATTCCCAGACCTCGTAGGGCAGGGAGATCGTCTGAGTGGTTGTCTTTGCAAGGGCCAAACGATCCTCCAGGTCCGGCATGACTTCAACGGCCGCCTTTCGCTGAGCCGGAGTCAGCGGAATTGATACCGTCGCATCGTCTGCCGGCGGAGACCAGATGCACGGCAGTGAATCCGCGTCATCGGGAATACCGGTCAGAAAGATCGCTTCCGTTTCGTATGTGAGATAACCGTCTCCGATGAAGTCCATCCACAAACGAGCATTCCGACGAAACGCAGCCGCCAGACGTTCTTCCAGGTCCGTTGATTCCGCTCCGTCGCTCTCAACGACAATCTCCGGCATCAGACGCCGCAGATATTGCGTCCATCGCTCAGCTGAGATTCCCTGCAAAATATAGGGCGTCGTCAGTTCTGTGTAATAATCCGAGCTGTCATCAATCGGCGGCGCCAGGCGAACAAACCTCAGATCGCCGGGGGTTCCAAGGTACTCTGTCGGAGGGTGAACCAACAGAGTTCGATCACTGACCAACTCTCTTACCTTCAGCCGATCGGATTCAATGCTGATCGTCTCAAAGATTCCCAGTCGGGCCTGCTGAAATCTTTCGAACCGTCGAAGTTCTTCACCGGAAACACCAATCGCCTGTTGTATCCGCAGGACCATCTGCCCCATCGTGGTTTGATCTGGCCCCAGGCGATAATCAAGCAGGGAAGCCAAGTAGCAGAAACTATCCGTGATCGGACTCGCCGGAGGATACGAGGGAAAGTAAGCCTCCTGCAGGTCATCAATCACTTCTCCGTATCCCTCATCAACTCCCATGCTCTTCAGCAACATGGCAAACAGAAGGGTCCTGGTCTGCACATCAACATAACCGGCAAACTGCGGATCGGCACCTTCCTCAATCATGGTGGCCAGTTCAGGCAGTTCTTCCGGACGCTCAAGGCACCCCATCAATTCCGTACAAGCATCCGGCCCCTGTGTTTCGAGCCCCTGCAGGAACAAATCAAAATTCATCTGTGCATCCCTTCCAAAGAGAAATCTCAACCTTAATCATATTGAATTCCCCCACAAGCTGTCACGGAAACCAAAATCCGATGCCGCAGGGGGAGCATACCCATCCGGTATCCAGCACTGCCGAAATCCGGGTACACACCGTTCACACATGAAATCCATAAAAAACTTCAGGTCGAATGACTTCCCGCGGTGCTTTCAACGCAATCAGGCGGTTGGGCAAGGCAATGACGTAGCGCCGGGCGGTACGTTCTTTGCGATTGTCTCCTGAGACCGTCGACAGCCTGCGAGTGTCGAAGGTTTGGCTTGCTGGCCAACCGGAGGGAAAGGCTCACGGTTTTGAAGGAACACAGAACCTCCTGTTCAGTGCAGACACTGCCGTTCACCTCAAACCGAAATGGACCGTACCGAATACTGGGTGCCGAGTGCCATTCCTGCATTGCGCAGGATGGTGCCCATCACCAGACTTCCGTGAACATGCCAACGGGTCCGGATGACAGAAGGTGACGAACGATAACCGATGCAGACTCTACTTCGTTTTCTCCGACCCCAGACTCTTGATGGCCGCTTCCAGGCCTTTGCCTTTCTTTGCCGTAGCGGCCGCGAGACCAGCCTTCAGCAGCGACCCGGCGATGTCACCAACCAGCGATCCGCCGCCGGAATCATCGCTGTCCGTTGCGCCGGATGACCCACTGGAAGCAGAATTGCTGTCCGGCGGGGCTGTTACGGGACGATCAGGAACCGGCAGAGCGTCGGCGACCGCCGTGGACAGCGGATCAGGGCCTCCGGGAGTGCGCGTCACCTGGAATTCCTTTGCGCCGGATGATGCCGGCTTGTCGGACTTTTTGCCGCGGCGAGCCTCTTCGACGGCGGCCACCAGTTCGTTCAGTTTCTCCTTCGGCCGTTTGAACCATTCCAGACTCCAGATGCGATGCATCTTCCAGCCCTGGCTACCCAACACTGCGTGACGTGTGCGGTCACGGTCACGAGCGGACCGGCTGGCCTTGTAACTTTCGCCGTCGATATCGATCCCCAGCAGGTAGCGATCCGGGTTCTCCGGATCCACCACCGCCAGATCCACGAAGACACCGGCAATGCCGACGTGCGTCTGCACTTCGTAACCTTTGGCCATCAACTGCTTTCGCAGCACCTCCACGAGCCTGTCGCCGCTCAAGCCCGCTTCGGCTCCTTCGACGATGGCTCCGTTCTGAGCGAACCGCAGATATTCCCGAAACACCACCGGACCGCGACCGGAAACTCGGTTCACATCGATGTCTTCGGCCCGCATGGATGAAAACATTTCGCAGCGGCGCTTGGCCCGCGTCATCAATACATTCAGCCGACGTTCTCCTCCGGACGCCGACACCGGACCAAAGTTCAGTGACACCTTCCCGTCTTCACCGGGACCGTATCCCACCGACACGAAGATCACGTCGCGTTCATCGCCCTGAACATTCTCCAGGTTCTTCACAAAGAACGGATCCGGAGCGTTGGGATCGAAGAACGATTCGCAGGACGGATCTTCCCTGCGCAGTTTTTCCAGTTCTTTGATGATGGTATCGCGCTGAGACACACTGAACGCGGCCACGCCCAGCGTCCAGTGCGGACGTTCCCTGGCGTGCTGCATGATGTGTTCGGCGACAACGCGGGCTTCGACTTCGTTCCTGCCTTTTTCGAACACGCCGCCTTCAATGGGATGCCACTTCACCCCAAGTTCACCGGTGCGATAAGCACTGGGAATGACGTACAAACGGTTCTCGTAGAATTCACGATTGGAAACGGCAATCAGCGATTCGTGCTTACTGCGGTAGTGCCATCGCAGCATGCGCTGCGGCATATTGCGGGCGATGCACAGGCCGAGCACGCTTTCGACATCGCCAGCCTGCATGGCGGGAGATTCCCCATCGTCCAGATCGATATCGCCGACAGTCACGCCGAAGAACTGAGTCGGCGGCATCTGCTTGTCGTCACCAACGCAGATCATCTGACGACACCTCGCGGAGGCTCCCAGAGCTTCCACGGGACGAACCTGGCTGGCTTCGTCAATCAGCAGAATATCAAAATCGAGGGCTCCCGGTTCCAGATACTGTGACACCGACAAAGGACTCATCATGAACACCGGCTTGATGGCCTGCACGGCCGTTCCGGCTTTATTCAGCAGCTGACGCAGCGGCAGATGTCGGCGCTTCTTCTGCATTTCGTGACGCAGCAAAGCGACGGCTTCGCCCATGTTGCCGCCGCGTTTGCGGCCAATCCCCGTCCAGTGAGCCGCCGCGACTTCGGCACGAGCCAACTGCAGACGATCAACATCCAGCGTCTGAAACTCATCAATGTGCTGTTCGAACTTACTGCTTTCGAACGCCGCCAGTTCCGGGTTGTCCTTCAGTACCTTTTTGAGCACCGCTTCGTAATACGCGAACCGGAACGTCGAAGGCAGTGTGGCAGCCGAGATCTTTCCGTCATCGATCGCTTTGGAAAGTACGCCGCCGCCGATCGCATCGATCACCTTCCGGGATTGTGAATACATCTGCCAGTGTTGCAGACCTTCCGGATTATCCTTCCACGCCGACATCCGATCGCGAATTTCGGACAGTGGAACATCTTTCGCCGGGATCAGTCGACTGATGTTGTCGGCAACCGCAGAGTCGCCACCGGCCACACCGGAAGATCCTGATGCCGGGGAAACTGTGTTGGCAACCGTTTCGGAAGTCGCAGCCGACGTTAATCCAGGCGATGAGGCAGCGCTGCCAAAGGCGCGCGGGATATTCAGTTTCAGTGTGTCGCAGATGCCGCAGAAACTGTCGGCAAACGACGCCAGTTTCTGTTTGACGTCGGCCGCCACTGCCTGCAGCCCGGCCTTGTCGTCCAGCAGAGTCAACAGGGAACGAAATCGCGGCGAAGCTCCGGCGTCCGTGGTCTCCTGATCCCAGCGGTCCCAGTCCGCTACCAGCTGCCAGTCGGTTTTGTTGCCCAGCCAGAAGCGGCCGAACGCCTTTTCGCCCAGCGACGTATTGTCTACGGCGTCCTTCATCGCCTTCTGATGTCCGTACAACAGATTCAGAATGTCCAGTCGACCTTCAAACGTATCCGGAGCCGGACCGGTCAGCACACTGTTCAGTACGTTGCGGGCACTGCGATAAGCACCGTAGAAAATTCGGAAGAAGCTTTTGCCGTACGTCGCGTAGTCCTGTCGAGCCTGAGCGACATCGGTATCCCACGCCGCGTCAGAAACTTTGCCGGCCAGTTCTTTCTTCGCCCGCAAAATGGCTCGCGCGCCGTCGGCCAGTTCCTTCACGGCTTTGCGATGATCCACCCACGTGGTCCCGGCCGCAGCCGTCGCATCCAGTTGCGGCGCGCTGAGCAGTGCATCGGTTGTGGTGAGTTGTCCGGAAATATCCGACAGCGTCAGCGCGGGATCGTCGCCGAGTTTCTGACTGAGTGACCGAGCTGCGGTGATCAGTTCATCCGCCACCGGCAGAGCTCTCGGGACCGCCGCCACCAGACGTTCCAGATCCAGCGGAGTAATTTCAGACAGTTCGCAGCCGCGCCACGGATGCTGATTCACGTCACCCAGATCGTTCATGACTCGTGACAGATCGTTGACAGCTTCCTGTTTCCGATTGTAGTCATCACCGGTCCAGGTGACGGCTTCCTCCAGCTGGAAGTCCGGCAGCGCTGCATCGGAAGCTCGCAGATCGATCAGTTCGGTCAGAATCTGATATGGAGTCTTTCCGCCGGGCTGCTGCGGAGTGTGCATGCATTCGACGTGTCGGTTGAGTTCATCCCGACGCTGCTTCAGACGTTTGACCGTCTCCGAAAGATTGGCCGGCAACTGTGGTGCGCCGAGTTTCAGAGTGCGATCCAGTTCCGCCAGTACGTCACGTTTCTTCGCTTTGTTGCTGTGCAGTTCCAGACACATATCGCCGATGCCGATGTTGTCCAGGCGGCGTTTGACGACTTCCAGAGCCGCCATTTTTTCCGCGACAAACAGAATCGTCTTGCCCGCAGTCACAGCGCTGGCGATCAGGTTGGTGATGGTTTGCGACTTCCCGGTTCCCGGCGGTCCCTGAATTACCATGCTGCGACCGCGACACGCTTCTTCAATTACCAGTGACTGAGAACTGTCGCAGTCAATCACGTGCGCCGTCTGAACCGGATCGAAAATCGGATCGATCAGGTCATTGTCACCGCACAGCGGTTCCACCGGCGGAAACCCCGTATCCAGCAACTGCCGAATCAGGGGACGCTCCTTCAGCGGTTTGTCTTTCGGCCAGCTTGCCGGATCCAGATCACGATACATCAACAGTTTGGTGAAGCTGAAGAACCACAGCACCATGTCGTCTTCGAGAACCTCAAACGACGGCTGCCTGGACACAGCTTCCTTCACCTGCCGCATGTAGTCGTGAACACTCAGTTCTTCCACGTCAGGAACCGTCGGCAGATCAATGTCAAAGTCGATCTTCATCCTGATCTGCAGAGTCAGGTTGGTTTCGATTTCCAGGCCGGTCCACTTCAGACTGTAACGCTTACCCGCCTTGTCGCGCTGCAGTTCGACGGGAATCAGAATCAGCGGAGCATCATGCGATTTGCCGGGGTCATCTGCTTCGTACCAGCGCAGAAAGCCCATGGCCAGATACAGCACATTCGTACCTTGTTCCTGAAACAGGGCGTTGGCATCCGTGACCAGCCCCACCAGGCGTCGGTCCAGTTCTTCGGTTTCCAGAACAGTGTGCAGCTGTTTATCCGTTTTGGGATCGACAGGGTCTTCCACTGACTTTGTTGTCGTTTTCGTCGTTCGACGACGTCGAGTCGGCTTCTTCTCCGAGCCTGTCTCCGCCGACGCTGCCTCGGCATCGCCGTCGACGTCTTCGACAACTCCCTGCTCAAAGTCCATGGCCGCTTCGTTATCGACCAGCACCTGGAACACGTGGTGAGACAGTTCGTCCTTGATTTCGACAGCAACACCACGTTCCTGGTCACGTTTCGTGTCCAGCAGACGATTGGCCGTAGAAAGTTCGAGCAGGTCGCGGCGAGCAAGTTCCAGTTGTTTATCGAGCTGATCAGACATTTTGGCGGCAATGCGCTAGGGAGAATGAGAGAAAAAAGCTGAAAAACCGGGTCGAATCCCGGAAGTCGACTCAGTTTTGAAACATGGCCCGCAACTCGTGCATTGCAGTTCAACAAGCATAAAATGTCCAGCGTTTTCGGACAGTTCACAGAGCTGAAGAAGAGATCACACAGACGTCGACCGACGTGTCGTGGTATGGTGAGCATCCTCAATAATGGCGTCCGGATGGCGTTGTCGGCCATGCCGGGAGCCAAAGCTGATGGCTTCGGAAGGCGGCCGCCTGGAATTTCATGTCGAACGAGTCCCGGCGGGTCGCCGGATTATCCCGAAGTTCAAAGACACGGATTCACAGCAGGGATTTGCTGGACATTTCCGGATAAACTTCCGCATACTCTGCACCACATACTTTGCGGCAAACCGGTCGTTCGCAGAAAGCGTCACCTCTGCTGGTGACCGTTGAAGGATTCTCAGGTCACTTTGGCGTCGACCAGTATTCCGGAACCTGACTGTTGCAGATCCCAATCGCCCGTCCAATTCGCTCCCACCTTCACGAAGACTGAACTTCCATCATGAAGCTCACCCGCACTCAATGGCTTATCTGTTTTATCGCGTCCGTCGGTTTCGCATTCGACATCTATGAATTGCTGATGCTGCCGTTGATTGTTCGTCCAGCCATGATGGAACTGGGCGGCATTGCTCCGGGAACTCCGGAATTTGCGACGTGGGTCGGAAGACTCTTTTATCTTCCGGCAATCGCTGGTGGATTGTTCGGACTGCTTGGCGGCTACATGACGGACATTCTTGGTCGACGGCGAGTGCTGACGTTTTCCATTCTTCTGTATGCGCTGGCAGCATTCGTCGCGGGATTTTCGACATCTCTGTGGATGCTGCTGATCTGCCGCTGCTGTGTCTTTGTCGGCGTGTGCGTCGAATTCGTGGCCGCCGTCGCCTGGCTGGCCGAACTTTTTGATGATCCCCATCAGCGCGAAAAAGTTCTGGGGTACACTCAGGCGTTTAGTTCCATCGGCGGATTGATGATCGCCGTGGCCAACGGACTGGCTGTCACTTACGCTCTGCAATTGCCGGCCGTCAACATGCCGGAGTTCCTTCAGGGCATGCTGGGCACCGTCAAGGAACCTCACGCCGCCTGGCGATACACCCTGATGAGTGGTCTGATTCCCGCATTTCCGCTGCTCGTCATTCGACCGTTTCTTCCGGAATCGCCGAAGTGGGCTCAGAAGAAAGCTGCCGGAACCCTGCGTCGGCCCAGTATTGCCGAACTGTTTTCCCCGGAATTGAAGAAGACCACCATTCTGACCACTCTGATGTTCGCCTGTTCCTTTGGAGCCGCCTTTGGAGCCATTCAGCAGATGCCGCAAATGGTTCCGGGACTTCCTCAGGTGCAGCAGCAGGTTCAGGCCGCGATTCAGGAAAAAGCTGCTGACAAGCCGAAGCCGGAACAAATCAAGATTCAGAAGCTCACCGAACAGGGCATTGCCGCCAACGTCACCAAGGTTCAGGAAATCGGTGGTTTGATCGGAAGAATCCTGCTGGCGTTTCTGGCCGTCAAAGCTATGAGCCGCGCGAATCTTCTGCGAGTCTTTCTGATTCCCGGACTGCTGGTCATGCCTTTCGCCTTTGGTTACGCGGCTGTGCACAGCCTGAACCTGTTGTACGTCGGAATGTTCCTGGCCGGTCTTCTGACGGTGGGGCAGTTCAGCTTCTGGGGGAATTATCTGCCACAGGTTTATCCGGTTCACCTGCGAGGAACGGGAGAAAGCTTCGCCGCCAACATCGGTGGTCGACTGATCGGCACCAGCTTTGCCTGGGTCACCAGCACGCTGGCCATTCAGCCCTTCATTCCTGGTGAATCGCCAACACAGAAGATCGCTTACACCGCTTGCGGTATCGCCGTGCTTGTGTATCTGGCCAATCTGATCATGAGCTTCATGCTTCCGGAACCAAAGCCGGAAATGGAAGAGACGGCCTGATCGGTGACGCATTCCCCCGACAGCAGCCCGTCGCCGTTCGATACGGATGTTTACGGCGCTGCATTCGGAAGCGGAGGCAGATCCATGGTCTGCGGAGACCGATTCGACGGACGTCGTTCAAACGGCGTCCCGAATTCTGTGAAACCGTCGACGAAACCACCGTGTGACAAAAAGAACTGGTTGTCCTGTACGCCCATGAAGCGATCCAGACGGTCCGATTTTCCAGTCGGATCGTGACTGAATTTTGCGGTTGTGATTTCCTGCCACTTTCCGTCATTCGTCCTGATCCACTGGTTGCCATACAACGCTTTGCGGAGCAGGTGCCCGTTGCCGCCGACAAAGTTTTCGCTGAAGCTGTACAGGCCTCGCATGTATCCACCTTCCTTCGGTGCCTTCCACGCGGAAATCAGCATCCACTGCTGCAGGTCCGGCCG
>JAGQPY010000129.1 GCA_020426485.1 Planctomycetaceae bacterium
TGGGAATGATCGACCCGCTGCGCGCCGGAGCGCGCGAGGCCGTGGCTGAGTGTCAACAGGCAGGTGTCCTGGTAACGATGGTGACAGGCGACCACCGCATCACGGCTCTCGCCATTGCCCGTGATCTGGGCCTTGCGGAGCGGGACGAACAGGTTGTCACGGCTGCCGAGATGGACGGGACATCGGCTGATCAGCTGACAGAAATGGTTCAGCGAGTGCGCGTATTTGCTCGCGTCACGCCCCGTCAAAAGCTGCAGATCGTTGAAGCGGCTCGCAAATCCGGCCACTTTGTCGCGGTCACCGGCGATGGTGTCAACGATGCCCCTGCATTGCGCGCAGCCAATATCGGAGTTGCGATGGGCAAGGCAGGAACGGACGTAGCACGTGAGGCATCAGAGCTGGTGATCAGCGACGACAATTTCAACTCCATCGTCGGCGGCATCGAAGAGGGTCGCATCGCTTACGACAATATTCGCAAGGTCATTTACCTGCTCGTCTCGATGGGTGCGGCCGAACTGCTGATGGTACTGCTGGCCGTAATGACCGGACTTCCGGTGCCCTTGCTCCCTGTTCAACTGCTGTGGCTGAACCTCGTCACCAATGGGATTCAGGGGGTGGCCCTGGCCTTTGAGCCAGGCGAAGGGGACAGCCTGCAGAGAAAGCCTCGTCCGCGTGGCGAAGCCATCTTCAACCAGTTGATGATCGAACGGACGCTTGTGGCGATGCTGGTCGTGGGCGGCGGCGGTTTTCTGGTGTACGACGTCGCGATAAATTCCGGCTGGGCCGTGGAGGACGCGCGCAATCTGCTGCTGCTGGCGATGGTGCTGTTCGAGAACTTCCATGTTGGCAACTGCCGGTCGGAAACAAGATCGGCATTCGCCTTCTCGCCGCTCCGCAGCCCGGTGTTGTTCTTCGGCACGCTCGGCGCGTTCCTGGTGCATGTCGCCGGAATGTATGTGCCGTTCCTGCAGGAGATGCTGTCCACCAGGCCGATGGAACCGTGGTTGTGGGGTGTCGCCATTGGGGTGAGTGTCCTGATCGTTCCGGCAATTGAACTGCACAAGTTGTGCTGGACGAAGCGAACAACTCCCAGCGCGACATGAGACAAAAGGGACATCGTCATGATCAAGCGAATTCTCGTCGGCCTTGCCGGGACAACTTACACCCCGGTTGCCATCCGGCGTGCCGTTAATTTGGCGCAAACGAATGGCGCCGAAGTGACCGGAGTAACAGTGCTCGACGCAAGCCGCGTCCACGGTCTGGGCAGGGCGTCGCCGCCGCGCGAAAACGCAGATGCGATTGGTAGTCGGCGCGAGACCATTACGGCGACTCTGATCGCACAATCGATCCGCGATTTTGAGGCAGCCTGCCAGGCGGCCGTAATCAAGCACCGTGTCGTTGAGGAATCGGGCGATGCATTCACGAAGCTGGTGGACTTGTCGCGGCACCACGATCTGATGGTGTTCGGTCTCCGCAGCGTTTTCGAGTACGACTTTCTCGCGGGAGATCCTGAGTCGATCCTCATCCGGTTGGTCAGCGCGGGAGTGCGACCACTGATCGCCGCGTCGGATGACGACCGCAGTATTTCGCGCGTACTCATTGCATACAACGGCACAATGGAGTCCGCCAAGGCGATGAAGCGGTTTGTTCAGATGCGTCTCTGGCCCAATGCCGAATTGAAGATCGTGACGTTTCACCCGTCCGACAGCATCGCCTATGAACTCCTGCGAGACGCGGAAGGCTATTGCTGTGCACATGGTTTTCGTGTGTGCCACCAGTCGAATCCGGGTGACCCCAAGGTGTTGCTGCTGGCGACGGCGGCGTTGTGGCAGGCCGACATGATCGTCATGGGGAACAGCGCTCGCAGCGTGTTGCTGCGTAAGGTTCTGGGAGACACGCTGCTGGCAACGCTCCGCGACACGCAGATTCCGTTATTTCTTGCCCAGTGACGTTGAAGTCCGAATTTGTGGTATTCTGAATTTGCCCCTCAAGGAGAACGAACATGACGAAGTCAAAGACAAATCCCGAAGTTCATCGAGCGACATCGGATAACGGCTCCATCTCCATCCCCGATGCGACCGTAGTTCCACCTGCCGAACAAGGGGGTGACAGTGGCTGTCCGTCGAAGCAGCAGCCCGCGAATGCCTGCGAAGAGGCAATTCGCGTGCTGGCTCACGAAAAGTGGGAAGCGGCGGGGTGCCCAGTCGGTGATGGGTTTGACTTCTGGATCGAGGCCGAGAGGGAAGTCAAAGCGATGGGCCCGGGACCCGACTCCACTGAAGGACAGAGACCGGCCCCGTGATGGCTGATTACGACGGACAGAGTACGGGCAGGCAAGAAGCGGGGCGTTCTGCATCAGCGAATTTCTGCGGCGTGCCCGATCACATCTCGACGCATTCTCCTAAACGGAGAGACAGGAGTTCTCGACAAGCGAGGCCCCGCTTTCGTTCGGAGATGGAACTTCTTTCGTGAAGCAACGGAGCACAGTGGTTGACGTCTGCATGCTGAGAGTTCAGATGGAGCACAAGGGGTGGACTATGAACCAACGGAATTTGGAATTCATCAGGAAAATGGACGCCTACTGGCGAGCGGCCAACTATCTGTCCGTCGGCCAAATCTACCTTTATAAAAACCCGCTGCTGCGCGAACCGCTTTCGCGGGAGCACATCAAGCCGCGACTCCTGGGACATTGGGGGACTTCCCCTGGCCTGAATTTTCTCTACGTCCATTTGAACCGCGTGATTCGGCGTGATGATCTGAACATGCTCTTCATTACAGGGCCCGGCCACGGCGGTCCGTCGCTGGTAGCTCTCGCCTATCTGGAGGGAACTTACAGCGAGGTCTACCCACACATCAGCCAGGACGAGGAGGGTATGCGGAAGCTGTTTAAGCAATTCAGCTTTCCGGGCGGCATTCCCAGCCACGTCGCACCGGAGACTCCTGGTTCGATCCACGAGGGGGGAGAACTCGGTTACGCTCTGTCCCACGCTTTCGGCGCGGCGTTTGATAATCCGGATCTGATCGTCGCCTGCGTCGTCGGCGACGGCGAAGCGGAGACCGGCCCACTCGCCACCGGCTGGCACGGCAACAAATTTCTCAATCCCGTGCGCGATGGCTGCGTGCTGCCGATTCTGCACCTGAACGGATACAAGATCGCCAACCCCTGCTTCCTGGCCCGCATCCCACAGGACGAACTGCGGAAGCTTTTCGAGGGCTACGGTTACAAACCCTTCTTTGTCGAAGGCAATGACCCGGAGCAGTTGCATCAGGATCTGGTCGTTGTCCTGGATCAGGTTGTCGCCGAGATCCACCAGATATGGGCCGAGGCTCGCTCTGCCTCTTCGGCGAACACAACGCTGAAGCGACCCACCTGGCCAATGATCGTCTTTCGCACTCCGAAAGGCTGGACCTGCCCGACCGAGATTGACGGCAGGAAATGCGAGGACTACTGGCGCAGCCATCAGGTTCCGATGGGCGACATGGACAAGCCGAGCCACGTCGCGATTCTCGAACAATGGCTGAAGAGTTACCGTCCCGAAGAACTGTTCGATGAGTCCGGCAGGCTCATGCCGGAACTTGCCGAACTTTCACCGCAGGGCGACCGCCGGATGAGCGCCAATCCGCACGCCAACGGCGGCAAGCTGCTCAAGGATCTTCTTCTGCCCGACTTCCGACAGTACGCCGTGGATGTGCCCAGTCCGGGAGTGACCCTGGCGGAGGCAACCCGGCTGCAGGGAAAGTACCTGCGGGACGTGATGAAGCTCAATCTCAACAGCAGAAACTTCAGAATCTTCAGCCCCGACGAAAACAATTCCAACCGTTGGCAGGACATTCTCGAGGTGACTGACCGCTGCTTCGTGGCAGATATTTATCCGGACGACGACCATCTGTCTCCGGACGGTCGGGTCATGGAAGTTCTCTCCGAGCATCAGTGCCAGGGGTGGCTCGAAGGTTACCTGCTGACAGGCCGCCACGGCTTTTTCAGTTGCTATGAGGCCTTCATTCACATCATCGATTCCATGTTCAACCAGCACGCCAAGTGGCTCAAGGTGTGCAACCACATTCCCTGGCGGCGACCGATCGCATCACTCAACTACCTGCTTTCGTCTCACGTCTGGCGACAGGATCACAACGGCTTCAGCCACCAGGACCCCGGTTTCATCGATCATGTGGTGAACAAGAAGGCCGAGATCATTCGGGTGTACCTGCCCCCGGACGCCAATACGCTGCTGTCGGTAACCAACCGAGCACTGTCTCCGCAGTCGCAACTATGTCAACGTGATTGTCGCCGGCAAGCAGCCGGCTGTGCAGTGGCTGAATATGGACCAGGCAGTCAAACACTGCGAGGCTGGCATCAGCATCTGGGAATGGGCGAGCAACGATCAAGGCAGCGAGCCTGACGTCGTCCTGGCATGTTGCGGCGATGTTCCGACACTGGAGACGGTCGCAGCCGCTGAACTCCTGCGGGAGTTCTTCCCCGATCTGAAGGTCCGGGTGATCAACGTGGTTAACCTCATGAAGCTCCAGCCGCCAGGCGAACACCCACACGGATTGAGCGACCGGGACTTTGACTCGCTTTTCACGACGCATAAGCCGATCATCTTCGCCTTCCACGGCTACCCGTGGTTGATCCATCGGCTGACTTACAGCCGCACCAACCACGGCAACCTGCATGTGCACGGATACAAGGAAGAGGGAACAACTACAACGCCCTTCGACATGTGTGTGCTGAACGACATCGACCGATTCCATCTCGTCGCCGACGTGATCGACCGCGTTCCCCACTTGGGAGCGCGGGCCGCGCACGTGAAGCAGGCAATCCGCGACAAGCGAATCGAGCACAAGCATTACATCGCTGAACACGGCGAGGACATGCCGGAGATTCGCCATTGGAAGTGGGGTGGTGTCTCTTGAGAAGTCTGGTCGTCAACGCCGGATCGAGCAGCCTGAAGTTCGCTCTTTTTGCAGCCGACTCGTGTGAGCTCCTGGCTCGTGGCAACGTCGAATGGATGGGGGATTCCGACCAGGCACAACTGCGTCTGTCGGGACAATCGCTCGCCGATGTGAAACGGAGTGTCCTTGCGCGCAGTCATGCCGAAGGGGTGACGGTTGCCAGACAAGCGTTGGTCGAGCACTCGTTCTTGCAGGCAGGCCCCGCTTCGCAGATCGCAGTTGTCGGGCATCGGGTGGTTCATGGCGGAACGTTGTTTCAATCCAGCGTCCGGGTCGATGAACGAGTCCGGACTGCCATTGCAGAACTTGCCACGCTGGCTCCGCTGCATAATCCCCCCGCGCTGGCAGCCATTGAAGCGATCGAGTCAGCGTTCCCCGGCGTGACACAGGTTGCCGTGTTTGACACGGCCTACTTCTCCAACCTGCCCCCCAGTGCGGTCGTTTATCCGCTGCCTTATGAGTGGTTTTCGGAATGGGGTATCCGACGATTCGGCTTCCACGGCATCAGTCATGCTTACTGTGCTCAGCGGGCGGCGGAATTGCTCCACCGTGATCTCAGTGAGCTGCGTCTCGTCATTTGCCATCTTGGCAACGGCTGTTCGGTATCCGCGATCTGCCACGGCCAACCGATCGCCACGACGATGGGCTTCACGCCGCTCGACGGCCTCATGATGGGCTCGCGACCGGGATCGATCGATCCTGGAATTCTGCTGGATGTGCAGCGCCAGCACGGACTTTCCATTGAGCAACTTGACCACGCTCTGAATCACGAGTCCGGACTGCTGGGCGTGTCCGGTGTCTCCTCAGATTTTCGCGCCGTGGAGGCAGCCGCCCGGCAGGGCAACGAACGAGCACAATTAGCACTTTCGATCTACGCCGATCGCGTGCGGAGCGCCATTGGTGCCGCGGCGGTTACGCTCGGCGGTGTCGATGCGATCGTCTTCACGGCAGGTGTCGGCCAGAATTCCGCGAGCCTGCGAACGGCCGCCGTCAAGGGTTTGGACTGCCTGGGACTGCAACTGGATGGCGTGCGTAATGAGACTTCCGATCCCGACTGCGACCTGGCGTTGACCGAATCACCGGGACGGATCTTGCTGATCGAAACCCGAGAGGAGTTGATGATCGCACGGGAGGCTCGTCAATGGGTCGCCCAGCACTGAGCATTCTTGGGCGGAAATAAATGCTCTCATATCCATCAGGTGTTATCGCTTGACAGTTCGCCGCGAAGTCACACTTAGAACCGCTAATAAGAAATAAGAGACTCTTAGGTCTTGTGAGCGGTTCTGAGGCTGCAAGTATGATTGCGGTTGCCCATCAAGGCGGAGGAGCCTTGCCATCTGTTGAGTCCTTGACTCGTTTCAGCACGTGCGTCACTCGTGCTCGGCTGACCCAACGATGTCGGGCCAGAGCCGCCCTGCTTTCAGATTTCTCGGACTCGAGCAGAGCCTGATAGTGGCGGGCCGGTTTCATGGCGTCAGGCCGCCTTTTGCGGATTGGAGTCTTTTCCGGTTTTTCGACAGAATCGACCGTCGACCGTCAAAGGGTGAAGGGTGAAGGGTGCTGACCAAGCGTCGCCGAAGCCTATTGATACAAAAGGCCCCTTGTTCCCAAAACTGTGAGACATTTGAGGCAGCCTCGGGGACACACAGTCACCTGCGGACGACAGACTGCCCGGCGGCAGCTGTGTTGCTGTTGGTCACCGCTCCGGTTCCTTTGATGGCAGTGATCGAGCCGGATGACTCACCTGAATGTGGTCTCAGTAATCGACGCTGAGTGTCAGTCGCGGTTATGGCGGCCGTAGGTTTCAGCGTTCGGAATTGAATGGCGTTCCAGCCACGGATCGCTGGTCGCTTTGCACCGCGCGTTAAGACGCTGCAGCATCTGATTCAGTAGATCGCGCGATTCCGGCTCGGAAGCCAGATTGTGCAGTTCGTCCGGATCATTCTGCAGATCGTACAGTTCCAGTTCGTCACGGAAGAGAAACCGATGCACGGTGCGTTTGCCGATTGTCGTTTCATTCAACTCGATCGTCTTCGTCCAGGTTTTTCGGCTGAGTGTGTCGATGGGATTGGGGAATTCCAGCCGCCAGGCGATATTCCAGATCAGTTTGTATCGCTGGTTGCGAACGGTTCGCATGGGGTAGTACATAGTCACTTCGTGACACACATGATTCAGAAACACTTCATCCCATCCGGTCGGATTTGGGTTGTTCAGCACCGGAAGGATGCTGCGGCCGTTGAGTTTTTGCGACGACTGAATGCCGGCCCAGTCCAGAATTGTGGGCGTCACATCCGCCAGTGTGACCATGGCGCTGGATTCAGGGATGGTCTGCTGTTGCGGATTTCTGACGATCAAGGGAATGTGGACGCCGGGTTCGTAGTGGTTGCCCATGGCTCCCGGTTCAGACGATCCATGATCACTGGTAAAAATCACAAGTGTGTTCTGATCTGTTCCGGTTTCCTTCAACACCTGCAGAATTCTTCCGACACCGGCATCGACACGGCTGATCTGTTGATAGTACCCCGCCAGTCCTTCGCGAACCCACGGGCGATCGGGCAGATAGGACGGCACGTTCAGCAGCTCGGGATCGTAAACTTCGCGAGGCGTGTCGGGGAAGTCTTTGACAATTCCCCAGCCATGGCCGTCCCGTGAAGTTGGATGCGGATCACTGTAGCCCATCACCAGGCAGAACGGACGATCCTCATTCAGAGCATTCTGAATGAACCGGCGGCCGACAGCAGCCATGTTCATCACGTCGCGGCCGTTGACGGGCTCATTGAATGTCAGCGGATACTGAGATTCCGGCGAAAGATGTTGTTTCCCCAGCAGAGCGGTGTGGTAGCCGTGGTTGTGCAGTTCCTGAAAGACGGTTGTGACTTTTGGATTCAGCCGAAAGGTATGAACACCGTGTCCGTGGCCGTATTGTCCGTTGGCAGAAGTCAGCAGTCCCGTATACAGAACAGCTCGGCTGGGCCCGCACGAAGCCGTTGTCGCAAACGCATAATTGAATCGAACACCTTCGCCGGCCAGTCGATCGATGTGGGGCGTTCGAATCTGTGTATTCCCGTAACAGCCGCAGTCATTCCGGTTTTGATTGTCTGTGACAAGCAGAAGTATGTTCCGGTGTTCTGCTGCTCGAATGATCGAAGCACTCGCCAGGGTCAGCACCAGACAAATCAGTTTTACCGTGGCGCCACGGATGAAGGTTCGATTCCGTGCGTACATTCTGGTTTCTCCGGGAATGACAATGTTTGCCACGCTGCGGCGTGGGGAGCGAAGGGGAGTTTCACAGCGGTGCGGGCCGGAAGTTTCGGACGGGCGCGAAAAAACAGCTTCGAGACACGACATCTCGAAGCTGTTTCAGATTCACATCAGGTCTTCGGACAGGCAGATTATTTACCTGCGTCTTCCTTGGTCTTTTTGGCTTTCTTGCCGGTGGTCGCCTTGAAGACTCGCACTTTGGGCAGGCCCAGAACGCCCTGCGAATCCGACCAACGATCCTGCGCCTTCAGAATCGCGATACGTTCACCGCGTTTGAGCACATTTCGAGCGCGGACAACTCCGCTGGGTTTCTTCAGTGATTTGTCGATCGTCACGATCCTGACTCCAAAAATTGGGGCAAAACGTCCAGTTGTTTGCCGCTCACAACGAAGGCGTCCCGCGTTTTGTCCTTCGAAATCCACTCAAACTTAACTGTAAGTCTTTGATGCTGTTCCGCGGAACCGCGAAGCTTATCGTCTTCCGGCAGCAGTCTCAACCAGGCTTCGTCGACTTTTCCGGCTGCAGTTGCCAGAATTTCAGCGTTCAATCCGTCAGACAAGATGGCCGAACCCGGGATTTCTCGAAAGGTTGTCTGAAAATGTGGGCAGACCTTTCGTTGGGCTGCAAAAATTCAGCGAAAACGGCTGCACGGTGAGTTTCAGCCCCCCTTTTTCAGGTAGCCTCCGGAAAACAGATGGCTGGACGCAGGCCAAGAATCGGCCGGACTGCTCGGCAACGGGCGTTTCTCCGATGGGGGAATTTGGTGCAGAAAGACAGCTCAATTCCTGCAGGTCGGCCCTTGGCAGGCGTCATTCTGTGCGGTGGAAAGTCCCGACGAATGGGGCAGGACAAGTCCGGAATTCTGTTCAGGGGCGAAGCTCTGCTGACTCGGATGGAACGACAGCTGAGTCAATGGGCCGCGCCGGTCATCATTGTTGCGGCCGAGGAGCAGGAGCTGCCACCGGTCGGCCCGACGGCCGTCATCGTGCGTGATATTCTGCCCCAGGAAGGTCCGCTGTGCGGACTGACGACTGCCGCCGAGGAATTCGCGCGATGTTCACAGGGCAGGCCGATGCCGGAACATGTCTGGGTCACGGCCTGCGATTCGCCGTTTGTGTCGCTGTCCGCGATACAGGCCATGCAGTCCGAGATGTGTGACGGCATTGATGCGGCCGTGGTTCGCCACGATGGACAGCTTCATCCATTGTCAGCCGTGTACCACATCAACGCGCTGCAGAAGATGGCAAACCTGTTTCACCAGGACGAACGTCGAATGATGGCCGTCTGCGATTTGCTGACAACAAAAATCATCGACTCCGAGCAGTTGAGGAGCCGCGGTGTGTCACTTGATTTTCTGACCAACCTGAACACGCCCGAAGAGCTGGATCGAGTCTGTCGAGAGAGTGAAGAGGCACCGGACCTTGAATGACCGACCGAAGAGGCTGGTTACACGCGGCGATCATCTCGTGGCGTTTTGCAGCTTCAGTGATACTGCGTTGCTGAAATGTTTCACGAAAGTTGTTTGGCGAGTCGCGGTGGATCATCAGGCTGGTGCTGACCTGCGGCCCGCTGTTGTCCCGGTTGGTCAGAGTCGCGGACCGGCGGCACACATCAGGTGATGGACAATGGCAGCAATGGCTCCCTGTCTTTTGTCCGTGACCGCCAGCCGAATGTCACACTTTTCGAAAGATGGGGCGAGTGTGCGACACCGCACCAGGCGAAGAACCTGTTCAAACACGGAATCGCTGATTGTCAGGAAACGACCGTGAACGAACAAGGCTGATGGGTTCAGAACATTGATGGCGGCAGCCAGACCGATGGACAGGTACTCACAGACACGGTTCATTTCATCGGTTGCATGAATGGACCCATCGCGGATCTGGGCAATCAGATCGTCGATGGAATACCGGGTCTTCATCCGATCAGACACCATGTTGGCCAGTGCCGAGTCCGTGGCCAGTGTTTCCAGACATCCGTGATTACCACATCCGCACAATCGTCCGGTGGGATCAATGGTGATGTGGCCGAGTTCACAGGCCAGTCCGTTGTAACCCTTCAGCAGTTCACCGTTGCTGAAAACGCCAAGTCCCAGACCAAAGGTGATGTCCATGACGGCAAAGTCGTCCATACCGCGAGCATTGCCGTAAAGGCGTTCCGCCAGGCAGAGTGCCCGTGGTTCCTGCAGCTGGATGGTGGGAATGCCTGTCAGTTTTTCCAGATCTGCCGCAGGGGACTGACGATTGATCACCTGAAGATTTGGCGAAAACGCGCAGGTGTTGGTTTGTTCGTCGATCAGTCCCGGGGTGCTGATGCCGATTCCCAGCGTCCTCAATTCCGGTGAATCCGTCAGCTCCTTCACGGCCTGATGGATTCTGTCCAGCAGGGCCGGATAACTGGCGGGCGTGGCAAAAGCAATGTGCAGGTCTTCGGCGACCTTTCCGTCGAGCGACGCACACAGGACGTGACAGATTTCGGGATCCAGCACAACACCGATGACCTGTGACCCGTCGCGTGACAGCTGGATTTTTTTTCCCGGACGCCCCAGCACGTTGTCTGGAGCATTGCCTTCTTCCAGCAGACCTGTTTCCAGAAGTTCGGCCACCACTTTGGAAACAGTGGGGGCACTGATGCCGGTTTCCCGCGTCAGGTCTGCTCGAGAAAGGGGGCCCAGTTCCTGCAGAGATTCCAGCACCTTTCGGGCCGTCATGCGCCGGAGAAGGCCAGGCTGAATCAAAGACGATGTCGACGATGTCATGATACTGCGCGGTTGGAGGAGTGATGGCATGGGGGGGAAATCCGGTGGGGTGCCGTCCGACGCTGACGCAGGACGAGTCGTTTGAACCGGCGAATTCTTCCAACTTCTCTGAAGACAATAACTGGTTTGGGGGCAGAAAGTCTTCTTCAGTTTTTTTGCAGGCCAATCCGCGATCAGTGCCACTTACGCCGGGTCAAGTAAGTCAACCGCCGCGAACGGGTGTCCTTCGAGCATCGCCAGGCTGGCGCCTCCGCCGGTGCTGACGTGTGAAACTTTGTCTTCGAAGCCCAGCTGACGAATGGCAGCGGCACTGTCGCCGCCTCCAATGATACTGGTCCCGGAACCAGCGGCCAAAGCTTCGGCCACGGCTCGGGTACCTTCGTCAAACGGAGGCATTTCGAAGACACCCATTGGACCATTCCAGACAACCGTTTTGGCTGACGAAACAATCTCTCGATACATCGCGGCTGTCTGCGGACCAATGTCCAGTCCCTCAAATCCATCGGGAATTTCGCCCGCGTTGACAACCAGCTTATTGCAGTTGGAGTTGAAGTCGTCACCGCAGTGCGTGTCAACGGGAAGGACCAGCTTGTCGCCGCCCAGCTTAATCAGATCCAGCGCGAGTTCTGTTTTGTCCGGTTCGACTCGACTTCCACCGACCTTGCCGCCCTGTGCCAGTGAAAAGGTATACGCCATCGCTCCGCCGATCAGGACTTTGTCGCAGATGTCGAGCAGATTTCGAATGACCTGTATCTTGTCCGACACCTTGGCTCCGCCCAGAATGGCCACGAACGGACGCTGTGGGTTTTCGATGGCATCGGCGAGATACCGGATTTCCTTTTCGACCAGAAAGCCAACGACTCGCGGCTTGCCGGCCATGGCCTGGGGGACTGCGAACATGGATGCATCGGTGCGGTGGCAGGTGCCGAAGGCATCGTTGCAGTAAATGTCGCCGAAGGCGGCCAGTTTTTGTGCGAACGCCGGATCGCCCTTCTTTTCTCCCACTTCGAAGCGCAGGTTTTCCAGAACCAGCACCTGACCGTCCTGCAGTGAATTGACCTTAGCAGCGGCATCTTCGCCAACGGTGTCGGAGGCAAAAGCAACGGGGGTGCCCAGGAGTTCGGCCAGCCGATCAGCAACGGGTTTCAGACTGTAATGAGAATTATCCGCTCCTTTTTCCGGACGACCAAGGTGACTCATCAGGATCAGACGTCCACCACGATCGATGACGGAACGAATCGACGGCAGTGCCATTCGAATTCGGCCATCGTCAGTCACGCGAGTCCCATCCAGTGGCACATTGAAGTCCACTCGCATCAGAACTCGTTTACCGGACACGTCTACGCTGGCGATGGATTTCTTTGCCATCTCACACTTGCTTTCTGAACCAGATCTGTTTCAAACGAAATTGTTGACGGGGATGTCAAAACGATTTTCGGGTCGGCGCTGTTCTGCTTTTTATCGCCGAAGCCGTTCCTGCGGAAGAGTTACACCAGTTGCCTTGGCCGCGTCTGTCGTTGTTCCAGAGCTGCACCGACGAAACCGGTGAACAGTGGGTGCGGCCGGTTTGGCTGTGATTTGAATTCCGGATGATACTGAACCGCTACGTACCAGGGATGATCGGGAACTTCGACCACTTCCACCAGACTGCCGTCGGGACTGGTGCCGACCGGAGTCATCCCGGCATGCATAAACTGTTCGCGGTACTGTGAGTTGAACTCATATCGATGCCGATGCCGTTCGTGAATTTCCGAACTGCCGTACGCCTGCAGGGCTCGCGAACCTTCGGACAGAATACAGGGCTGACTGCCCAGTCGCATCGTTCCGCCCTTGTTTTCGACGTTCGTCTGTTCTTCCAGCAGGCAGATGACCGGATGCTGAGTGTCGGCCTGAAATTCGCTGCTGTTGGCATCTTCCAGCCCCATCACGTTGCGGGCGAATTCAATCA
>JAGQPY010000012.1 GCA_020426485.1 Planctomycetaceae bacterium
CAGTCCCGTTTTTCAACAGGCTGCTAGCGGACGACTCCAGGATCAGTTGATGTCATGGGCCGTGCTCCAGGGAAATCGGACAATCAACTTCCTTTGTCTGAGGGGTGGGTTCATTATGTTTCTGATGAGAACAATCGCTTTGTTGTTGCTGTGTTCGCAGACGTGCGCGGCCGAAGACTGGCCGCACTGGCGTGGTGCTGATCGGCGGGATGTGACCGTGGAAGCGTCGTTGTGGGACGGAACCAGCTGGGTGAACGATCAACCGATGTGGACGGCTGCTGTAGGTGAAGGCGGAACCTCACCGATCGTTATCGGCGACCGATTGTACGCCATGGGCTGGAGTAACGATCAGGATACAGTCTTCTGCCTGAACACCGATACCGGGAAGGAAATCTGGAAATCCAGTTATCGGTGTCCTCGATACGGTCGGCTCGCAACGGGTGACGAAGGACTGTATTCCGGCCCAACGTCGACACCTGAATATGATGCGGAAACCGGTTTTCTGTACACGCTCAGTTGCGATGGTGATCTGAACTGCTGGGATGCCAAACAGCAGGGCTCGCGCCGATGGCACCTCAATCTTTATGACAATTTTCATGTGGCCCGTCGTCCAAAGATCGGACGATCCGGACTGCGCGATTATGGTTACACGACATCGCCCTTGATTCATGGAAACTGGGTGTTGATTGAAGTCGGAGCCGATAGCGGCGCGATCATGGCCTTCGACAAACGAACCGGACAGCATGTCTGGTCATCGGATGCCACCGGTCCGGCTGGCCATACCGGAGGATTGGTCCCGATCACTGTGGAAGGCCTGCCGTGTGTGGCAGTGCTGACGTGTTATCGGCTGCTGATTGTACGTCTGGACGAAGGCGCGGCGGGGAAGACGGTCGCGGAATACGAATGGACGACCAACTTTGTTAACAACATCGCCACGCCAGCGGTGTCGGAAAACTTCCTGTTGATTACTTCTGCCTACAACCACAATGCCATCTGCAAGCTGAAGGTGACGCTGTCAGGAATTGAGAAGATCTGGGAACAGCCGTTTGCATCCAAAGTGTGCTCACCCATCATTCATGGCGGACGTGTTTATTGGGCGTGGCAGAAACTGCATTGCCTGGACTGGGAAACAGGCTCCGAACTCTGGAGTGGTGGTCAGTTTGGCGATGCAGGATCGTGCATCATCACGGGCGATGACCGATTGATCATCTGGAGCGGTCGCGGGACACTGACGCTTGCCGAAACAGCCGTTCGTTCCCCCGATGCCTATCAGGAACGGGCACACCTGGATATTCGATCCCGCAGCGACGTCTGGCCTCACGTCGTCCTGGCCGCCGGTCGAATCTTCTGCAAAGATCGCGATGGCCACTTACATTGTTTAAAATCCGGCCCTTGAACCGGTGAGCATGGTTCGGCCGTTGAGTTTGGCGGCTTATGCTGAGGGGCAGGAGTCCGGTGCGGGTGCTGATCGTCTCAGGAATTGCCGCTGACGACAGTGTTGTCGGGGATTTCCTGTGGGCCGACCAGGTGAGCGTAGGGGCCGATGGTGCAGTTGTCGCCGATGCGAAGATCACCCTCGATGACGGTGAAGGGGCGGATTGTTGTGTCGCGGCCGATCTGAACTCCGTGGTCGATCGATGTCTGCAGGGGGTCAACGATGGTGACACCGGACAGCATCAGGTTCTGCAGGATTTCAGCGTGAATGTGCTGACGCACTTCGGCCAGCTGAATGCGATTATTCACACCAATGGCTTCCTGAATGGTCAGGCTGCAGCTGGCCGTCACTTTGTGACCATCGTCCATCAGAATGCGGGGACAATCGGTCAGATAGTATTCGGCCTGAACGTTATTTGGCTGAATCTTCTTCAGCGAACTCAGCAGCAATGGCGTGCTGAATGCGTAGCAGCCCGTGTTGATCTCTGTGATGGCTCGCTGTTCAGGAGTCGCGTCTTTGTGTTCGACGATGCATTCAAAGTCGCCCGCGCGGTTACGGACGACTCGCCCGAGCCCTTCGTTGCTGGCGGTGTCGGCTGTTCCGATGACGCAGGCCGCATTGTCGCGGGACTGAGCGTCCAGCAGAGCTTTCAGCGATGATCCCTGCAGCAATGGAGTATCACCGGCCAGAATCAGGACCGACCCGTCGTGGTCTCGCAGTTCCGGTTCCGCCATCATGACGGCATGACCGGTGCCCTTTTGTTCGGTCTGTTCGGCAAAGACCACATCTTTGTGGTGGCAGAGGGCCGAGCGAACCATGTCGGCTTTGTGACCGACGATGACGACAATTTTCCCAACCCCGGCGGCTCGCGCGGCATCCAGAACGTATTCGATCATCAGTCGTCCGCAAACCGGATGCAGCACCTTTGGTGTTTCAGATTTCATCCGTGTGCTCTTGCCGGCGGCCAGAATCACGGCGACGGGTGTGGTCATGGTTCAAATCTTTTGTCGGTTGGTGGTCTGGCTGAAGGCCACAGAAAACCGCAGTGGAGCTGGTTGCGGGGAACGGTTGGGAAGGGGCGAACAATCAATAGCGCCAGCCGGCTCGTGCGATAAAGCCGGTATCCGGAGTGATCTTGCCGTTGGCGGGCAGGCCGTAGTCGATTTCTCGGTCAAAGACCCATCCGGCTTCGATGAACCATTGGTACAGTCCGGCATTCATCTTGAAACCACCCAACAGGCGATAGTCGGACAGTTCCACTTCATCCATACCACCTGCTCCGGTGTTTACTTCATAGGCTTCGACGTGGTATTCCGCTCGGATATATGCCCACTTGGCCCATTGAGCTTCGTTGCCCAGGAACAGACTGATCGTGGTCTCCGGATACATGATTCGCCATTCCCAGAAATCGTCCCGGTAAATTAAACCGGCATAGGGCAGCAGACGATCATCGACTCGATCCCAGTACGCGGCACCCAGTGCAATCGACCAGTACTGATCCAATGTAAACAGAAACAAAGCTCGCCCATCCAGCTGGAAGGCGGTCGATGACAGCGAACCGCCAAAGTCCGTGTTGATCGATGGCGTGATGCCAAAGCTCATCGACACGGGACCATTCTGAGGTGTCTCCAGTTCAAAGTCCCAGCCGAATCGGAAAGCTTCACCGGGAAGACCGGGGACTCCCAGCGGACCGTCCCAGTTTCGCAGGCGAAACTCATTGGTCCATTGCAGAATCCAGCCAGGCATAAAGGGGCCCGTCCATGCCAGATCGTAGTCGACGCCAAACTGGCCGAAGTTCCCCGGACGATTGTTCACGGACGCTTCGGGCATGTATTCCAGATCGATCCGGTTCTGCCAGCCCATCCGGTACGGTGCAGGTCCGTTGACTCCATAGGTGCTGAATGGCATGTTCATGCCGCCTGGCGACGCTCCAAATGGCTGTGCCCCATACGGTGTGTACGGTGCATAGGGAGCGACCTGTCCCAGACTGGGATCGGTCACGAAGGGATCGCTGCTGATCGGAGGAGAAAAAGCATTCCATGTCGATGGCTGCGACAACGCGGGGTCGGTCCATGTCGTCACGGGAGGTTGACCCGTCAACGGCGCGAATATGCCGGAATTCGCGGGAGCGGTGGTGCCCGGCGGAATGGGAACGCCGCCTTCCGACTGTCCGCGCAGAACGGGGCCGATTTCCGATATGGGTCGAAAATAGGAGGGCTCAGTTGGATTCGGCAACCGGGTGGTTTCGGTAAAAGACCCCGCGTGCTGATAGACCGGCTTATCGAATAAACCCGCATTGACCGACGTCGTGAGCGACGCCATCGCGGCGAACACCAGGACTCTGCGGACCGTCAGCCAAGCAATTCCCGGAGAGAATTTCGGCTCCAATGTCATCCGCGGTGTGGAGTTGCGGTGGTGCTGATGTAGGTACAGGTGAAGTCGTTTCACGTGAGCACCTTGGTGAGAGGATGAGAGACAAGTGTGCTGATCGGGCCTTCTGAGAGAGGTTCCGAAGTCAGCGCTCATCAGTGTGTTTCCGGCGGACGATCCTGTCCGCGCGGAAGAACATGAGGAAAGGTGGGGCAATTTTGGAAAAACCCCAAATTGCGTCAACACCAACTCGCCCGCTGGCGGCAGTCTTTGCTTCAGGGATCTGCTTTGGCGGCAAAAAACGTTTTTGGTTCGGCACGAACTGCCGGAGGGCTCCAGGACGGGCGGGACTCTGATTTGCCGCAGAAAACGAGGGGTCAACGGGTATCCTGGACCCGATTTTGGGAAGTAGACTTCGCACCTGCTGCATTTTGTCCAATTGCGGCAGCTCCGGCACTTTTCCTCGGATTCGGTGTTGATTCATGATGACGCTCTGACGGATTCTGCGGGTGAGTCCATCCGGAGACAGGTCAGCCATCGATCGAAAGTAGAAGAGCATGAATATCAGGATCAGGTCATCCTGGATTTGTACCGCGTCGGGAATCGCGGCATTGAGCGCTGTCGTGATGTTGCGAAGTCTGTCCGCAGCGCCTCCTGCCAAACTGGGAGAGCGATTCCGTCAGCTCGACGTCAACGGTGATAACATCCTGACGCCGCAGGAGCTGAAGGACGCACGGATCTTTCAGCTGCTGGATACCAATTCCGACGGGCGCGTCGAATTCGCAGAAGCCCGAAAGGCCGTGCAGGCCGGAGCGTTGCAGGGAGTGGTCGAAGACGACTCGGAAACCGCAGCAGCGGGTTCGCCGCCGAAACCGGTTGCCGATCCCGGACCGATCCGACGAGGACCGGCGCGACTGATTCCCGGCGATCATGGTGTCGGACGCTTCGTGCCCGACACGGAATATCGCACTCTGGACGGTATGGTTCATCGTCTGAGTGAATTCGCAGACCGCCAGGCGCTGGTGGTCGCGATGACCAGCACCAGTTGTCCGCTAAGTCTGAAGTATCTGCCCACGCTGAAGTCGCTGGCCGACGAATTTGCCGACCAGGGTGTGGCATTTGTGCTGGTGAATCCGGTGGATGTGGACAAAGCGGCGGACATGCAGGAGGCTCAACGGCAACTGGGCGACAATGCCTTCTACGTCTTCGATCCACAGCAGGAGCTGGCTCGTGCAGTCAACGCACAGACAACGACCGATGTCGTGGTCATGGATGCTTCAAGGACAGTCGTCTATCACGGAGCGGTCGACGACCAGTATGGCTTTGGTTATTCGATCGATGAGCCTCGTGAGCGCTATCTTCGCGATGCACTGACGGCGCTGTTGTCCGGAAAGGCCCCGTTGGTCGAAGCGACCGATGCGCCGGGTTGTGCGCTGGATCTGGAACCGGTTGAACCGAATTCTGCGGGAGTGACTTATCACCGCGAGATCTCAAGACTGATTCAGCGACACTGCATCGAATGTCATCGCGACGGCGGTGTCGCGCCGTTTTCGCTGGAAACCTACGACGATGTCGTGGGACACGCGCCCATGATTCGGGAAGTTCTGCAGCGAGGACTCATGCCGCCATGGTTTGCGGCGGATACAGAAGACCGAAAACCGGGAGTTTCCGGCAAATGGCTGAACGATCGGTCTCTGGCGGAGTCCGAGAAGCAAACCCTGCTTTCCTGGGTGGCTGCCGGCCGACCGGAAGGAGATCCTAAAGACGCTCCTGCCGCACGAACATTTTCTGACGGCTGGCTGATTGGAAAACCGGACGCCGTCTTCGGTTTCCCGAAGGCTCAACGGATCAAGGCGACGGGCACGATGCCGTATCAGAATATTCGCGTGGAGACGGATCTGGACGAAGACAAATGGGTGCAGGCCATTGAAGTTCGGCCGGGTAACCGAGCGGTCGTCCATCACGTGATTGTTTCCATTCGATCGGGTCGCAATCGTGATTCTGATGAACCTGTTGATCCGACGGAAGATGAGCGGCAGGGGTTTTGGGGCATCTATGTTCCGGGAAACAGCACGCTGATTTATCCGGATGGGTACGCTAAGAAACTGCCAAAGGGTGCGACTCTGAATTTTCAGATGCACTACACGCCCAACGGAACGGCGACCGAAGACCTGACAGAAATGGGTATCGTGTTTGCCAAATCGCCTCCACAGCACGAGATCCGAGTGGCCGGGATTTTGAATGGTCGTATCAACATTCCGGCCGGAGCCGACAATCATCCCGAAACCGCCTCACTGCGAGTTCCGGCGGACGTTCAGGTGCTGGCTTTTCTGCCACACATGCATCTGCGAGGAAAGGCAGCGCGGTACGATGTTGTTTCCGCCGGTGGTACTCAGACCGTGCTGGACATTCCTCGTTATGACTTCAACTGGCAGTTGCTGTATCGACTTGCAGAGCCCATGAATGTTTCCCGTGGCGACACGATTCGCTTCACCGGTTGGTTTGACAACAGTGCCGCGAACCCGGCAAATCCGGACCCCACAATCAACGTGAAATGGGGGCCGCAGACGTTCGATGAAATGCTGCTGGGTTATGTGGAATATGTCGTGCCGGAACTCCACCTGGGTAAGTCCGTGGTGGAACTTCGACCAGAGCAGCTTCGAGAAGCTGCACGTCAGGGCGACCAGTTGTTTCGAAGGCTGGATGCTGACGGCGACAACAAGCTGACTCTGCAGGAAGTGAACAACCCAGCCGGCGAAGGCCGTCGCTCACTCGACCGCCTGTTCAAGCGATTGGACGTCGATGCGAGTGGCGACCTGACTCGCGAAGAATTGCGGGAGCTTCGGAAGATCGCTGCTGAAAGGCGATGACAATTTGCCGCGCCGCCGCCTTTTTGCTGACAGGTTAATGATGGCCCGTCACCCGGATGTTTATCCACCCAGAGCTTTCTGGAATGCGGAGACCGGCAGGTCGATGTTGGCCAGAGTGCGGAACTGCTGACCCAGTTGTTCCGCGAAAATCGCCGACGGGCTGAGGTAAACTGAACCACGAACATTGGCCTCCACGGCGAAAGCAGATTCGCCGGGGTAAGCGGTGAGATCGATGACCAGCATGCCTTCTCGAAGCAGCGACGGATTCAGCATGCCGCGATCAGTCCCGCACCGAATGTCGGAACCGGCCAGGACAACCACATCGGTGGCTGTGGAATGGATGGCCGACCAGGGAACGTGACGGACGGAATGCTTTTTGGCCACCGTGGTGGCGGCGTTGTCGGAAGGTCCGGAGACACTGACGGCTGCATTGCGTGCCTTCATAAATTCGATCGCACCCATCGCCAGCGGCCCTGTGCCGAAGACCATGGTGGCTCGTCCTTCTGCCCAGCGTTCGGAGCCTTTGGTGTTGGTTGCAACTTTGTTGATCGCGTCGAAGATGGTCGATCGACCTCGCCAGCCGGACTTGCCTTCCATGACCACATCCATGTAACCGGACTGCTGAGAAATCTCATCGCCGGGGGTGGACATTGCGGCCATGTTGCCCTTGTGCAGCGGGTCGACCAGCAGAGCATTGATTTTCATCCCGGCCAGCATCTTGGGTAGTCGATCCATATCGCCGGGCATCAGCGGCAGACAGCGAATGGGTTTGTCCAGTTCCTGAAATGCTGCATTGAAGACTCGCACGGTCGTATTTTCCGCCGCGCTGAAGCCGACCACGCCCAGGAATCGGGTTTTGCTGGTGATGTCACCCCAGCAGTATTCTTCTTCCAGCTGCCAGACCGTCGGCTGAGACTCATAGGCTTCCATTCCTCGTTCCAGGGCGGCGTAAATCCATGGCGAACCGTATTTGCGACCCAGCAGAGAAAAGGTCAGTCCGGACTTCCCAATGCCCTGCCCCACCACCGGAAGTTCGCGCGACTGAGTGACGGCGGCCAGCAGCGGCCATGCGGAATCCAGATCTTCTGTGGGCCATGTGAACTTCACAATATCGGCTTTGGCCTTGTAGCACTGTTCAAAGACGTCGTCGATTTTTCCCAGCGGACGATTCAGACTGGTGTAGCTGATGACGCGCTTGGTGTTACCGAAGCGAGGAATCTTGTCGGCGATGTCGACTTCCAGTTCCACGTAGGCGGGGCCGGCAACAATCGTATTTCGCAGCAACTGCAGACGTTCGTCTTCTGTCTTCCACCAGTTGCCTCCATCTTTTTGACGACGGCATGACACCAGAACCGGCTTGTCGACAACTTTGATCAGTTCTCCGACATCCGGCGTCTTGACGAAACTGTCAAGACACAACTCAATCAGATCACACTTGCGCGAAGCGTTCAGCATGTCAGCCGGAGCCAGAGTGCGTGACGATGGCGTAACAGAAATGCAGATCATCGATTTGACTTATGCGAAGACTGGAAAAACAGAAGACAAAACCAAATCCCGTCAGCACCACGCCGACATCCCGTCCGACGAACTTCAATCCTTAGCGGATGGCGGGCAGGACCTGCGGGATGGCTGGCGAAACAGGCAATACACCTGTTGCCAGCCGATGACTCCCAGCACACAGATGATTCCCGTCAAAGGCGCTCTCATGCGAGCGTTTGTCCAGTAAAACGTGTGCAGAAGCAGGAAGGATAATATCGCGATCCACAGCAGCTGTATATCACCGGGACGACGAATCATACAGAACAGCGAGGCCACCAGCCCGCACCACAGTCCGCCGTACCACAGGGACAGGATTCTGCGGAGGAAAACCCCGGTTTCAGCCGCCTCCGCTTCAGGAGTCGTCGCCCAGAATCGCTTCCACCTCAGCAGACAGGCCCGTCGAAAGGCTGCACCATTTTCGGCGATCCTTTGAACGGCGGTATCGTACATCCATCGGTCGATTGAGACTTCCGAGCGATTTCCGGCGACTGCCTGTTCCGCCTGCTGCTGCATGTCCTGTTGCCAGCGTTGCAGACTGGTACCTGACCAGACGGGTTGTCCCGGAGCCATCACCACCTCGCGATAGAAGACGTCGTTATTGCCCAGCAGCAACGTATAACCCCCGTGAGTCGTCGCCGGGATGAACGCATGGAATACCATTTGGTTCCGAACGATCCACGGCAACAGAATGATGCCACAGACGACTCCGGGGATCAGACAAAACGATGACGACAGGAATCGTCTTCCCGTGGAGATCGTCGTTCCGACGGGTGCCTGACGCAACAGGATCAGAAACGCCCCGCACAGACACATCAGTGCGCAGGTGATGAGAGCAACCGGGCGGCAAAGGCCGTTGAGTCCAAAACACAGTCCGCTCAACGCGAAGGCGCGGATGATTCGTCGAGTCGGCTCGCCCAGGCGAATGCGCGACGCTCCTTTCAGCAGCTGCAGGACACCGATGGTCAGCAGCATCGCGCTGAGTGTTTCCGTCATGGGCAGAGCCGCATAGCGCAACAGCAGCGGATCGAGAGCGGTAATGGCCGTGGCTATATACAATGCTGACTTTCTGAGTCCCAGAAAGCGAGCCAACCACCAGGTGGCGATCGTCAGCAGCGCGGCCGATACCACATTCACGAGTCCGGCTGCGGCGGATGGTTTCAGACCGGAACCAATCAACAGCGCCAGCAGCGCCGGGTAAAACGGAGACCGATACGCTGTCGGGTTTGATGTCCCGGGAACGCAGTAACAGCCGTTTTGCAGCAGTGTGGTGGCGTGTCCGATGTAGGCGTCGGGATCGGTACTCAGGTCAGCGGATCGCAGCATCACCACAATGATGCGGAAGGACAGGCCCACCAGCACCAGGCCCACCAGCCATCGCGCTTCGATGGTGGAAATCCGGTGTTCGATTTCGTCCCCACCAGCACAACACGGGTCGGGGGCCGAATGATCGGATGCCGAGGCGGACGACGATGCTTCAGGTGGTTGTGTCGCCATGGATCAACTCATCATCGAAGTAGTTCGTTTCCATACCGGCATCAATCACAATTCCCTGAGCATTAATTCCCGACGATCGGGGACTCAGCAGAAAGGCAACAGTGGAGGCGACTTCCGACGTCTGCACGGCCTGTTTTCGCAGGGTCGCTTTTTCGGCAAACAGATAGCTGTCGACATAACCCGGGATACCGGCCGAAGCAGAAGTTTTCAGGAGCCCCGGACAGGCGGCATTGAAGCGAATGCGGGAGAATCGGGAAAACGACTTTGCCAGAAAGCACAGGCTGGAATCCAGGGCCGCTTTCACGGGTGCCATGTACCCATAGTTCTCCGCCGCCATTCGAGTCGTGGAAATCGAGATCGTGACCACGCTGCCCTGCTCCGGATCCAGTGCTGCCTTCAGAGCGTTCGAAAGCGAGATCAGCGAGTAGCAGGAGACATCGATTGCCTGCAGGAAGGCCGGCCGAGGCGTCTCATGGAACGGAAGCCAGCCAGCGGAATAATCCGCGAAGGCGACGGAATGCACCATGCCATGCAGCACCCCCACGTCGCGGGTGATTTCCTTCGCCAACAGATCAATCTGGTCCTGATGCTCCAGGTCACAGATCAAGACTTTGCTGTTGGGGGCCAGCTTTCGGACCGTTGCGGCCCGCTGTTCACTGCGAACGGAGAAAATCACGTTCGCACCGGCTTCCAGCAGTAATTCTGCCGTTTGCCAGGCAACGCTCTTCCGATTGGCCACGCCGACAACCAGGATGTTTTTGTTACTGAGCTGTAAGAAATCCATGATCTGATTGTTTCATCTGATGGTTCTGTTCGGTTTGTCAGCCAGTGGAAATCGCGTCCGCCAGGTACGCTCGCCGGCCGCGCTGACATACGCACACGATCAGGTCCATTTTCGTGAGATCCAGAATCGCGATTGTCAATCCGCTGAACTTGCCGAATGACGGATCAGAACCAGCGGTCTGTCGGGAAAGATTAACTGTAGCCGGATTGACCAAAGTTCGAAATGATTACGATGTGAGGCGGCCCGAAACATTCGAGATGTGCTGGTTCAACCGGCAGCTCGGTGTGGCTTTGTTTCGGAAATGTCATAACGTCATCTGGTGGGAGCCGGCAAAACAATCGTGTCGGATCGAGGCAAAACGTTCATGGCAACATTTGATCACAGATTTACCGTGGCCGCTTCCAAAGAAGCAGTGTCCGCTTTTCATTTCGAACCCGGCATTCTGAAAACGCTGACGCCTCCGTTGATGATCATGCAGGTACATCAATTTGAGCCGTTGGCGGAAGGTTCGGTGGCCGAGTTCACGATGTGGATGGGGCCATTACCCGTTTATTGGAAGGCCCTGCATTCCGATGTCAGCGTCGACGGCTTCACGGATACTCAGGTAGCCGGACCCATGAAGTCCTGGGTACATCGACATCGTTTCACAGCCGTCGATTCACAGACCACCGAAGTACACGACCACATCGAATTCGAACACCATTCCGGATTGCGGGGTCTGCGTTCCCGATTGCTTTTTCCCCCGCCCGGCTTAAAAGCGCTGTTCATGATTCGAGCCGCGATTACTCGCCGAGAAGTTCGCAGACGCTCGACTCACCCGAACCACTACCCTCAGTAGTCAAAGCACGCATCAAAAGCGTTTGGGCGCTTGTGACGGACCACCTCTGGTAGGAAACCACGCCACCGGGTCGAGGGCGAAGCCCTCGTCAGGCGGGTGGCGGACCATATTGGTTGCTGCCCGGAGTTCCCGGCAAACATCCGCATTCCACCAAAACCCACACAGCGCCGATGAAGGGGATGAAGGAGACCAGAAACATGATTCCCGGACGGCCTCGATCCTGCCAGCGCTTGTACTGCAACGCGATTCCTGACCATGCCATGACCACGGTCAGGCCCAGAATTCCGATGACGCGGACAAGTTTTCCGATGGTGGAATCCGGTCCGAGCGGAGCGGTGATGACGGCAATCAGCAGAAGACTGACGATCACCGCCGCATACATCGCGATGGAGTAGCCCCAGAAGGTGCCTCGACCAATCCGGCCCTGAAAGGAGAACAGTTTCTGACTCAACGTCAGCGGGCGGCCGCGTTTGGCATTTGCGACGGCCTTCTTTGGCGAAGCCGTCGCCGCAGATCGAACAGGTGCCGCAGATCGAACAGGTGCCGCGGTCGCCGCAGATTCACCGCCGAGAAGTATCCATGCCAGACCGGCCAGCGTGAGCAGAACACCGCCTGCGAAATATGCCAGTCGAGCGGCAGCACCGGAAGGTGTTCGACCGACCTCGAAGATCAGTACGTCATCGGGATTTGTTCCCTGCAGATTACTCTGCAACAAACGCCGTTCGTCACTTCCCAGGCCTCGAATGTCGTTGACGATCATGCCCGTGTGCGAACGGGTGTCCATCAGACGTCCCACGGCATCATCGTCGGAAGCTTTGGTGCTGAACAGCAGAAACTTCACCTGCTGCTGATTCGAATCGGCGGGAACGCAGGGGATCCAGACTTTGCTGTAGCTTGACAGCGGTCCTCGACTGCGCTGTTCGTACACGAATTCACCAGTCTGAGGTTCGACGCCGGAGACCGTCAGATAGATGTTCTCTCCTGCACCTTTGTCGATCAGCTCCACCAGCGAGATCTCTGCCGGGACAGCATTCGACTTGGCGGCCAGACGGCTTTCGTTGATTCCCAGAACGAAAAGCACGATACCGCCAAACGTCATGGCCACGTTCAGGCCGTGAGGGTTGAAGCCCCACTTCAAGCCGTTCCTGCTCTTCGAAGACGACTTCTTTGCTCCGGAACGCTTCTTTGGCGGTGCAGAGCCGAAAGGGTCGTCGTAGTGATCTACCGTTTTATCATCGTACGGCTCTGCGAATTCGTCATCGGCTTCGTCGTAAGGCTCTGCGTACAGATCATCGGGATTTGTATCGCGATAGGCGTCCGAAAACGGATCAACCTGCTGTTGCCGTTTGGCAGGATTCGGCCCGGCAGGGTTCGGTCTGGATGGGCGACGAGCCGGCGTCGGGCGCTGTGCTGGCGGTTGATCACTTCGGCTTTGCGACGCAGACGAGGGCGTTCGAGGGCGTTTGGACTTCTGGTCGGTCTGCGTCGCGGTCGGGCCAGCTTTCCCGGGTGGCGTTCGTGGAGGGGGCGTCGCCCGGGTTGAGCCGGTGCCCGTTGGCGCAATCGGGCGAGCGGTCACGACGGAACCGCATCCTTTGCATTTGAACTTCTTGCCATTCAGCTCATCTTTCAGGCGATACTGCTGACTGCATTTTGGGCATTTTACGTCAATGGGCATAGCGCCGTTCCGCAGGAGTTCTGTTCCATCCGAAAGGCAGACGTCGTCTGAAGGGATGTCCAACAGTTAGGGTGTTCTACACGGACCAGTGCCCGATGACTCAAGGTGAACGCCGGTTTTACAAACGGTCACCAGTTGCCGCCGATGCCAGGCCAGTGAAGTCATCGTCTGGTCGCCGGAACCCACAAAACCTCTCAACAGGAATCGAAGATTCTGCGTAGAATAAACCAACCGGTCGACAGCCTGTGTTCCGGCGGCGATCGCAGAAAGCTTGATCGAATAACCGTGGGCGAAGCCTTTCTACTTTGACAACGCCCGCAGAGCGACCAGCAGCATCACGTCAGATCGGTGAACGGTCGCGTTCTACGTGTCCCGTGTATTCTGGTGAGGACATCAACCCCGTTGAGGTAACATAAACATGAAATTTGCTGGTCTATCGCGGCTCGTGTTGTGTGCAGGACTTTTGCTGAGCACGATGGGGTGTCCATCGGCCGAAGACAGTCGGATCCAGGGTTTTCGAGAAAAGCTGCAGCTGAGTGATCCACCGGGTGAAACGACAAGTGTCAGCAAAGTTCGAAAGATCCTGCTGGAAGACTCCGAAGTTGGTGAAGTCGCGGACGTGGTGATACGTGGTCGGATCGACGCTGGTGAATCACCGCCGTGGGAGCCGGGAAAGGCCGTGTTCGTGATCACCGATGCGACGGGACACGAAGGCGAAGAAGATCATGATCCTCATACGTGTCCATTCTGCAGCCGCAACATTAAAGACTATCTGGCTCGCGTGACTCTGGTGGATGAATCGGGCAAGGTCATCCCGGTCGATACTCGCGAGCTGTTGAATGTTCACGAGAAGCAACTGGTTATCGTGAAGGGAAAGGCCACTTTGTCAGACACGGAGATCCTGCTGATCGAATCTTCTGCTGTTTACGTGCCGCAACGCTGAGGTTTGAAAGCGAGTACGACAGAATGAGAAAAGCCCCGCGAAGTGATTTCGCGGGGCTTTTGACGTTTCAGCTCAGGTGACGCTCAATGCATCACTATTTGGCTTTCGGAGCTTCCGGCTTCTCTTCCTTCGGCTGTTCCGTTTTTTCCGGAGCATTTTCGGGCTTCGGCGGCTCTTCTGCCTTCTTTTCCTTGTCTTCGGCGACGGCAACCTTCTTCGGTTCGCTGGCTTCCTGCTTCATCTTCTGAAGTTCCGCCTGAGCGGTTTTCAACGCTTCCGCAGATTCATTGCGAGCAGCGATGGCAGCGGCCAGATCTTTCTGAAGCTTGTCGTTGGCAGCTTTCAGCTGTTCGCGTTCAGAAGTTGACTGCTGCAGGTCCTTCTGGACCTTTGCCAGCATGTTTTGAGTGTTCTTTTCAGCTTCGCGTGCTTTGTTGGCTTCATCAGCTGATTTCTTCTGAGCTGCCTCGGCCTTTTCCGCTCGCTGCTTCTGATTGGCAGCCACTTTCGTCTGCTGGCCAAGCTTTTGCTGCAGTTCAGCAATCTGAGCTTCCATGGCGGCCGCTTTTTCTTTCAAGGCCACCAGTTCTGCCTGAGCACTTTCCAGAGCGGCGTTGGACTGTTCCAGCTGACCTTTGGTTTCACCCAGTTCGGCTTCCAGGTGGTCGGCTTCGACAGACCGATGAAGAGCTTCCCAATGAGAAATCACTTCTCGAATGGTGCCATCCTTTGCCATGAACAGCTTTGTCGTGGGACCATTCGCACACGATCCACAACTGGAACCGCAGGCAGGGACCGGGACACAATTTGTTGAAGGGCATGGTCTGCAACAGCTTCCGGCCTGCGCCAGAGAGCAGCAGAATGCCAACGAGAGGAAGGCAATGTTTCGTGTGTTCATGATGTTTTACTGCACAGAAAGGGAGAAGTTGAGGCGGGTTTCTATCCGTACCGGAGGTGGCGAGGCCAGTTGAAATCCGTTCGACTGGTGGGTTTGTTCAATCGATTCGAGCGCTGCCCGATTTTCGTTTGAACGAAGACCTCGCCAAAAACCTGGCCCAATTGAGCTTCCGGCTGTCAACGACGACACAGTCGAACCATACTGAATCAGCTCTGGTGACCGCATCCGGTGAACCGTGAACATGTCGCAGGATGCGGCATTTCCGATTCAAGTGTTCCCTCTTTTGGACCGGCTTTCATTGATAATCGACTAGAAAACATGGATCAAATAAGGATTATGGGTTGAATGAGCGGATTTTTCCATCAGTGTGCATGAGATGAACGCGCAACCCGCAGGAATTCTCGCCGTCGGGCTCACCAGTACCGGATTCGGGGAGGAATTTCCCGGTTTCCGGGGGGGCAGCACCTGTGCTTTGGCGGGCAGCTTTCCCGTCATGAAAAGCATGAAAAGTCCGGTGGCAGGCGTTTCTCTGCCCTCAATGCTCCAATACACCTCAGGCGCACAGCGGAGGCTCAACGACCGGCCTCAATGAAGGGATGGAGTGATCTGAACGGCACTGGTATCAAGCCGGCATTCCTTCAGAAACGCTGGCTTCTGTGTTTTCAGAAGGAATGCCGAGGCCATGATTTCCTTTGTCGTCTGTGAAGCGAATAATCTCCGCCTGACATGTTGTGATGGAACGCGGTTGTCAGAGGGAGTGATAGGGGCGTTGCCAAACGACGCTGGTTTTTGTGCAGCCGTGTTGTTATCCGGCACGGCCTGACCAGCGATTGCGATTGACGAAGCGGCCAACGGAAGCTTCCCGGGGGCTGCAGCGATCCACGTCGAACATCATTCCTCGCCGGTTGGGTCGAGGGCGAAGTCCTTGCTAGAGACAGAGTTGCCTGTTTGTTCATTTCAGAGATTTACGAATCGTTTCAGGGTGAGGGTCCGTATGCCGAGACACCGTCCCTGTTTATCCGCACCTCCGGCTGCAACCTGCGCTGTCGGTTCTGTGATACTCCGTTCACGTCGTGGAATCCGGAAGGCGAACAGTATTCGATTGCTCAACTGGAAGAACGAGTCCGCTCCAGCACCGCGCCACATGTGGTGATCACGGGTGGGGAGCCGATGCTGGCGGCTCAGCTGACAGAACTGACGGACGTTTGCCGCAGTGCCGGAAAATTCATCACCATCGAGACGGCAGGCACGGTGGATCGGTCTGTCGAATGTGATCTGATGGCGATCAGCCCAAAGATGAAAAATTCGACTCCGGATGACGTTTCCTGGTCTCAGCGTCATGATGAAACTCGGCATCAGCCCGCCGTGATTCAGTCACTGTTTGAACGGTATCCTTCGATCCTGAAGTTCGTGATTGAATCACCTCTGGATGTTGAAGAAGTTGTAGCCTACCTGCAGCATGTTCCTCACGTCAGCCGCGATCAGGTCTGGCTGATGCCACAGGCTCGAACTCAGGAGGAGCTGCGAGAGCGTCGGGATGCCGTTCAGGCGGCCGCAGCGCAGCATGGGTTTCAGTTTTCTTCGCGACTGCATATCGAACGATTTGGAAATATTCGTGGAGTCTGAATCTCCATCCTGCGGCTCAGGTTTTTTCTCAAAAGTCTGATTCATGTCTGATCCTTCGTCACTGCCCGTCAACCCGACTGAACTTGTCCGTATGGGACGGCTGGAGCTTGTTGCTCGGCAGTTGGTGGAAGGGCTGATGATGGGGCGACACCGAAGCCCCTTCAAAGGGTCCAGCGTCGAATTCGTGGAACACCGCGAGTATTATCCGGGTGACGAAATTCGGCACATCGACTGGCGAGCCTATGGAAAAACCGGTCGGTATTACGTGAAGGAGTTCGAAGACGAAACCAATCTTCGAGCTCACCTGCTGGTCGATGCCAGCGGCAGCATGAAATACGCCGGCCGAACGCTCAGCAAATTCGAATACGCCCGAGCACTGGCGGCGTCACTGGCGTGGCTGCTGACGACTCAGCGGGATTCGGTGGGCTTGATCACCTTTGATTCGAAGGTTCGTGAACAACTGCGGCCGTCCAGCAGTCGTGAGTCCCTTCGTCGCATTATTCACGTGCTGGAGGGAACGACTCCCGGGGCCGATACGGGGCTGGCGGCTGTTCTCGATTCAGCGTTGCCCACCATTCAGCGTCGCAGTCTGTTGATTCTGATCAGCGACTGTTTCGATTCCCCGGAAGCTCTGGAAAGAACTCTGCAAAGATGCCGGCATGCTCGACACGAAGTTGTTGTGCTGCGGATCGTTGCACCCGAAGAGGTGGAGTTTCCGTTCAGCAAACCGACTCAGTTTCGCGATTTGGAAATCTCTGACAACCGATTGCTGGTCGATCCGGCTCGCCTGCGTCAGGAATATCTGCGCCAGTACCACGACTTCGCCACTCGACTGGAACAAATCTGTGGCAATCTTGGCGTCGACTATCGCGTCCACAGGACCAGCGATTCTCTGCAGTCCGTTCTTGGCCTGTGGCTTGCGGAACGCATGTCCGTTCGAAGTCGACCTCAACATTAATCCCGGACGAACAGGTGAAAGCTGGTCCAGTCTTCAGGCCTTTTCGGAGGTCATCGGGAAGATCATTCCTGAGCGTCGGGCTGTCGAACATCAGTTGAAGTTTGCTGCACGGTTGTCAGTTCCCTCAGGCCATACTGTTTCCGATCGTCGTTTGCCTCCACGACAGTTCCCCAGGCGGGATGTTCACCCTCTGCGAAAACGAAGTTAAGGTTCTGAGGCCGTGCGGATTCGTTCGGAAAGACGGTCGCCAGAATCTCTGATTCTTCAACCATTCGGCGATCATCGGCATAGGCGCACAGCAGAAAGTCGATGACCTTGGCCTGGCTGGCAGTCAGCGAATATTTTCTGCTGTTCCATAGAAACCGGTAGAATTCCCCTGGCTGGAAGCGTTGATCCGCGTCGCGATGGAACCGCCAATTCGTTTCGGAGATCTGCTTCAGATTGCGTCGGGCATCGACGGTTACGAATTCCCCGGCTTCGATTTTGATCGGGTTGCGGCCCGCTGCGTACTGTGCGTAGGCGTAGGTGCCCGTGTCGGCATCGTAGGGTACCCCAGCAATGTCGGCGTTTTTGTAGACGGTGTCCATGAGGCCTAAGAGTTTTTGGTATTCGCCCTGAGGATGGGACTTCACGTCCGGTAGCCAGCCGGCCACGGTATCAAAGACCATCACGGTGTAGGTGCCGACCGGAAGTTTGTGTCGTCCGGGCGGAAGCACCTGCGGTCCCTTGCCGGAAATATACGGTCCCAATCCGACGACGACCACATGAGTGCCCGGATCATCTCCTTGAAGAATCAGCCCTCCACAGTCGTGGTCAGCTGGTCCCAGTGTGTCGCCGCCGTTGATAACGATCTTGGTGGGATGATGCACCGGATCAAATCCCCACCGTCCAAGCGTATCCTGCCGCAGAAGGATGCGATGTCCCTGTACCTCAGAAGGTTGATCCGACGGGACAACAACAACAGCTGAACCATGGCCGATCGATGTCACGCTGAGCACCGGTTTGTGGAATCGCTGAGCGACAAACTGCGCAGCCGCTTCGCTCGTTTCTTTGCTCAGAACAACGTGCTTCTGAGACCTCATGAAGAACCACAGGGCGGTGATGAGACAGGCGAATGTGACCAGCAGGACTGACATTCTCCCGCCGGACGGCGAACCGCCGTTTTCTGCGAAAGTCGGCGAAGACGATCGCGGGGCAACGGTGAATCCGACGTAGACGCAGAAGAAAATCCACAGAAGGGTCAGCATCACTCCGACCTCAATCAGACTGGAAACGTTGTCGGACGCCCCCTGACCGTCCGGAGTCAATCTCAGAATCGTGGTCCAGAAGAACGCGACAATCGCGGCACTGAATGCAGCCCCGCTCAGCAATGCCCACGGTCTGAGCGGCTTTGGCTTTCCTCGCACCAATGACATCAAACACTGCGCGGCCCAAATGGTGAACATGAATCCGGGGTATCGAATCAGTCTCGTCGTGATGCCGGACTGAGTTCCCGAATCAATAACGGAATACCCGCCTCCGATCGCCGCCATCAGGACAAGGATGGCGATGTATCCCGGCCACGGAGTTTTCAATTGCGCTGCATGAGCCTGTGGCGAAAGATTCGGTGATGCGTTTCCCGGTGATGAAGCGGGCGGACGGCTCTTTGTCTGTGTCGTCGGATGGTGTAAGTCTTTCGACTGCTGTTGAGACATCCACCACCAGATTCCCAATGGTCCCAGCAGAGTCATGCCACTAAAGCTGAACAATGCTGAAACAGGCTGGTTGCCGAAGATTTCTCCTCTGAGAAGCATACCGGGCACAATGAACGCTACGGCCGCGATGATACTGACGGCAAAGATCGTCTCGGCGTTTTGCCTTGCGATTTGTGGGGCGTTGATGACTTCAAAGCCGACCAGCAGGAACCAGGCAATCATCGAGAAAAGGATCATCGCTCCCGCACCCACAAGCCAGGTTCCGACTTTGTAACGCGACACAGGCGCAGAAATATCAGCTTCGGTCGCGGGTTGCAGTTTGTCGCTGAGGAACAGATAGACAACGAGTCCCAGTGGTCCAAGTGCCAGAAAGAGCACAACCAGAAGGGCCTCCCTGGTCATATGGCGGCGACAAAGCAGACCGGCCATCAAAATCGGCCAACCGGCAAAAATGAACACGGTGGCGGCTTCGACCGGGCCAATGCCAATTCCGTTCGAATTGCCGTAGACCATCAATCCGGCCATGAAGATTGCAACGACAATCATAATGCGGGCGAAGGCTCGTAATGTCTCCGGCACACGAATGTGGTTTGGTGGGACAGCGGGGCGGGCCGTCGAAATGTCGTCCGGAACTTTCGAGTGTGGCTCAGGTACCGTTTGCGACGAGACTTCCGGCAGCGAGTTCGGCACCTGTTGATTGATGACCGAATGCGAACCGGATTCCGTCGGATGCTGAATACGTTTCAGGTGTTCATCAAGGATGGCCACCACGCCTTCGGCAGTTTGAAAACGCTGTTCCGGATTTTTCTGCAGCAGGCAGTCGATGATCTCACGAAGCCATGTCGGAATTTCCGGGTTCTGGTCCGTGATCGAGCGAGGTGTATCCTGCGTGACTCGCTTGATCACATGCGCAATGCCGTCGCCACGAAACGGACTGTGGCCCGTGCACATTGCGTACATTACACATCCCAGACTGAACAGATCGCTGCGATGATCGACTCGTTCACCGCTGGCCTGTTCCGGTGACATGTACTGAGGTGTCCCGCTGACTTCGCCGGTGCGAGTGACCGTGATGTCGTCAATCGCACGAGCCAGACCGAAGTCGGTGATCTTGACTCGCTCCACTCCGTTTTCGAGCAAAATGTTGGCCGGCTTGATGTCTCGATGAATGACGCCCTGCTTGTGAGCGGCCGCGAGTCCTTCCGCGATCTGGCGGCCGATTCGCAGAATTTCGGTCAGTCGCAGTGTGCCGACTCGATCCAGCTTCTGCTGCAGTGACTGACCGGCGACGAATTCCATGACCAGATACGGCGGAACCGGTTTGCCCTGAGCGTCTTCGTGAGAATCATCGACCGCATGAATGGTGACAACGTGCGGATGACTGATCGCAGCCGCGGCCTGCGCTTCCCGCAGAAAGCGGCGGCGTGAATTGGGATTGGCGGCCAGTTCGGGAAGCAGTGCCTTCACCGCGACGATGCGATTCAGCTTGGGATCAACCGCCCGCAGCACAACTCCCATCCCGCCGCGTCCGATAACTTCAAGCACCTCGTACGGCCCAATCGTGCCCTTGACACCGTCTTTGGGCGATGGTTTCAGAAAGCTGAGCGACACCTCGTCCGCTGGTCTCGGCCCACCTGCCGGAGTTTCCAGAAAACTGCCCGCGTCATCGTAGGCTCGCAGCAACGCCATGACGCGGTGACGTCGCTCGACATCACCGCCACATTCGGCTTGCAAAAAGGCATCCTGTTTCACCGTGTCGCCAATTTTCAGAGCCTGCAGGAACAGCCCTTCAATAGAGTTCGGAGAAACGGAGTGATGATGCTGGACAGATGTGAGTTCAGTTACATCAGGTGCGTCTGAATCCGGGGGTTCCGGCTTATCTGGATTGTTCGCTGCGGTGGTCATCAGTCAGGTTCCTGGCATTAGAAGACAGACTCCACAACGTCATGCGAGAATCACGGACCGCGCGCCTCACGGTATTTCGGAGAATTCTTCGCGAAACGAGAATCCAGGTCGCGAGTTGCCGAAAATCGCGGGAAAAGCTGTCGTGAGTGCTCATGAGGCCTCTGAATTTCCCTGCATCCGACACAACAGCCACGCTCGAGAATATGCCCACCAGCGAGAAGCCGTGGGCCGCGAAATCCCAAGCGTCAGGGCAGCTTCCTCTTCTGACAGCCCGGCAAAGTATCGAAGCCTTACGAGCTCGGCTTTCGGTGCATCCTCAGCCTGAAGCTCACTCAGAGCAGATTCCAGCGCAATCAGATCGACCTTGAGCCCGTGATCTTCAACAGCGATGTCAGCTTCGATCAAATCAACTTTGTGATGCTGACCACCGCGTTGAAGCTGTCGCCGCTGTCGAGCGTTGTCAACCAGAATCCGCTGCATCGCAATGGCGGCTGCACCAAAGAAGTGACGTCGATTCTGCCAGGTGACATTGCCGTCTCCCACAAGTCGCAGAAAGGCTTCGTGAACCAGCGCAGTCGGCTGCAGAGAATGTCCCGGACGTTCCTGTTTCATGTGTTCCGACGCAATTCGTCGCAGCTCATCATAGACCACCGCCATCAACTGCTGTGTTCCAGCGCGCCCGGATTCGATCTCGTTCAGAATCAGCGTCAAGTCGGTCATGTTGCAGAGGCTTTCGTTATTCATCCGCTGCAGGACCGCTCAACGCTTCCGCTCGGACATCCAGTGTTTTCCAGAAAACACGGACATGGCCACCGTTCCCGTGGATCTGTGCCATCAGGCGTACACCATCGATGGCCACGTCGTCGGTCGCTGCGGGCTGCTGACCGCGGAGGCGAAAATGGGGCGAATCATGCTCGGCCGTCAGATAATACATGGTGGTTCCTCGCCGCGACATGCGGAGTCGACCACTTCGTTCGTGCATGGGTTCCATCCCGAAGTAATGCCGCCGCTCTCCATCCGGGAACTGTCGCACGGTCGCACATTGAACCACCTGTTCAGGTGCAGCGCCGGGTTTCAGAATCTGTTTCCGCGCTGTGAAGAATTCGTCTTTGGTTTCGTTGTTCAGCAGAGTGATCAAAGCGATCTGGGTGTGGCTGGTGGCGTCGGGACTCGTTTCGAACTGGTCGTATTCGGCGATCACGTCGAAGTCTCCTTTGACGACAATCGAAGGAGCAATGGCCGCATTCTGATAGCCGCCGATCCCCATTCGGGATGCCAACAGTCCATCCGGGCGTGCGACGATATCCGTGCCCGCTGTTCCTCGCATGACTTTGAAACGATCCGCCGGCAACCCAGCGACTTGAAAGTCGTGATGAAACGTCGCCTGCAGGCGAGCTTCGTCATCTTCAGAGAATCCGTCGTATTGAATGGCCAGTTCCTGCTGATGAGTTTCCGGAAGTTTTCGCGGCCAGTTGCCCTTCCACACGATGTTTCGCACGCGTACTTCAGTTTGGTCGGAGAAGTGAAACAAACCGAATGTGCGTTGATTTCCGCTCTCAAGAGGGCGTTCGTAAATCATGACGCCGTTCAGGCGAAGCGTAACGTTGTCGTTTGTCACTGTAAGAGACAGTTGGTTCCAATCGTTGTTCATCATTGGCAACGGAGCCGGGCCGCGACGGTGCTGCGGTTCATCAAAGACATTCATGGGGCTCAGAGATGTTTGTTCATATGCACCGTCCGTGATTTGATGAATCTGCACTCCGGAAGGATACAGCAGAAAGGCCAGCCGATCCAAAGCCGGGTGCACCAAAGTCCTGCCGGGTTCATAGAAGAACTCATATTGGATCGTACCGTCTTCCAGCATCGGACGATGGTAACGCAACACACGTTCATCGCTTCCGACGTCTTCGGAAATAACCTTCGATCGTGCTTCCGAAGAATTCTGATGTGGAGCAGCGATGCCATCGTGGAGACCGTACAGGACCTGATTGCGCACGACCCAGTGGTCACCTTCATCTCCGATCGATTCGCCAAAGTACGGATACCAAACGCTCAGGCTGCTGTCGGCAGACAGGGAAATGCTGTCCGGAATTTCGGGCGTCCCGGAAATTCGAATATCGCGCACAATGCCGTGGTCTCGAACATTGCTGCGGATGGCAATCCAGGGATCGATTTCTTTGGCGGTCGTTCGCGTCTGAATGGGTTCGCCGTTGAAATACGTCGTGATTTGTCTGTCGCGAACGGTCGCCCGATAGTGCGGCCAATGGCGAGCACGCGTGAGAGGTGTCGCGATGGACGTTCGAGGTGCTTGCCAGCGAAAGCTTCCCAGGTCGAAGCCGTTCTGCGCATAGATCGGTCCCAGCCACCGCCCGCCAATCATCACGGAGGAGATGCTCCACGCCGCGACAGAGACGTCGCATTCGACTTCAAAGTTGCCCTGCAGCGGAATGGCGAAATACAGGTAATCGCGGTTCATCGGGGCAACAAGTTCGCTCTGTCCCGTTCGCAGCGCCCAGCGAACATTTGGCATCCCCGGTCCGCGTACGGAATCCTGGCCACGGCTGACCGGATGCCACTGTCCGGCGACGGGCGAGTCATCGGTGACGCCGGATCCTTGGATTTGAGCAGAGTCCTGTGTATGTATCTGGTACGCCATCGCCATCACATGGCGATGCCGAACGGTCGGCTCGTAGGGTGACTTCATCCATTGATCACAACAACTCAACAGAGCAGCGGTGACTTCGCGAAGATCGGGAACCAACCATGTGCGCGACAGGAGCAGCAACAGGGCATCGTCTGGATGGAAGTCGCCAGCGGCGGCACGACTTCTGGTTTGTTGCAGCACTTGCTCCATAGATGCTGCTGCTTCAGTGAACCGTCCGGCGGCCGCGTCAATCAAGGCGAGAGCGCATCGCCGGGACGATTCGACGTTATTGGAAACTCCGCCATCTGAATGGACAGCGAGCGGTGCGTCGGCAATCTGAGCGCGAATGGTGTCCAGTTGATCGAGTTCGAGAGCCACATCGATCAGTTCCAGTATGGGTGCCATCATTTGTCCACTGCGGTTGGGCTTCGCGGAATCACTCTTTAGAAGCCACGGCGGGTGATATGGCCCCGGATCAGTTGGCGTAAAGGCCAGTGATGTTCGGATCGTCGGGCGATCTGCCGATGGCAGAACCCACTGCGACAGATATTCAAATCGCTGTTCCGGTGGAAGACGGTCGGCATGCAGCAGCACCCCCAGAGCTTCTTCAGCGATATGCTCTTCCGCAAAGATCTCATGCAACACCCGGCGTTGGGCTGTCGGAGATTCCTCTGACAGGGTCGCGGCCAATGTGGAAACAGCGGAAAGACGGTCATCGGCAACCGCGCGGATCGGAAAGACTGACAGGCAAACACCGACAGTTGCCAGCACAGAAATGAGCGGGGCATTGCGATCAGAAATCTCCATCACTGGTCCTTCATTCGACGTCAGATTGAATTGATGATCAACACTCGGAATTCCTGTTGTCAAATGGTGCACGCTATCAGGCCAGCGTCTCTTTCGGAGTGCAGAGACTCATCACCGCTTTGAAGATTCTGTGATCATCGATATTGGATGAGATCATGAACGTCGGAACCGTTTCCCGGTTCTTCCCGGCGAACTCAGGTGCGTGAGTCAGTCGGAACGGATGAACAATTCGCAATCCGCATGACGGGAACCGGAGAATTCAAACGAAAGCGACGACAAGTCGTCGCACTCCAAAGACAGACAGGACGCTGTCCAGCTATGTCGCGGCCGGCAGCAGAAATCACGCACAAACTTCTGCATCAGCCGGTTTGCGGCAGATCAAGGACATGAGCAAAACGTTCCAGCACAATAGCCTTGAGAGCGTGATATTCCGGCGTATCGAATTCGCCCGTGCGAACCAGATCGTGAGCCATACGGCGAGCGACCTGCAGCAGCTGAATGTCTCGGACGGGATTGGCGACCCGTAGAGGCAGAGAACCGCTTTGTCGAGTGCCCAGAACATCACCCGGGCCGCGAAGTTCGGCATCTCGTTCCGCCAGCTTGAATCCGTCCGACGATTCCTCCATGGCCTTCAGTCGTTCAATGGCGTCAGGGGTCTCTGCGTCGGAGATCAGAAAACAGTATCCCTGATAAGAACCTCGACAAATGCGTCCTCGCAACTGGTGCAGCTGAGCCAGCCCGAAACGTTCGGCCTGCAGAATGACCATCAAAGTGGCATTGGGCACGTTGACGCCCACTTCCACGACGGTTGTGCTGACCAGTACCTGGATTTCCTGTTGACGGAAACGTTCCATCACTTCCCGTCGCATCTGCCGGTCCATACGGCCGTGTAGCAGATCCACTTTCAGATCCTGAAGTTCGGTTCGCCGCAGTCGCTGGAAGACGGTTTCGGCGGCAGCATCGTCTTCTTCGGACTGTCCTTCAACGCGAGGACAAACAACGTAAGCCTGGCGTCCCTTGCCAACCTGCTGACGAATGAATTCCCAGGCACGGTTCTGTTCGACCTGATTCTGTAGTCGACTGGTGATGACCTTCTGTCGCCCCGGAGGCAATTCACGAATCGTGGAGATATCGAGGTCCCCGAAACGTGTCAGACACAAACTGCGAGGAATCGGCGTTGCTGTCATCACCAGCACATGCGGCTGACGATTAGCGGCTCCTGCCCGCGGATCACTTTTGCCTGCTGCCCGGTCGCTGTCGCTGACGGATCCGAATGACGCGCGCTGACGGACTCCAAAACGATGCTGTTCGTCAATCACAGCCAAAGCCAGCTGGCGAAATTTGACAGACTCCTGAATCACGGCCTGAGTTCCCACGATCAGTTGACATTCGCCTGATGAGATGTCCGCCAGCAGTTGCCGTCGTTCCGCAGCGGGAAGGCCGCCCACCAGGAACCCGCGTTTGACTCGACTGTGAGCCAGCAGTTCTTCGAACGTTTCCCAGTGCTGAGTCGCCAGAACTTCGGTCGGCGCCATCAGCACGGCCTGATGTCCACAGGCAACGGCGGCCAGCATCGCGTAGACGGCAATGGCTGTTTTGCCGGCTCCGACGTCGGCCTGCAGCAGTCGATGCATGGGCTGCTTTTTTTCCAGATCAGCGACCAGTTCTCGAACGACCGTGTCCTGCCCTTTGGTGAATCGAAATTCGAACAGACGGCGGATGCGAGCATCCACCAGAGCCGTCACGGGAATGGGCCATGCGGTTGATCGAGTCCCCCAGACTCGCCGACGCAGCGCCAGTCCCAGCTGAAATTCGAGCAGGTCGTCCAGCACCAGACGTTTCCGGCCGTCATCGAACTGCTGCCGCGTGTCCGGAGTATGAAGCCACTTCAGTGCGGTGGGCAGGTCCGGCAGACGATGATGTGCCAGGAATGGTTCCGGCAGAGGATCGGCCATATATCGAGCATAGCCTTCCACCGCCGCTCGAGTCATCTGCCGCATCTGATCCATGCGGATTCCGTCGGTCAGGGGATATCGCGGCAGAACGCCCACAGCGGATTCCAGATCACTGGCGTCGTCATCGCCGGCCAGCCAGTGGACTCGCGGATTGCCGAATTCCCAGCGGCCCGCCTTTCGTTGAGGCTTTCCGCTGAAGATGACGGCTTCGTGGTCCTGAAACTTCTTCAGCATCCATGGCTGATTAAACCACGTGCCGCGAACAAACTGCCCTTCGCAGTCCAGCAGAATACCAACCAGAGTTCGTCCTTTGGACAACATCCTCAGATCACGGTCGACCACACGTCCAAGGACGGACTGTTCGATGTCCGCTTCCAGTCGGTGAGCCGGTCGCAGGTCGCTGAAGTCATTCACGCTGTGCGGAACATGCAACAGGAGGTCACGCACGGTTTTGATGTTCAGTCGAGCCAGCAGGGGTGCTCGCTGCGGTCCTACGCCTGGTACAAACTGCACCGGGGTCATCAGAGGATCTTCGGCCTCGGTCGAAGCCGGAATGTTGTTCGTTGCCGACATTCGCGAAGTATGGCGAGACCGGAAAAAATCTCCAACCACACTGGACGGCTTCCCGGTGATCGCCTCAGCTGTTCCACACAGGCAGGTCAGCGAAACATGAACCAGGGATAGGTCCGGCAGTTGATCGCATCGCGCTGTTCGGGCGTCAGCCGATTGAGCTTCTGCAATGGTCGCTCAAATTCGGCCGACACATCGTCTCGAATCTGATTGGTGAGCGTCTGAATCTGACGACCAATGTCCTGAGCAGATTCGCCGGCCGAATGCCGTCGCTTCATCTGATCCACCAGATCCTGTTTTTCCTGACACAGTACGTTCAGACGCTGCTGCAGATCTGCAGTAAAGATGGAATCGTTCAGGTAGCGCTGAGGATTGTACTGCAGGTCTCTGAGCTGGCTCTGGATGTGTTCCAGCCGAGCGAGTTCTGATCGCAGTTCCGGAAACAGATATCGAGACGCGCTGGCGACGGCAAACGGCGGTGGCTCAATATTCCACCAGGTGCGAACGAACTCATCTGTGAATCGATCGTACCGGCCTCCACCGGTTCCATGTACGAACAGATCACTGAACAGCAGCCTCAGAAAGGCCGTGATCAACGCACCTCGCGGAACGATCTGGATATTCTGCAGCAGCATGGGTTCCAGTGCGTCGGGAGTGATGTTGCCGGCGAACGTGTCGACGACTCGGCCGTTCGCCAACAGGCGAGTCACATTTCCGTCGAGCTGGACTTCCAGTGCGTGTCGGGTTTTTCGATTGTGACTGATGACCCAGAACGGCAATTCGCAGGTATCGTCCGTCACCTTCAGATTCGGGAACGGATTGGCTGCGTTCCGGATGTTGTTTTCGTCACGATACATCTCCAGAGCAGCGTTGTAGGCGGAGGCAAATCGGCGAGGCTGCTTCAGAATGTCGGACGTCAGGGTCAGCATCTCCGGAAACGAAGCCAGAGACGACAGTGGAATCTCCAGCAGTCGGCTGCCGATGCCGTGCTGCCAGCGAGTGATCAGATTGGCCTGCATCACGGAAGCTCGAACAGCCGACAGTTGTCCAAACTGCAGCAGAGCTTCACGGACATTTGTCACGGCCGTCGTCATGGAAAGCTCTTCCAGACGTTGACACAGCGTGTCGCTGATCTGTGCGATTTCGGGGGCAGACTTGAGACGCCCGTGACCGTACAGTCCCAGCGATTCGGCGATGGAGTCAATCTGCAGTTCCGCAGCCGGAAAGGCATCCGACAGTTCACCGGGTTCCGTGTTGTCCGGAATGGCCGGATAACTGAACTGGCCCGCATCTCCCTGATCCGTATCGATCACGACGGCGATGCCGATGGCATTGTTTTGCGACGCAAAGGCCTCCGTTGTTTCGTACTTAAACGTTAGTCCGGAATGAAAGACCACCGGTTGATGCCCGGTCATGACAAGTGGCTGTTCCGACGGATTTCCGGACAGCATTGGCTGGGTACCGGTGTTCAGATCTGCGTCGTCCGCAAGGGCATTCAGGCGGCGAACAAAGTCGACAGCGGATTCCACCAGTCGCTGACGAGCCGACGTCCGCAACTGCTGCAGCTGCGCATGGTCGAGTTCAACCGTCGTCAGCAGCGACGCCCAGTTTTTCAGCGATGGATTGATCTGAATATCTGAGTATTCAGGAACCGCAGACGATTTCATAGGTGAACTGATAAGTCAGCGGCACGAGGCATTTTCAGTGGCCGTGCCGAAGAATCGCCAGCAGAAGGGGACGCAGAGAATCTGAAGTCCGCGTCTCACAAAATGCTGACGGAGAATCGGGTGGGAACAGTCCGCGGGATGCCGCCGCCACTCAGGAAAACAAACGGCTTCAATCCCACCACCAGGTGGTCCGAACTGCGGGTGCCACGATAGTCGGCTGCTGTTCCGGTTTCAATTCGACGGTGCGTCCGATCACCTGTTCCGGGACAATCGTAACGCCGCCTCCGATCAATCCGATCATCAGGCTGCGGCCGGACATTTTGACGTTCACCAGCGACGGAACTTCCCGGGGCACAGGAAATTCGTTCAGCGGCAGTCGTTCGTCGTCCAGAAACAGGCCGGGAACCCAGCCCGCCTGTTCGGCGAGGCGTTCCGACCGAATCAGAGCACTGACGACGGACAAATCAAACAGGTTCTGGATTCCTGCAAAACACGCGAACTGCGCACACAGTGCGTCCATGTGGCGATTGAACTGCTTTGTGTAGCGCTCCGCACTGACTTCTTTGAACGGCGCGTCGGAACGAATGCCCTGAACGTCGACCAGTTCCTCCTGAGACAGCAGTTGTAATCGAGGCCCGGCCAGCCGCCACGCCAGTCCGTCCGTTGACCGTTCCAGCACCTCGTATCTGGGGGCAAACCACCAGCGTCGCATGGTGTTCTCACCGGGACGAGCCATCTCCAGATGACTCAGAAATCCTCGCACAGCGGGCCGATCCAGCCCCAGTGCGATGCGTTTCATCGTGAAGTCTGCTTCAACCGCAGTGATGGCCGCATGTCCCGATTCGGGCAAACCGAAGATCGTCACATTCCAGTTTCCCAGAACCTGAGCCATCTGGAAGAAACGCTGTCGAGCAACCGCGGTCGAAGCGGGAGCACTGTTGGCTTTGTTCCAGGCCTGAGCACTGGCCAGGCGGTCCGGATCCGGATCGAAGGAACATCCCAGCGCGGTGTGAGGGCGTTGGATGCGAAGAACGGTCAGCAGGTCCTGCAGAGTCAACACGGGACGACCGGTTTCGATTCCGATCACGCGTCCACTGCGATCGGCTGCAAAACCTTCGGCCGGACCTGCAATCACGACGTCTTCGGATTCCGGCATCGCAAAGACGTAGTGGATCTGAGTGATCCCGGCAAGATAGCGATGAGCATCAGAAAATTCCCGTCCTTCGGCCAGCGCGGATTCACACGACTGCTCCAGACGGTTCAGTGAAACTTTTCGAAGTTCACTGGCCGTCGCCAGTTCACTCGGCAACGTGCGGCCTGCCAGAGCCTTCAGACGCTTCTGTTCCAGCGCGGGATTGATGCGCTGTCCCGCAGCGGACGAAATGAGGCCGTCGGGATTGATCAGAATTCCGCCCGGAAACTGGTTGTTCTGCCCCTGATTCCCACCGGCATTTTGAGCGATCGTCGGTGGCAGCATCAGCATGATCAGCAGCGTCTGCAGGCACCAGCACCGGATTGTTGTGTTGTAATTCATGTTGCATTCCGCTGTGTTGGCTGATGTGCACAGCACACTTCGCCGTGCCGTCGGCCGTTCCACATTATTGTTGCCTTGTTCTGATGGAAATCGAAGAATGAATCCGGGATTTCGGACAGACGGCATGCGGTCCCTGTAAGTCCCTTGAAGGACCATCGGCGGTCGCCCTTTTCTGGTCAGATCCCACAGACCAGATTCGCCGCCGTGTGGTTCGGCAGACTGGCGGAGCCTTCGTTGACCGGCAAAGTCAACGGTTCTGATGCCCGAAGCCGCTTGACACGACGGGCTGGGCAGTCAGTGCAGGTCAGGAAGGCTGCACAAGCGGCCTGCTGGACAATTGGTGTGATCAGGTGCAAAAGGATGTTTTTGTGCTTCTGTCCGCCCGGAATTTCGGACAATTCAACCAACGGTCCCGAATCGGGATTCCGGACTCAGAATTGGTGTTTCGACCGCCATTGATTTCATGGCCATCAAATTGATCCCGCGTGAAATGACGATTCGTTCGACAACGCAAAACGATATCCGTCGACGAGGGTCAGCGATTCTGCTGACACTCTTTGCGGTGACGTTGCCGTTGCAGTCGACGAGTGCTCAATCACTGGAGATTCCCGGGATTTTGGACACACCGGTCCAAGCTGACCATTCGGCGAATTTCCGCCCCGATGTTGTCGAACGGTCGATGCTTCCCGCAGAAGTTTCGGTCAGTCTGGACGTGTCTTTGTTGCGGCGGTTTGTGGATCGGACCACGGTCGAAAGTGACAACGTCGCGACCTGTGTCATGGAGGCCGATGTTCGTGGAACTCAGACGACGACCACCGGTATTCAGCTTGAGTGCGTTCCGGGGGAAGACAAGGCTTACTTCTCGGTGCGAGCTCAGGGAACGGTCGCCAGTTCCACCGTGGGCATGACGCCTCAGGCTCGAATCACATCACTGGGGCAACATACGTTCAACGTCGTCAAGCCCGTCATCTTCGACGGGGAAAGGTTTCTGACCAAGCCCGCGTACGGAACACTGCAGGCTCATCAGACACCGCAGGCCGTTCAGAGTCTTGCCTCGGGAGTTCCGCTGCTGGGACGCATCGGGGATCAGATTGCATGGAATGAAGTCTACCGACGGATGCCCGCCTCAGATTCCATTGTTGTGCGACGTGTGGCTGATGACGTTCTGCCAAAGGTCAACCGAGGCATCGACAATGAACTGGTTCGCCTGAATCAAAGCTGGCAGGTTCTGCGACAGTCGGTTGATCAGTTTGTTCCGGACAGTCGACATCAGTGGACAGCCCAAACCAGCGAACGCGACATCCTGATCACTGTCCGCGACATCGCGAACGTTTTCGCAGTCGACCAGAGCCGTGCGGTCGATTCGGTTCGCCCTCATGTAACAGACCGCGAAGCGGCCGTTCTGACGGTTTCTGACACGGCGGTCAATTCATGGCTGGAGAAGCAGCCCTGGCGAGGAGCCACGATTACCGACACGGGTCTGCAGGAACTGGTCAGAACTGTTCAGGCCACAGAAAAACCGAATCTGCAGCAGTTGCTGACGGCATTGAAGCGACTGACTCGGGTGTCGACCGAACCCATGCTGTTTTCCATCAAGCTGTCGGACGAACAGCCCGTTGAACTGGCATTCATCGACGGCATCTGCGCGGTGCGGTTGAGGTTTCAGATTGTTCCGAAAGGTGGCATGCCCAGTCAGATGCACTTGGTGGAAATTCGTCTGCAGGGTGAGGCGACCGAAGCCGACCAGTGGTCGATTGCTGTTCGCGACATCAAGGCTGGTCCCGCCAGCCGTCAGGAATTGCCGGATGCATGGACAGCTCTGATGAATCAACAGGCCGCTCAGCTGCTGAATCATATTCCGCCCACCGTGCTGCCTCGCCGCTTCAACCTGACTTCGATCCACGAAAAGCTGCCGCCTCTGCGGCTGTATCGCATTCAGACGGCCGATGGCTGGTTGAGGATCTCCGTGGAAGATGATTCTCCACCAGGCACGTCTACCTCTCTTCGGCTTCGCTATCGGCAGGGATTTCGCCCAGCGCCGTGAGAGTTCCTGATGTTTGACCCGATGCCGCAGGCGAGGACAGTTCTGTCCCGACCGCGTTCAACCTCGCGTGCGGCATCGGGTTAAACGAACCCTTTTCAGTCTCATGAAACGACTGAGCGTAGTGGTGCGATTCATGCCGAAATACGGCGTCTTTCCATTCCGGTTTTCGTTGCGGCTTTCGTTTCAGTCCTTGTCAGGGGCCGCTTCTTTCGGTGCGGTTGGTGACGTGGTGATGTAGGCCAGAATATCCAGCAGTTCATCGCGGGAGAACTTGTCCAGCAGAGCTTTGGGCATCATGGATGTCGGTGACGGGATGATTTCATCAATGTCGCTTTTGTTGATGACTTTGGGTTCCGGAACTTCCGGATTGACCAGAATGGAAATCGACTTTGTATCTTCTGCGGTGACGATGCCGGTCGTCGAGCGTCCGTCGTTGTCGACAACGATTCTGACCGCATACTTCGGTTCAATGCGATAACTGGGCTCCAGAATTTCACGCAGAATTCCTGTACGGTCACCCTTCCAGCGGTTCAGGACATCTGTCAGTTCCGGTCCGACCGCTCCGCCCTGCCCGTTCATTTTGTGGCAGCCAAAACAGGTGGCTTCCCGAAACAGAGTCGCGCCGGCTTCCG
>JAGQPY010000130.1 GCA_020426485.1 Planctomycetaceae bacterium
GAAGGCCTCAGAAAAGGGGTCAGGAACGAATAGTGCGGAGCACCCTTCGGGCCATTTGTCTATTGGTTCCTGACCCCTTTTCTGAGCCTCCAAGTCAGGGATGACCGCATTTCGTCCAGGATCGTTCTCATCGAAAACATAAACTCGCTCTTCGACTCGCACGTGGTATTGAGGTCGCAAACGGCGGTTGAGTAACTCGCGGGCCACGGACAATAATTCATGATGCACGTCTGGCCACAAACTCGGAGCTTCAAGATAGGGATCCATTCCAGGGAATGGTGACTGCATTGTCAGTGGCTTCCGTTTTAGAGCGTTTGATTGACGGCCTTTGATTCTATGTTGCTCATCACTCGATCATCAACAACCAATGGCTCCAGTCACATGCGGTTGGCTTATCGCCTTTCGTTGCGTGCTTCTCTTCGCTTCCGCTTAGCCATGGAATACCCGGCATACATCGCTCTCAACTCTCCCACCAACTTCACAGGGATCCACCACGGATGAGTCAAGTGAAACTTTGTCCGCACTTCACGGTACATTCGATAAAGAGCATAACGCCACGCCTCGCCACACTCTCCGCAAAGAAACGCAAAATAATAATCACCAATTCCGTATTTTGGATCGGCACTGGTCAGATGGCTGCCCGTAGACCGCGTGCCGCCCCGGTCCGCTCGCAGATGATTGATTGAAGCAGACGGACAAAACAGGATCTCGCCGCCTGCCGCGATCAGTCGGCGAGCGAACTCGCTTTCAAATCGATAAGCCACGCCGGTAAAATTTTCATCAAAGCCGCCAATCTGCAGAGCAAACTCACGCTTGACAGACAGGTTCCCGGCCATCACGTTGGCGACCGGTTGTTCCAGCGAGTTGAAAAAGGGAAAGTCCAGATCGGCACTCAGTCCCGTGCGAGGGCAGTTGACGGGGACGGATTGAGAAATCTCTCCTGGCTGCAGAACCTGCCCAACAACCGCGACCACTTGCGGATGGCTGCCGTGCGCTGTTGCATGAGCCGACACGAGATCAGGCGAAGCCGTCACATCATCATCCAGAAACAGAACAATCGGCTCCCTGGCCAGTGCCAGACCATGATTCATGGACTTCGGAATCGAGGGCTCTGTGAGGCGTATCCAGTGAATCTGGCCCTGGGCGTGCCAGCTGTGCAATTGCCGGGACGTGGTCGCTTCATGAGTCGGTGACTGATCCACAATCAGCACTTCCGCTGGCGGCGGATCCTGCTCAAGAACCACGTCAATCGTGTCCAGCAACACACTCTCTCGGTGGTACGTGGGAACAACGACGGTGACCGGAAGAGGCCGATTATCGAGCACTCCGTTTTCCGTTCTCTGCGGTCGTTCCCGGAGAGCATCCTTATGGTTCACTCGCCATTCCTTTGCAGCACAGTAATCGAATCAATCTCGTCAATGACACGAAATCCTGTGTCATGAACAATTACGTCCTGCGTGAACTTCGCTGCTCCAACGTGATTAATCTGGCGTCCCGAGTAAGACCGGCTATCGTGAAGTGCAACGATACCATTGACCGCAATCAACCGGGACCAGAGTGACCAATCTGTCTTCACTCCATCGTAACTGTGGTCACCGTCGATGAACAAGAAATCAACCAGGCCGCCATCATCCTCCATAAATCGTTCGATCGCTTTATTGCTGTACTGCTCCAGCCAGACAAGACTTCCATTTCGACACAACTCTCCCTCCCGTCGCGCAATCTTCTTCTGCCAGGACGTTGAGAATCTTCCTGCGGGGAATGGGTCAACGGCATATAACGTCCCACTGGCGTTCATGACTTCTCTGAAATGCCGCGTGTTGACACCGTGCCACACGCCGATTTCAACCAACTTTCGTTTCCCGGTGGCATGTTTGATTAGACACTGCTGTTCCGCAACGGTCGTTTGCGTTAAGGCAGGTTGCAAACCAGCTGCATACGTCAACCAATACAGGATGGGGTTATTTTTAAACATCGGGCTTTGTCCGATTCTGCTGGTGAGATTTGCAAGCAGGAAAGTGCCCTCATGGGGCTACATCTCGGTTTAGATGTCAATTGCTGAATTCACATCTGCGACGAGCAACGGATGGCTGGTTGACCACCCACAGCCACAAGATCGCCCTGACGTGACAGATCCAATTGACCTACGCTGAGTGTTTGAGCAAAGTTTCTTGTGTCAATGAAATCGGTGTATCCCTCTTCCGCCAGCAGTTGCACCAGATCTGATAAGGAGTGTCCGGCAGCACTGGCACTCTCGGGATTAGTTTCAAGAATTATTGTGGGCCTGAAACGCCGCAGCAACCCCCTCGCGCCATTCAACACATTGAACTCACTGCCTTCCACATCCAGTTTAATCAATACACTCCCCACCACCCGCAGCTGTTCGGTGATTGAATCCAGTGGCGTCATTTCCACGGTACAACTGTGTTTGGCATTGTCCGAGAAGTTGCCGAAGACGCTCCCGGTCCCCGAACCAGTGCTATCAAAATAAAACTGGCAAGTGCCAGCCTTATCAGAGAGTGCAATTCGCATTACGTCCCAGCAATTATGCGAACTCAGTGTCAGAGATTTTTCTACACACTCAGCAAGTTTCAGAAACGGCTCAAAGGCCACAATCCGCCCTGTTCCCTTCAGGATAGAAGCAGCCAGAATGCTGTACGAGCCGTGATTTGCCCCTATGTCCAAAAACGTATCGCCTTCGTTCAAAAACGTTCGAATTGCGATGGAGATTCGCGACTGGCCCCGCAATTCATCAACAACCGCCTGAAGACGACTGTCGAACATACGCACACAAACAGATTTGCCGTGCAAATTTACGGTTGCGATTTCGGACCAACCCAGCAGGCGATACAACCGATCCATCTGTCGGAGCATAAATGTGCCTCCGCGTACCACACCAGTAGCTCTATTGCAGAATCGCCTGGCGTATGCTGACCAGACGCGCATTGGCCACGAGAACTGCCGCACGATTGACGGGTCATCAAACCACACTGCGGTATTCCCTGGATTGTTGATAAAGCTGTTCGTAAGCCGCAGCGCAATTGGCCCAGCTCAGCAACTTCGCAACCTGCACGGATGCCAGGCCCATCTTGTTACGCAGCTCAGAATCATGGTAGAGCGTCTGTATCTTTGATACAAACGACTCCGTACTTCCGACAGGACATAGAAAACCAGACTGGCCGTCACGAATTAAATCGTGCATTCCACCGTCGTCACTGGCCACGACGCACAACCCTCTGGCCATTGCTTCAAAGGGCGCTTTCCCAAAACCTTCAAAGAAGCTGGGAAAAACAAATATGTTGTGACTGTCAAAAAACTGAAGCAGCGCCGTCTGAGGCATCCAGTCGACCAGATTAACTCGATCCTGTATTTCGGCGGCAAGCTGATCGCGAATGATCTGATGATGTGATTTCGAACAGACCCACGTGAATTCAAGTTGCCTGTTGAGAGAAAGCAACTTGTTCAGGATATCGATCAGCAGGCTACTGCCTTTGAAGAAAGCATATTGCCCGACATGCAATGCCCTGCAAGTTTGCCCTGTGGATCGCTTGACGGGCTCATCAAGGAACGACTGATGGATACCATGAGGAATCACCTCCACCCGTCGTGCCAAAGTTCGGCGCAGCACACATTGCCGATCCTGACTGCACCCCGTCACGATGACATCAAACCAACGCGCCGTATGATGCCATTGACAGTCCAGCAGTCTTTGCAGAAATTTTGTAACAGGTGGAAAGCGGGATTCCGGCACATTGAAATGCCGATGCCACTGTGGAAGAACTTCATTCACACGCAACTCGACACCGTGACTGCGATTCACGACAAGGCCCTGATATCGTCGTTGCTTCAGAGCCTTTGCAGCCAGCCAGCCCTGAGGCTGGCTGATCTGCACGACGTCGTATCGATTTGACGCGACTGCTTTCACAACCTCGCGCCTGTAGACACGTGGCTGTTCAAGCAGTGAATGCAGATTGCCATGAGCGATCCACCGTGGCCCCAACTGGTCGGCCCAGATCTCGTCAACCTGATGTCCTAGTTCTCTCAGGGCGATATTGGTGTAATACACCGTTCCTGCGGCACCGCTGTTGGGATCGAGCGGTACATTTGCCACTGTCAGAATGCGGAGCGGTGAGTTGCGATTGGCGAGCGGCGAGTCGTTCAGCATGACTGTTATACCTCGTTTCTCGCGTCTCGCTTCTCGCCGCTAACCAGCGATTGAGCGAGCCTCACCCACGCTCTCCAGTGCCACGGTTGGTGACGCAGCACTTGCCGCAGGTAAGAGCGCGCACGTGGATCTTTGTTGGCGACTAACTGACAGGCAATCAGATAAGTCATTGACAATTGGCTGCTTTTCTTCGCCGCCGAATCGAAAGTTTGCGTGGGTTGTTGGCGGCGTTCAACAATAGCCGCTCGCAATTGCTCAGCCTGTTCCAGCCAGGGTTGTTCTGACTGGCCTTCCCTGCGTGCCTTTCGACACAGCTGGCCCAGTCGACCGAATTCCGACTGCAGTGAACGTCCGGAACCAGTGATGCTGTTTTCATGCCACCGAAATCGATAGCAGGATTCCTGCACGTAGGCGATTTGCGACACCTCGGCCATTCTCATCCACAGGTCGGAGTCCTGAGCGTAATAGAACTGCGGACGATAGCCACCAACCTGATCGTAGATCGACTTGCGGAACATCACTGTCCCGTGAGCCGGTGGCCCGAGTCGCTCATTCAGCAGCTTCTCTGTGGCCTCAATACTATCCGCAGGTCGAATCACGGTGCTCAGATATTCGTCACGTGGACCAATGTAGTCTGCGAAGCAGGAAACAAATCCAACTTCCGGACGTTTTGACAGGAGTTGGTGTTGCTGCGCGAGTCGATTTGGCAGAGAAATATCGTCCGCATCCTGCCTTGCGATGAGAGGTGCTTTCGCCAGGTTACAGCCTCGAATCAGAGCTTGGGTTAGTCCATTATTCTGCTGCGAGATGTACGAGATACGAGAATCAGAGCCTGCAATGTGCTGAAGTATTTTTTCTGTGCCGTCTGTGGAACCGTCGTCTATTAGAATAAGTTCCCAGTTCTTCATGGATTGGGACTGCAGACTACAAATGGTGGCCTCTACTGTGCTTCTGGAATTGAGGCACGCCATAACGATTGAAACTGACGGCAAACACTCTGTAAGCAGCATGGCAGATTTCTGGATTTCCGTTCTCAAAATCCGATGTGGCGATTATCTTCTTCCCGACTGGCGTCGTACACAGACCACCTTGCACTCACTTGACGTAAGTATCCACACACCGCAATTATCCATAGATGCATTCAGGGACAATCAAGATAGCATCGTCAGAGACGGTCACATGCATCCGGCTGTATTGGTTTGCCTGCTGAACGATCTCTGCGACTGTGGGATAACTGCGTTTCCCAACGAATTCTCTTGCGTCGTCAATTAGTACAATGGGGGTAATTTGCGATTGACTAAAAATCACATCCAATTCACTTGTCACAGGACACTCTGTCTTGCCAAGGGCTGTGTCGCCGCCGGAGAAGTGCCCGTCCAGCCAAAAAAGCACCCGTCCCTTCAGTTTTGAGCAAATTTCGGCAAGTACATCTTCGCTGGCACCTTGCCATAGCTCAACGTTCTTGAGATCACGGCACCTTTGTACGGAATAATTGAAAAGCTCTTCTGATAGTTCGATTGAGTACAGTTTATCGAAGTACAGTCCCAAGGCGACCATCATATCAGCGCGAAACGTTCCAGTTTCGACCAGCGTCTGAACTTCATATCGCCGCTGTAGTTGCCTTAAGTTCGCCTGCTTTACGGCATGCGGCGTTGCGCCTGCTTTTCCGCTGCAAAGCCAGTCCTGAATTGCGCGGCGTTCCCGCGATTCTCTGATCCAAGGAATGTTTAAGAGTGCCCATCTGGCTCGGCTGATGACTCTATGCAACATTCTTCACTCCGGAGTATGAGCACGCACATTCGGATTTGATTGCGGCCAAATTTTGCCGCGACCAATTCTGGTACACGTGGCGAATGCGTCCTCTATAATCCAAAGTTTATGGAGGACATGTGTTGAAGTTTACCGCAGGGGTAGAACATGCGCCGTTTCGCAACGGCCAAAACCAGTTGTGTGCACCTTGAAGTCTTCCACTGACACGCCGGGCCACTCTTTTCCATTGCGTAGGTAGCCGTTCTTCCGATGCTGGTATCGTGGGACGCCACCGTAAAAGGATGCCCATTCGCTATATGTGCTTCGCGGCCCAATGATCATGTCGCAACTTGCTAATGCGTATAGATCAACGACGGGATGCCCCGGTGCAACCGTGACGGACAGTTGTCCGAAATCTGACAGATCGATTTCCGCATTGGAACAGATCAGAAACGAAATGCGTCGACCAGGAAACAACCTCGCTACCTGTTGCATCAGTTCACGATATTCAGCAAACGTATAGTACATAAGTCCGTCCGCAAAGGTCTTGTAATCGCCATGACGGATGTGAACACCAATCAGAAGATCCGATTCTGTTCGGCAATTCCAGATTAATTCAGAAATCTGCTGAGAAAGTTTTTCGACAGGTGAGAAGTACCGACGAATCAAGTCCGCATGAGTTTCGAAGGCCACGGAATCGAAGAAGTACAGTCCGTTCAGTTGAACAACATGATATAACCTGAGCTTATCCTGCGACGCTGGGAGACTAAAATCCATAACGTCATCCGTCCCCAGTATGATGGACGTCTCGATCCCCAACTTGCGTGCGACCCGCCGCCGAAAGTGGTAACCCGGAACAAGCGGACGACGTTGGAGCCTACCGCCTGAGCCTGCCTGGAAGACGGGGATCTTCTGGCCACAGGTGCCGACAAAAAAATCTGAGAATTCCGAGAAGCCGGCGTGTTCAATTCGGAAGCCATATTCAGCCGAGGCAGCAATCAGATTGGCAAACGGAAAGAGCCGGTTACACAAACCATAATTATCGCCGACCTTAATCAGTGTTGTCATGTCGCGGAGCAGTATTCCTGTGGCGTCGCGGTACGGGTCATTTTGCAGGTTTTACACCCACCATGGGAAGTTTCATTCATAGTAGGCAGGCTGTTTTCGGCTGGTCATCGATCGAACTTTACTCAGCAATTCCGCAACCCAAACCGATGCACGCCACCCCAGAACAGACTTCAGTTGCCGGAAACGTCTCGTCGGGCTGAGTTGTTGATTCAGTGTGGTCATTTCTTCGGTGTATTGCAGTGCCGCTTCCGCTTCCTGCTTTAGTGCACGTTCGCCACACATGCGAGCGACCCAGAACATGGTACGGCTGAACTGCTGCAGATAGCTCCAGTCTGTCAGCCCGTTTTTCTTCATGATATTCCAGATGGACTCATGTGCTCGAAAGAAATCGCGGACTCGCTCGGGCGTGAACCCTTCGTTCATACCACTCGCTCGGTTCTGGTCGTGATCGACCACAGTGCAGAGAGCTTCCGGCACATGAACCGACTTGACCCCCAGAATCCCCGCTCGCAGATCATGTTCCCAGTCTTCCATCACACGATACGGCTTCCAGGGACCGATCGCATCGCAAACCGAACGCCGCCAAAGCGGAGTCAGCGTTGCCCAGCCTCTCTTCGGCAGGAAGGATGGGAAAATATTGTCGATCTGTTCTGCTGTGCGAGCCCACGGTACAAGCTGCTTTGTTTTCGGATCAGTTCTTAACGTGATGCAGTAACAAACGCCGCATTGTGGACTTGTCTTCAGTGCCGCAACCTGCTTTTCGAACTTTTCAGGATGCAACAGGTCGTCGCTGTCCAGATATTGAATGTAGTCTCCTGTTGCAACCTGAAAGCCCTTGTTGCGAGCCGCCCCGGGCCCCGCATTATCCTGACGCACTAGTTTGATTCTGGTTGGGTGTTGCTGCTGCAGCCGTCGCAATGTGTTTGGAGTATTGTCTGTTGAGCCATCGTCGACAAGAACGACTTCGATCGCTGTGTACGTCTGCGCCAACACGCTTTTAACGGCATCACAAACCATTTCTGCGCGATTGAAGACCGGAATGATAGTAGTGACAAGTTCCATTTCATGGACCAAGGCTAAACCGCCTTAAGCATGGTGGAAACGTGGCATTGACGAAGAATCATGTTACGCAGACTTTGTCGATCGTTGGGTCATCAGGCGAAACAAAACGCTCCAGAATCGGCGATCAGTCAAGATCCCCGGACTCAGTTTGGCAGACTTCAGCATAACTCTGGTCATGTACTGACGAGCCAGCTTGTCCCGGCCTGCAACTTCAGAATATCGATGAAAGAGCCTTCCTGGCAGGTTTAGGCGAAGCTCGTCGATGCTGCCGCAGTTTGGGTAATTCGATTTCAGCCATTCAAGGGCATTCATGCGCGACAGTACCGGACCGAACAAAAACTCAAGCGATTGCTCTCCACCTGAACACCACGAGTTGCTGTGTATTCTGTACAGTGAGAGATGTGGTCCTGAGACGCGTGCTACTTTTTCCGTCGCGAATAGTTTTAGCCACAGAGCCTGGTCGTCCACATACTTCAGATCTGGGAAGCCGCCAAGTTTCTTGAACACTTCGCGGCGAATGGTCACAGTGCTGGTATGAAGTCCGCTCTTGCCTGTTAGCTGCTGAGTCAGAAATGGTATGTCGTGTTCAGACGGGAAGTCGCTGTCGTCCCAATCCAGTTCCTTGCTGACTTCACGCACCTGGCCATTGTGCGATTCATCCTCAACAATGTATTTGAAAGTACCAAACACTGCCGCTAAATCAGCGTTTGCGTTCAGCATCGCAATGCTGTTCGTAAAGCGATGTGGTCGATACAAATCATCGGCATCCAGAAATGCCAGGTACCGCCCACTTGCCAGAGTCACTGCGAAATTGCGAGTCTTCGCAGCCCCCAGATTAGCGCCTTCCGGATGTTGTTCCACGATGATTCTGAAATCGGGGTGTGCCTTCTTAAACGCTTGAACTACTTTCCATCCAGCATCTTTCGATCCATCATCCACAACAATGATTTCGAGGCCCGGTGTTTGCGTGGCTAATATGGATTCCAGAGTTGCTGTAATCGTCGCTGCGGCGTTGTACAACGGAACGATGACCGAAACCACAGGTGGTTCGTTTTGTGCCAAGGCGGTTACTTGTCCGTTAAGGCTGTCGGGACTGAAGCAAATGAACGTTTCTTCGTTGTCATCGAATTACACGTGTGCCTTGTTGGTTGCGCCCATCAGCATTCTTGCAGTCGCCCACCAGAATTTCGGATTGAGCCCTGCACTGGGGTAGACTCGCAGTACCGAAAACGGCGCACACACGATATCACTGAAGAATCGACCTCGGAGTGACCGCGCATAACTCGTGTAGTGCATGTACTTGCCAAGCATCAGCGACCGTACTGCCTCCTGCATCTTTCCCCTGATGTTCCGCTGATTCATCCAACGATAAACATTCAGGTATGCCATCACATCTTCGAATCGGAATGCTCGTGTATCTTCATGCCTTGCGCACGTTGAGTTGTCGTGCAGGTAATAGCAGGCAACAGGTTCTGCGGCTCCCGGCCTGACTCCACCGCGGCAATAAAGTTTCAGCCACAGTGGTTTCTCAAGGCAATATTTCAGGGGCGGAAACAACTCGGTATCCAGCAAAGCCGTTCTCCGGATCGTGACCGACGTGGTGTGTGGCATACCAGAGCCCCGCAGGACTCGCATAAACAATTCTTCGTCACTGCATTCGTTGATTATAGATTCGGTCTGCCCAGCTTTCATATCTTCTGAACGACTGCCGGAAACGTGAACCAAACGGTAGGGCTCATAGATCACATTGATGGAAGGATCAGCTTCCATTTTGGGAATACAGACATTAAACCGGTTTGGAAGAAATGTGTCATCGGCATCAACAAAGGCAACGTACTCACCACGTGCATGTGAAATCGCGAGATTTCGCGTCGCTGCAATTCCTTTGTTTCGACCACCGGGGTGAGTGTAAAACTCAATCCATTCATTCTGCGCTGCATAACGTTGGATGACTTCCAGACTATCATCCTTAGAACCGTCATCGACGATGATCAGTTGCAGATATGGATAACCTGTGGCGAGAATGGAATCGATCGTTCGTCCAATCGTGGATCCAGTGTTGTAGCTGGGGATGATGACTGTTACTAATGATGCGGGTGATTGTTTAGGCACTTGAGATCTCTGAGTTGTCTTAGTTTCAAACGAGTGGAAACTCAAAATAGAATCTGCGGAGCGCTTCCCGGCTGTTGGACGCGATCACTTAATCTGGGTTGGCTGTTTGACGTTGTTTGCGCTGCAATCGTGAATGGATTGGCCGCTCACAGAAAACATAGAATGCGTATGCAACGATAATGACTACGGCCAATCGCAAGAGATCGATGAAGTTGGCGGCTGGTTGCAACGTAGACCCGGCTGCTGCCGGGCGTCCCAGAAAGGAAATGTGCTTTATGAAAAAGCGATTTACAGGATAGTGGACCAGATAAAGGGAATACGACATCAGACCTGCGCTGCTGAGCAAGGAGACGATCCACTTAAACTCCGGGCGACTGGTGTAAACGGTTTCAGGCGGATTAGATAACCAAATGAGAAATCCGGTTAACACTGCCGTTACACTGTAGTATTTGCCCAGTCCGTGGCGAGCATATTGCACTTCAAATGAAGCAACGGCAATCCCTGTCAGGAACAACATTGCCCAAAATTGCAATCTCCAGATACCAGCAAAGAAATGTTGTCGCGTACGCAACCAGTAAATCAGTCCACCAATCGAAAACAGAGGCCAATATGGCGCACATGATGTGGATGTCGTCAATAGACCTGCAAAAGTCGCCACCACGGAAAGCACAGTTACGATAGCGAAGTTCCGCCAGAAGTGTGTCTTCAGGAAGACCAGAAATGCGACAACGCAGTAGAACTGAACCTCAATAACAAGAGTCCAATAGACACCATTGATGCTGCCGATGGCCGTCTCCAATTGCGGTCCAGGGAATAGTGACACAACCTGCAGCCATGTATTCGGCGTAAATGCCATCCATGGCTGTGGATGATAGGCGAATTTCCCCTCGAATAGAAAACGAAAGAGTGGTGGCAGCGCCGCAAGAAAAAAAATCAAGAGAGCCGAACACCAAAACGTCGGGTACACTCGAAAAAACCGCCTAAAGAGAAACCGAAGGGCGGTATGTTCTGTGATCAAACTGGCTTCCGCTGCAGCGGAGATGCAGTATCCGGACACAACAAAAAAAATTGGGACACCCAAATATCCCAGCAGCAAAAACGAGTCAATCGCCGAGCTTGCTTCGGGAGGCGTTGATCTTGGATAACAGTGCAGTGCGAAAACCCAAAGGGCCGCATATCCACGAATCGAATCAAGAATCGGGAGATATGAGTTCTTCGCAGCTGACCGCTTGTAAGTAGTGTTGTCTCTCGTCAAAGCCACGTCCAATCCCGAACAGTCTTCGTAGATATAAAACGCCGGGCGATCCTTTGCATGATTTGTTTATTGTGTAACAGACTCGTTAGTCCGATGTTAACGGAATCGGTCAGCGGTAATCATGCTTCTCGCAGAGCCCGCTTTAATGGTCATCGTTGCTGCGAGCCTCGTACACGATAACTGACGGGGATTTCCGGTCGGCCAGCGTTCACTGATGGTATCACCACAGTCTATTGGGGGCCGGTCTCAGACGTTGCTTGTTGAACGGTCCCTGCAATTCGACTCATAGAAATCAGTTCAACCCAAAGAAGTACAGCGAATGGAAGAATTGGCACGGTACGCCGCAACTCTCCCATGGGACTAAGAGCAAAGTAGGTCGTGTAGAGAATGATTCCACCACAAATTAAGCGAACCAGCGAATTTCCTCGGAGCACACCTAAACAGACTCCGGTCCAAACGAGTAAGGAACTGAAGCAGTAAAATCCTGCGGTTACGGTGGAATACCAAGCCTTAGATAACCGCAGAAAGGCACGCATTGTTCCTGCTTCCTTCACGTCAGAATGCCAGGATGCTGGGCTAAATCGAAACAGATAGTTTCGCTGGTACGGCATCGATTCTTTGGGAGGCAAAAACCAGGTATTGATTGCACGTTGAAGGATTGGCCTGAGTTTGAAACTCCAGGGATTGTCGTTGCGCCGGTCCATGGCCTGAGTTCTTAGGAATTGGTCGTATTCCAGCATGTTATTTCCGTTGGACCATTTGCTCACGAACAGCTGCTTGTGTGCATCGGAATCGAATGCTCGTCGAGGAGCTAAAGTCGGATCCCCGGAGTACCAGATGAACGGCAATTCGTCTTCCGTCCTAAGCCAAGTACTCGCCCACGCACAAGCGCCTGAGTCGGAGATTGCCCCCGGTCGCTTATTGAATAGAGTTGGCGCCCAATTGCCCGTTGCATTGATGCAGTGAAGTTGCCATGGAACCCATAACAGCAGGCAACCAAGTACGACAAACGCAGAGCAGCGAATCGGATGTTTTGCCAGTATCAGTGCAACAATCGGGCCACAGAAAAATGCCAGTGCCGGACACGTAAAGGTGGCCGCCATCAACAGCAGGCCAAATCCGAAGGACTGCAGTGGCGAAAACTGGACTTTCCAATAGCGTGAAAGAACGAATACACAAAGACTGGAAAGAAACAGGCCAACAGTCTCAGAAAGAATTGCGCCCGCTAATGACTTGGCCTGAAAAGAGTACGCGATGATTGCCCATAGAAGGAAGCGAACTTTATAGGTGCAACCTTCTGTGCTTTTCCAAACGAGCAACAGCGTTAAAATTGAAAGTATGATCTGTGCAATGCGGACTGCGTTTTCTGAATCAACCAACACACGGACAGCGCTGACAAATACCGGGTAACCTGGAGGCAGGTGTGCATCCAGTTTTCCGTCGTCAAATCCATTGGCA
>JAGQPY010000131.1 GCA_020426485.1 Planctomycetaceae bacterium
GGAAGCCCGAGATCCGGGCAGAAAGCGTGGTCCTGGCCGGGGTGCTTCCGACGGAAGCGGACGGTGAAGAAAAGACTGGCTCCGGACAGCGTTCCAACCACTCAATCGCGGTTCCAACGACACAGAGTCAGTGGCGGTCAGTGAGAAGCATCTGAGAAACGACGCAAACACCCTCATTCAAGTGCACTGGACTGAACCATTAATTTCGGCAGCGCACACGGATCAGGTCAGTGGGCCAGTGAGAGGAATTTCCAGCCGGTCAGGTACCAGCCTCGACCGTAGGCGTCGATCCAGCGAAGTTCACATTTGACGTTGACCGGATGGTGCGTTGTGGAATGAATGGAGATCACAGCGATCGTGCCTTCGGCGATCTGCAGGTCGGTAATGATCCCGATTCCCTGTTTAGACAGATCTTTGGAAAAGGCGGTGACGACCGGGTTCGAACCGACAAACAGTTTGACCGGCCGAACAAACAAATGCCGCGGCTCAGTTCGACGTTCGGTAAATTTAGCACGCTGAGCTTCAAGGATCAGTCGATCAAGTTCGTCGTTCATGGCTCACTTCCGCGATCGATACCTGGTGACAAAACTCGGTGGTGCCTGAGCAGTCGGGGATCAAACCTCCAGCAGTTGTCGGCTGGCGTCGAGGGCGAGACAACGTCGGGCTCGGGCCTCTTCCGCCGCTGTCATATTCGACTTTGATGAGACTCGAAATGGTTGAAGGGTGTTCAGCGGCAGTTCGGGATTCAGACCTACGCCCTGAAAATACTCAGAGATCTGCCGGACATATTCCTGCGGATGCCCGCAGAAATCTTCATACGTCATCTCAAAGATACGTTCCGGCGCGACAGCATCGATCTGTCGCTGAAGTTCCGATTCGATCGACCTAACCTGGCGGCAGACATCATCGACATAGGCCAATGAATCTGCTTCCGCACTTGTCGTGGCGCTTTGAAGGCCCCAGCCGACATGCTTGTTGCCCTGAACGTCTTCCCGAGCTTTGACCAGCGACTGCACGACGGCCATCGGATGACGTTTCACCACAATGAAGCGGGCGGCAGGAATGGTATCGGCCAGCAGTTTCATGCACGACGTGTTGCGATTGTTCTTGTTCAGAAATGGTCGACCATAGCATTCTGTCCATGAGGCCAGACACGACTGCATGTTTCGGATCGTGTTGTCATCCAACTGCGTTTTGGGATGATATCGGTCAGAGCCCAGCCATTGGTCCCAGACGTGGAAGGCGTCATTGGGGCCTCGCAGATGTGTCGTCTGACCGTAGAAGTTCCGGAAGTCGGTTGTCTTCAGTCGCGGCAGAAAGCGAATCAGCCGCGACACACTCAGTGGCGACTTCGGAAACATCGCGCTGAGGTTTGTGGGAAATGTGACGTCGAGGTATTGAGCCAGCACCTGATACACCAAAGTCGTTCCGGACCGTGGTGCTCCGATGATCAGCAGAACCGGATGTCCGGAGCTCGTTTCCTGCTGTGATCGGCGTTTTTCAAAAGCCGACAGAATCGCGTCCAGCGGCATGGCGGCAATCTGCAGACCTTCCCGAATCAGAGCCGCATAGGCGGCTCGATTGCCGGAACTCAGCATTCGCAGCAGAAGGCCAGCCGGGTCTTTGAAGTTGGAGGATGTGGAGCTGGTCATTATGTCCCGTTTCTGATTTCGCGATCTGTGTGCAACTATCGAGTCGCCGGCAGAGCATGTTCGAGTACTGCTGTGTGATGTGGCCGACGCCCGTTCAGTCGCTGAACGGCCAGGTCAAGGATTCGTTCCGATGCACGTCCGTCGCCATACGGGCTGCTGCTGATCTGCATCTGAGCGTACGCGTCTTTGTTGGTCAGCAGGTCAGAAACGGCCGCGACAATTCGATCCGGATCGGTGCCCACCAGACGGGTGGCTCCGGCAGCGAGGGCTTCCGGTCGTTCGGTGGATTCGCGAGTGACCAAAACGGGCTTTCGAAGTGACGGCGCTTCTTCCTGAACGCCACCCGAATCCGTCACAATCAGCGATGCCTGGTCCATCAGCCACACGAATTCCGGATACTCGGCCGGTGCCATGAGTTTGACGTTGGCAAGGTCGGACAGAGTTTCTCGGACGGGTTGCTGAATGTTCGGGTTCAAATGGACCGGGTAGACGAACTGTACGTTTGGAAAACCTGACGCCAGTGTGCGAATGGCCTGACACAGCTGTCGAATCCCGGAACCGTGGTTTTCGCGACGGTGAGCCGTGATCAGGACCATGCGATTGTGAGTCAGTTCCGGATGTTTCTGCATCCAGACGTGAGCATCCGCACGTTCTTTCTGAACGGTCCAGTGCAGAGCATCAATCACGGTATTGCCGGTGACAACAACGTCGTTTGACGCGTAGCCTTCGTGAAGAAGATTGTCAGCAGCGGTCTGCGTTGGAGCACAGTGCAGTGTTGAAACCAAAGAACAGACTCGACGATTCAGTTCTTCCGGAAACGGCGAACGAATGTCATCCGTTCGCAACCCGGCTTCCACATGAATGAAGGGCAGCTGATTGAAGAAGGCCACCATTCCGGCGCACATGGCGGTGGTCGTGTCTCCCTGCCCGAGAACAGCATCGGGGCGATATTCTTCAATCGTGCGGCCGAGTGCATCCAGACAGCGTGACGCCAGACCGGTCAGAGACTGGCCCTGCTGCATCAGGTTTAGTTCCACGTGCGGCGGGATGCCGAAATAGGAAATGACCTGGTCGAGCATTTCCCGGTGCTGTCCGCTGGAACAGACAATCACTTCCACGTCTGAACGCTGTCGAGCCGCCAGGATGATGGGAGCGACCTTGATGGCTTCCGGCCGGGTTCCGAAGACGCACAGGATTCGAACGGGACGATTGCTGATCATGTTTTCCGCCTGAAGAAAGCTTCGCCTGCGGAACCCTGGGGATCAGTCCCGAAAGATCGTTGTGTGGCACTGGTCGTCCCTGCAGCTGCCGGATTGTCTGAAACTCTGCGCGGTACGTCGGCTGCGACGCCTTGTTCCGCAAAAAGCTGCGTTTCGATTGGGTTTTAGGTGGTCGGGGTTCTGCCAGGTTCGGGCACAGAAGGTCGTGCCGGCGCGGACGTGTTTCGGGACTGGTGCTGACTGCGAATCGCGGCCGCGTGGTCCTTCATCGGGCGAACGTCATAGTGACGGTTCATTTCCTGAATCATCCACGCCACCAATTCAACTTTGGGTTCGGCCGGTCGTCCCATGGCCGGGAAGAATGCAAGGTCACTGTCATCATCGCAGCCCATGAAGTCCAGAGGATGCAGCAGCAGTGATGGTGCGATTCCCGTCAGTCGACACATCGTCAGTGCGGACTTCCAGTAGGTTCTGGCAACGATTTCTGAAAACTGTGCCAGGTACAGAACATAGCTGGCATGGATCGGCACCTTGAAGATGGGCATCGTGGTGACCGGGATTTCTGTCAGTTCGCCGTTTGAGAACGTCCACTGAAATGGTCGAAGCGGGCGAAAACCTTCACTGAACCGACCGAACAGTTCTTTCCGTTCTTCACGCTGGGATTTGTCCAGACGAGTCGACAGAAAATAGTACATGCGGGCGGCCGGTCCCAGAAATGTGGGAAACGTTGAGCCATCGTATTTGTAGCCGCGAGTCACCAGAATCTGCAGCAGAGTTTCCGTGAAGCTGAATCCCGGACCACGAAAACCAATCGGGCACTGCCCGGTGACTCGTTCCAGATGTTCCTCTGTGCGTGCCAGTTCCGATACCAGTTGCTGTTCTGTGTACAGATGCAGCCACGGTTCATGATTGAACGAATGATTCCCGATTTCGTGCCCGGCGTGTGAAATGGAAGCCAGAGCTTCGAAGTTTTCTTCGCGCGATGCATCCTGGCCAACGACGAAGACCGTCATTTTCAGGTTCTGGTCATGCAGGACTCGCAAAAATCGCGGCACGACGAGGTCCAGATAGGTGGGGTACTGGTCCCAGCCGGCGTCGCCATGAGTTTTCATGTACGACCACTTGTTGTCCAGGTCCAGAGAGAGACTGGCGATGGGTTTCAGGTTGTGTTCCATTTTCAGGTTCCTGCCGGATGATATTCTGGCGGACTTGATTCTCGGCCGCCGGTTCAATGCGACACTGTCTTGAATTGACGAGACGTTCTGTTCAGCAGGGAACCGTGTGCGATGGTCGCGACACTTTGCCCGCTGATGACGGCTGGTCGGAATCAGCCGGCAACGGAGAAGCTTCCCCATACCGGCAGACAAATTCGTTGGCCAGTCGAATCGTCTCATTCACATTCAGTGTGCCATTGACGATGTGAGATGAATTTACGGCGTAGACATGGTCCACGTTGGTTCGAATCGGAGGCACTCGTTCGGAGTATCCCAGCGTCGGCAGAGCAAAAACGTGTCGGACTCTGGAGACGCGAAACGCCAGCACATCCGACCGAGAAAAGTGTTCATACATGCGGTCCAGAGCTGACAGGAATTCTTCTTCGATCTCCTTGTCGGACCTCTGAAAGGCTTCGTGATCCGGTGTCACGTATTTGGGCAGATAGATCAGGCTGTGACCGCGGGTCTGGTCCGGATCAACCAGTGCTGTCATTTCAATAACGGCCGTGAACGGCACGCCACTGTCCGTAATGTTTGTGACGTAATACGGCGAAATCGGATTCTTCAGCAGCACAGATGCGCAGACGATGCCGTGATAGCGAATCCCTTCGTGCAGCGATCGTTGTTCGTTGTTGAGTTCCGGCAATACCTCCGAAAGTACGGGCGAAGGCAGCGTGCTCACGACACGATCAAAGGTGGCTTCGCCTTTGGACGTTGTCACGACAACCCGGTTGTCACACGTTGGAACGATTTGTGTCACAGGTGTTCCGCACTGGATCGTAACACCACGTTCTCGCAGCTTTTCTTCAAACACATTCAGGATGCGGTGGTAGCCGCCGCGAACGTAGCCGAACATTTCCTTTTTCAGGCCGGATCGGCGAGCTGCATACATCCTTGCAATGGTGGCCCAGATGAAGGCGGCCGACGTGTCTTTCCAGCATTCCCCCAGTTTGGCTCGCAACAACGGCAGCCACATTTTTTCAAACGTACGTCGGCCGGACAGTCGAGTCAGCCAGTCGGCCACGTAGGTGTTTTCCAGCTTCTTCCAGTTTTTGATTCTGGACGCCAGAAAGATGGTTGCTCCCAGTCGAAACTTGTCGATCAGGCCCAGCGGCGGAAACTTCAGGAACTCGACGGTGTTGGACATCGAGTACAGATGGCCGTCGGTATAAAAACCGGTGCGAGTTTCGACCCAGTCCATTTCGGACTCAATGCCCAGCTCCTCCAGCAGTCCGCGCATGTGCAGGTCGGACAGCAGAGTCACGTGGTAGTGTCGGTCCCAGGTGATGTCGCCGATCTGCCATGCATCCGCCAGTCCGCCGGTGTTGTCTCGACCTTCGATGATCGTGACTTTGTGTCCCTGCTGACTAAGCCGAAGCGCGATGGTCATACCCAGAATACCGCCACCTGCGACACACCAGTGCTGGCCGATGCGGTTTGTCTGATTGGAATCAGCCACGATTCTGTGCCTCTGCTGTCAGAACGGAGTTGTTATTGCCGGATTCTGAATCTGTGATGGCCGGAGCAGGGGAAAGAATCTCCGTCACTCGACGGCCTTCCACCTGATATCCTCGCCCGCACTGACACAGGACGGGGATGACAGCCTCGGAAAGATCATCCTGCGAGATACCTTCCGGAAAACGATAGACCGGTTCGCCGCAGCGACAGACGACGCCGATGGATCGGGCCGGGCTGCCGATGACCAGATGAAAATCCGGTACAGATCGTGTCACAACAGAACCCATTCCGATCATGGCAAAACGACCGATGGTCAGATCGCAGCCGATGATGCATCCGGCCCCGATGGTGGCCCCTTCGCGAACCAGCGTCTGCAGAGTATGTTCATCCGGTGCAGAACTTCGCAGAGTTCGCAGGTCCGGTGTGGTGGCCCGAGGAAAACGATCATTCGTGAAGATCGTTCCCGCACTGATCATCACGCCGTCTTCAATGGTGACGCCGTTGCAGATATAGACGTTCGAATTGATTTTGACTCGATCGCCGATCTGCACTTCGTAGGCAATGGTCGACTTTCCACCGATGATGCATTCTTCACCGATGTGAGCGCCGAAGCGAATATGAACGTTGTCCCAGACCGATGTCCCTTTTCCAAGGAACACATCGTTCTCAATCATTGCTGTCGGATGAACGCGGTTGGCCATGTCAGTCTGTCCGCTGTGCTGGATAAAAAGGGAGCGACTTTCCGAAACCGCCGCAGCTGCTCCGCCCATCTTTGGATGAGGTCAGCAGCTGCGAAGTTTCGAGTTCAACAGGTGATGATATCCCTGAAGGAATTACGTATTTTCCGGAGACAACTCAATGTGACCGGTTGAGCGAGTTCCCGTCCAAGGATCATTTGCCTGAGCAACAGGATGCCATTCCTCACTGCGAAGTGCTCGGTAAGCGGTTTCCACCGTTCGAACCGAAGCCAGTGCATCTGTCGAATTAATGATCAGTTCTTCTTCGCCGTTGATGGCACCGATGAAGTTGCGGAGCTGATTGGAGAACGCGGCGACCTTGTCATAACCCTTGCCGAAGACCGTCCAGTCAGCGTCGCCATTGCAGCGGTATCGTGACTCCTGCCAGCCAACCAGCAGAGTTCCTTTTGAACCGTACAGGCTGATGAAGTGCGGCTGCACCTTGTTCATGCTCCACGACAGGTCAATACTGCCCATGGTTCCGGAAGCAGACCGTACAAACAGACGAACCGTGTCTTCCACAGGCAGATTCTGAATGCGTCGACCTTCCACCACCTGCAGATCGACAATCGGTCCCAGCAGAAATCGCATGATGTCGATGGAATGCGTTCCGTTGTCAATCAATACGCCGCCACCGCTGATTTCAGGATTTGAATTCCAGCGTTGAGACATGTCGACATGTCCGGCGAACGTGTTTTCGAACAGAACGATGTCTCCCAGCGTTCCGGCTTCGACAATTCGACGTGCTTCCTGAACGTCTTTGACAAAACGGAACTTGGAACCCATCGTGAAGACCACATTGTTGGCTTCCGCGGCGTTGATCATGCGTTCCGCGTCGATCGAGGTCACGGCCAGTGGTTTTTCACAAAGAACATGAATGCCAAGATTCATAAGTTCAATGCAGATGGCCGCATGAGTCGACGGTGGTGTGCAGACAATGGCGGCGGTTGGCTGCAGATCGGCAACCATCAGTTCAATGTCGTCATACGCTTTCGCACCCACCATGGCAGCCACTTCTTCAGCAGCTTCGCGACGGACATCGGCAACGCCCACCAGTGGAAACGGCAGCCCATTGACGAAGGCCTGTGCATAGGAACGGGAAATCCCGCCAGCTCCAATCAGAACGACAGTTGGCGTGGTTCGAGTAATCATGAGACGTGGCCTTCGATGGCAGATGATTTCTGCCGTTTAATACAGAGTTAAAAAAGGGTGCTCGGCACCACATTCGCAGCGGTGCCGAGCCTGAGTCATACAAACGAATCAGCCAGCGGTTGGAGCCTGCGATCGAGTCAGTGAGAGCACAGCGTCGCGGATCTCCGTCGCAAGGAATTCGATGTGTTCGTCGGTGTAGCGTTCGTTAAACGGCAGAACCAGAACGTGCTGCAGAGCCTTCCAGGTGCCCGGGAACAGTTCGTCGCTGTAATCAACGGCTTCCGGTCGAGCCAGCGTGAATGGCCAGCGGCTGGTGCCGAACGTCACCTGATCACGCAGAACCTGGCAGCGGAAAGCCGGCTTCTGGATGTAACGCGGAGCACAGGCAATGCCTTTTTCACGCAGTGCCGCACCCAGTCCAACGGCTCCACCTTCAATCACATTGGCGTCCACATTCAGGCAGTACTTCCAGAACGTGTGAACACTTTCCGGAGTGATCACGGGAGTCTGAAGGCCTGGCAGACCGCCCAGGCGAGTGGTCAGGGCATCCGCCAGACGAACTCGTGATTCGACAACGCCCTGCAGTTTGGTCATCTGAGCAACCGCGACGGCTCCCTGCAGTTCGCTCATGCGATAGTTCAGCGCCAGGAAATAGTGGTCCGGCTTCGCGTCGCCGTAGCCCCACGCCTTGTTGATGTACAGGTACATTCGGCGAGCGAGTTCCGGATCGTTGGAAACCACCATGCCACCTTCACCGGTGGTGATGTGCTTACCCTGCTGAAGACTGAAACAGCCGATGGTGCCGATGGTGCCGACCATCTGGTCACGGTAAGTGGTCAGGAATGCCTGAGCACAGTCTTCGATCACGGGAATATTGTGCTTTTGGGCCAGTTCCATGATCGGAGCCATGTCGCATGGATTTCCGAACAGGTGAGTCACAACGATGGCTTTGGTTCGTTCGCTGATGCACGCAGCAATGGTTTTGGCCGTGACGTTGTAAGTTTCCGGACCAACGTCGGCAAAGACCGGAATGGCACCCTGATAAATAATGGGAGTCAGACCGCCCATGTCCGTGATGGACGTGGTAATGATTTCGTCACCGGGTTCCGGATTGATGGCCGCAATCGCACAATGAATGGCTGCGGTGCCGCTGGCACAGGCGTGAGCGTGTTTAACACCCAGCTTCTTCGCAAATTCAGTTTCCAGCGTTTTGACGAAGTTGCCTTTGGTGCTGGTCAGAGTTCCGGTTTCGATGCATTGTCGAAGCAGTTCCAGTTCCTCAGCGCCCAGAGTACGGCCCGTGGAATCCTGGTCGGATGGAAGTTGAATCGGATTGGTCATGGAACAGATCTTTCTTTCGTGATGAAGAGACTACTTCGACAACGCCGTCTTTCGGCGGGAGAAACGCAACACGGCGATCCGCCCGAGAAGACGAAGATGGCTCAAAATGGCCTTGACCGTTTTCATTTTGGACAGGCCGAACAGGCGAACTTCCAGAGTCGCCGGGTATTCAGAAATGACTCGCTGATTCAGTGTCAGGTGAGCCGCAAGTTCTGCGGTGCCCAGAAAACCGTTTTCACGCAGCGGCAGATCCAGAATCTGGTCGCGGCGGTAAACTCGGAAGCAACTGGTCCATGTCGCCATGTCGTGCTGCAGCAGAACCTGATACATCGCGGAGAGACCACGCGAGAGAACCAGTCGCCAGGCCGGCACATTGCGAACATGTCCGGCACCGTGATAAGGCGACGCAGTGACCATCGCGACGTCATCTGTCAGCAATGGCAGCATGTTTTTGAGTTCATGCGGGTCGTACGAACAGTCGCAGTCCATGGAACAGACGATGTCCGTGTCGGCCTGCCGAATACCTGTTAATATCGCAGCGGAAACGCCCTTGTTTTCAGTATGCCGCACGATTCGCACGGCGGGGTCGCTGCCGAACAGCTTCTGCAGCTGCTCCACGGTTCGGTCTCGACTGCAGTCATCCACAAACAGCACGCGAGCGTCATAGTTATCTGACAGACAGTCCAGAACGCTGCTCAGCGTGTTGGCCAGATAGCTGAGCGAGCTTTCTTCGTTGTAACACGGAATCACCAGTGTCACAGGGATTCGATCAACCGCTTTTCGTGAAGAATCTGCCGGTCCCGCATCAATGCGGGAGGCAATTTGTTCGGGCGCCAGATGACGAGAAACGCGATTTGTTCCGACGCCATCGTTCAGGTGAGTCGATGCGATTCGCCGGCGTTCCAGTTCGGCCGCCAGTGGATTCTGAATTGTGGCGGGCTGCTTCAGTTCACGGAGCGGGCTGCCGCGCAGTTCGGCGTGATCCTGAATCGACGTAAACTGATACGCGCTGAGATACTGCGGCAGGATGCGACGATACTTGCCAAGCTTGCGGTAGTGACGCACTCTCGTCATGCGGTCGGCAACGCTCAGGCGAGGCTGATGACTGTCCAGCTCCCACACCTGAAAGTACATTACGAAGGGATTGGTCTGCTGTTCGACACAGCGACCAACCAGTCGCTGCATCAGAAAGTTGGGAATCTGCCGCTGATAATTGCCACCGGCAACGGGCATCCATGCTCCCGGAACGGGCAGTGTGGACAGCGGAATTTCAAGAATGGGACCGTTGGCCGTCTCGACCGGACGAATCGTTCGCCACGAAGGATCGTCGCCGAAGTCGCGCCGTGTCGGCATCAGGCTGGAATCGTATCGATGACCGACGGCCGCGATTTCATCCAGCAGCCAGAGTGATTCCTTATTCAGCCAGCCATCGGACAGCCGAAACCCGTCCACAGCATGGCCGGTCAGATCTTCAATGACACATTTCGCGCGGTAGAAGTCGTCGCGAACTTCTTCCCGCGACAGGTTTTGGACCGGCTGATGCAGGTAACCTCGACTGGCAATTTCATGACCGGCATCGGCAATCGCGCGGATGAGTTCCGGTTCTTTTTCTGCCGTCCATCCCAGCACAAAGAACGTCGCTTTGGTGCTGTGAGTGTCCAGCAGTTCCAGCACCTGTTCCACATTCTGTTTCAGACGTGATTCAAATCGGTACCACGTTTCGGCTCGAATGAACTGCTGAAACGCACCGACCTGAAAGTAGTCTTCGACATTGACGGTCAGCAGATGACATCGTTCAGCGGAAGCAGCAGTCGCGATGGACTGAGACTTCTGCGATGCCGGAAGCTGAGGAGTGCTGACGATCATTGATAAGCACAGCGTAAAGTTGAACGATTTGGTAAGATGCCGTGGCATCCGCCGATCTGTTCCGCAACTTTAGTTTCCGATTCGCGACGCCGTCGTTGATTTTTTGAAAGGCATGTTCCGACGAGGCAACCCGGTGGAAACATGTGCCGGTTATGCAACGATGTTTCCGTGAACAAACAACGGTTGTAGCGATCGTTCGCCCGGTCGTTGCGTCGACGGAATCGGGTTGGCCGACATGTGTCGATAAAATCGCCTGTACTGTATTCAGCCTACAGTAGCGAGAACCCGCTCTGTTGGGCCCATCCGGAGGCTGTTGGACATGTGCCACAGTGGTGACTTGCGGTGATTGCAGACTTTCAGTCCCGCATTCCGGCAGTTGTGACGCTCGGTCAGCAAAGCGATTTACTGGCGGCTCTGGGTGGATCATCCGGACAGACAAATGGTTCATTGAGGCAGTTCGTTGCTTTTCGACACGGAACATGCCACTCTCCGAAGCACAGACGCTCATTCCTGTCGCTGGAGAAGATCCGATGAATTTGAATCGTTCGAAGGCCAAAGCCACCACCAACGTCGCAAGAACGATAAACGTGACATCTTCCACCTTCGACGCGTGCTGTTCTGCCAATCGCAGAGGTCAGCCAGTTCCACTCCGGCGTTGGTCTGTCGTCGCGGTTCTGTTGGTGACGAGCTGTTGCCTGCAACCGGTCCGACTCCCGGCGGAAGACAAGGCGTCAAAGCCCAATATCCTGATTGTTCTGGCAGACGATCTTGGCTATGGAGATCTGGGCTGCTATGGAGCGGCTGACGTCAAAACGCCACGAATCGATCAGTTTGCGGCATCGGGACTGCGACTGACCGACTGTTATTCGTCTCATCCCAACTGTTCGCCGTCGCGAGCAGGGCTGATGACGGGGCGAACGCCGTTTCGAGTTGGAATCTATAACTGGATACCAATGTTTTCTCCGATGCACGTTCGGAGGTCCGAAATCACAATCGCCACGCTGCTGCGAAACTCGGGGTACGACACCTGTCATGTCGGAAAGTGGCATCTGAACGGTGACTTCAATCTTCCGTCACAGCCTCAACCCTGGGATCACGGTTTTAATCACTGGTTTTCGACTCAGAACAACGCCCTGCCCAATCATCGCAATCCCGAGAACTTTGTTCGCAACGGCCGCCCGGTCGGCGAACTGCAGGGATATTCGGCTCAACTGGTGGCGGCGGAAGCCGAACGATGGCTGACATCAGAACGAGACTTCACGAAGCCGTTCTTCCTGTTTGCCTGTTTCCATGAGCCTCACGAACCCATCGCTTCTGCAGAAGAGTTTACAGACCTCTATCCGTCCGATGATCCGTCGTATTCAGCGCATCACGGCAATATCTCACAACTGGATGCAGGCTTCGGCAGCCTGTTGGATTGTCTGGATCAGCTGAAACTTCGTGACAACACGCTGATCTTTCTGACCAGCGATAATGGTCCTGCCATTACCGCCATGCATCCTCACGGTTCTGCAGGTCCTCTTCGAGACAAGAAGGGAGCGATTTACGACGGCGGCATTCGGGTTCCCGGAATCCTGCAGTGGCCGGGACACATCTCACCGGGAACGGTTTCCGATGTTCCCGTCTGCGGTGTCGACTTGCTGCCGACGTTGTGTGACGTCGTGGGCACATCCGCTCCGCAGGATCGAGCCCTCGACGGCACCAGCCTTCTGCCGTTGTTTCATGGCCGGCCACTCGAACGCCGGAAGCCCTTGTACTGGCAGTTCAATCGAGCAAAGTCGGAAGCCAAAGTGGCCATTCGTGACGGCGACTGGAAACTGGTGGCCGGTCTGAATCCGGCATCGCCTACGGCTGGCGGCGAAATTGCGGCCGACGAAATGCGATTGATTAAGGCGGCCGAGCTGGTCGATTTTCAGTTGTTCAATGTCAGAAACGACATTGCGGAATCGAAGGATGTTTCCGGTCAGCATCCGAAAGTCCTGATGTCCATGAAGCAAAAGATGACCGACATGTATGCCGAAGTCCGTGAAGAGTCACCGCATTGGCCTGCCTGGGAATGGCCTCGCTACGAAGCCGGTCGAATCGTCTGGCCGGAGTACTGGACGAATCGCCGTCAGAAAAAACCTTAGAACCGCTAACAAAACCTGTGAGAGCCGCGACGTTTGTGGTTGCGTTTCAGGCAAGAAGCGAGAAGGAGGCGACAAATGTCGTCGACGCCGAGC
>JAGQPY010000132.1 GCA_020426485.1 Planctomycetaceae bacterium
CTGTTCTTCCAGCGTCTCGTTGATTTTATGCGGGCGACTTTCTGTCAACGAAGTCATCGCGTCTGCTGCTTCGGCTTCGGTGGCACCCATCAGAAATTCCCCCGGGGGGATTAACCGGAACGTGATACCGATGTCGCTGGAAAACTGCTGCGGAATCTGAAGGTATTCGGCCCAGCGCTGCTGCGTCGCGGCGGCTTGTTCCGGAGTGAATGGCCACTGGTTGATGGACGGTGGATCTTCGGATGCGGCTCGCGGGACCAGTGACGTGACTGTGGAGCGTCGCTGCGGCTCGGACGGATTCTGCAGTCGATGTGAAACAAACAGGTCTGTGTCAGAGGAACCAGCCAGTTCGTCTTCGACAGGGCGATCTGAGGCAAAGACCAGAATACGGCCACCAGCACTGACCGCCGGATGACATTCGCGGTACTGCGAATTGATTTCCGGACCCAGATTCAAGGGTGGCGACCAGGGATCGTCTGTCGTTGCTCGTCGAACGATCCAGAGGTCCTTCTGACCATAGCCGCCGGGTCGATCGGACGAGAAGATCAGCAGGCACTGATCGGGTGACAATGCCGGTCCATGGTCGGCCAGTTCGCTATTGACAGGGGCCGGCAGAAGCTGAGGCGGTTCCCAGGCAGATTCCTTTGTGGGGCGGCGACAGAAAAACAGGTCGTCGCCGCCGAATCCGCCCGGACGATTGGAGGCAAAGAACAGCGTCAACTGGTCCGCAGCCAGTTCCGGTTCTGAGTCCTCGAATTCTGAATTCACACCGCCGCCGAGGTTTTGTGGTTCAGACCAGTCGTCGTCGACAGATTTCCGAAAGGAAACCCACAGATCCGTTCCTCCAAAACCACGGCGACGATTGGAAGCAAAGACCAAAGTCCGGCCATCACCGCTGATCGACGGATGGGACTCCTTCATCGAAGAATTGATGTTCGAACTGAGGTTCCGAACCGGCCCCCACGGCGCTGAAAGGTCACTACGATGTGTGACCCAGAGATCGCGATCGCCCTGGCCACCCACGCGAGGCTGACAGTACGATGAGAAGATCATTGTCAGACCGTCTTCGGTGAGGGTGGGTTCATCGTCTTTCCATTCGGAGTTGATGTCACCGCCAAGCCATTCGGGCGCTGACCACTCCCGGCGTTGCTGATGTTCAGCAGGCAGCGAGATCGCGACAACTGATTCCGACGAATTCGTGGCGTTCACCGGCAACGTGTTCCCTGCCGACTTCAGGTCCGGTTCCGACACTTTTTGAATCGTGACGACGTGTTTCTGTCCGCGTGTGAGATGAAACGTGCCGTTCACCACTTCCAGTCGATCGGACATTTCGGATGGAATTCGGATTTCGTACTGCCCGCTTCGATACCACACAGTGTCGTGCGTTGATGTGAGTTCCACGCTGTCGATCGGCTGTCCGTCACGAACCACCTGTACCGCGATATCAACCGACGGATCGTGCTGAATGCGAATGTAGCCGCCTTCTGTCCTGAGCCAGATCCCTGCGAACAGCAAGAGGCCGATGACCGTCCACAATGCGACACGACGTGTTACGCTGGTGGTTTTGCTGTGCGAGTTTTTCGTCTGGTTGTCGATGGCGACCGCTTCCGGGAAACTCGCGACTGCGGCCGCGATCGTTTCCCGCTTCTGATCGGCTTTATGAGAGGACCGGGATCGCAGATCGGAACCGCGTTGCCATACAGAGGCCAACTGATGATTCTTACAGAACGGCTGCAGTTGCCCGGCCACGGTCTTCATGTCGATCGGCCGGTCAGCGGGGTCGCGACGGAGCATGGAGTTCAGCAGCTGAGCCAGGTCAGGCGGAATGTCGGAACGTCGCTCCGTTGCGGCAGGCGGTGTCGAGGTCGTCAATGCCAGAAGCCTTTGTGCCGGAGTTCGCCAGGAATCGCCTTCAAACGGTGCGTAGCCGGTGAGAAGTCGGTACAGCGTGGCCCCCAGTGAATAGATGTCGGCCTTGTGGTCGACCTGTGCTTTTTCGGCCTGTTCCGGAGCCATGAATTCCAGAGTGCCCATCAACTGACCATCGTCCGTCAGTTGTCGGCGACCATCATCTGCCATGGCCAGCGCCAGTCCAAGGTCCGTCACTTTGACGTCCACGTGACCGTCTGCATCTCGAGTCAGCATCAGGTTGGCGGGCTTGATATCACGATGAACAAACCCCTTTTCGTGAGCATACTGCAGACCCAGCGCAGCGCGACGAATGATTTCACAGGCATCTGCCACGGACAACACGGCATGATTTCGCTGCAGCACCGACAGATCCGTGCCATCCAGTAACTCCATTGCCAGAAACCAGCGACCGCCGGATTCACCCGCATCGAATGCCTGCACGATGTTAGGGTGTTGCAGACTGCCGACGGCTCGAATTTCACGAGAAAAGCGTTCAATCAGCTGACTGTCGGCGGAACTGTCTTCCGGCAGCAGCTTGACGGCAACAAAGCGATTCAGCGGAATGTGTCGTGCGCGGTAGACCTGCCCCATGCCTCCGCCGCCAAGGTATTCCAGAAGTTCATAATCACGGATTTCTGCAGAAACCCCGAGCGAAACCGCAGGTCCGCCTGAGGATGGCCCATCGGCAAACGAAACGAGCAGTCGATTGACGAGGTCTCGACATCCCTGTTCCCGGGAAAACGGATCCTGCCGCTGACCGGAAGCATCCACCAGAGTCACTTCGGACTGCAGGTGGTCCGTGAGTGCTTCGCAATCCGGACATTCATCCAGATGAACAGTGATCTTGTCCGCGGCGGATTCCATTAAACCGCCGCTGACCCACATCATCAGTTGTTCTCTGGAGGGACAGGAATCGGTGGCCATTGTGAGGGTCACGAATCGAGAAACTTGGGGATCAGGGGAATTGCTGCGATCAAGTGTCCTGAACGAAACAAAACATCATCAGCTCTGTGAGGAGTCGCGAAAGAATCAAACAGAAAAAGCAGGCAACGAGACATCAGAACCTTCTCCGGATGCTGACGCGCCCGGCCTTTGACGCGTCCGGCCGTGTGAAGGCTCGTTCTGATCAGCTGACCTGCGAGGGCAAGTCCTGCCTCATCGATGCAGTCCGGCCCACCTGCCTGTATTTGACAGCAGCGCCACACGTTATCTGTTCAGTTCACCATCAAGAAATTCACGAGTCCGCCGAGCCACGCGGTATTTGGCCTGGCGAACAGCCTTTGCCGTCATATTCAGCCGCTCCGCGACTTCGCGGGCGACGAGACCTTCGGCAGACACGAGCCAGAATGCCTGCCAGGTTTGAGGCTCAAATTCAGACTTCAGAATCTTTAATGCAGCGGTCAGCAGAATCTGTTCGCTGTTCAGATTCATGGCCGTGTCGGCTTCGTCGACATCTGTTTGAAGTTGTTCGATGCGCAGGCGTGCGGCAGAACCGCCCTGTCCCACCGGCTGCCGACATTCAGCGCGGTGATGTTCCAACAGTTTGAGTCGTGTGATGCCCCACAACCAGGCTCGAAAAGCTCCGATCTGACGTCGGCCGGGTTCAAACGTGTCCAGCCGCTGATTGAGTGTCTGAAACACTTCCTGCGCCACATCCGCCACATCTGCCGGCTGCAGTCCCGCCGCTCGACACCAACTGTAAACCAGCGGCGCATAGAGATGAACAAACGTATCCCACGCATCCGGATCATTCCGGCGCACCAGATTCAGCAGACTCAGTGATGTGGAATTGGTGGTGGCAGAGGACATCGCTCAAAACTGTCAAGAGCCCAAAAGGCGACATCGCTGTCCGGAGCAGATTCGGGCAAATTCGTGTGGCGCTAAATGCAACTAACAGTGTGGGGCGGCATTTTGTGATCTGAGTTATTCAGGTCACAAAGTCCATCGCATTCTCCTGCATTCTATCGAGTTCACCATCGATTACCAAACACGATGTGTGTGATCTTTGTGAACCGGAACAGTGGAGTGCCATCGGGGCCCGTTCAAAACGCGACGGCTTCGGAGCGGTTCCTGTGAATCGCCATTCGACGTCTCTGGCGATATACGAATTCCTTTCGGATAACCTGAGTCATGAAATTGCAATCGATCCTTGATTCTCTGAAACAGCGTTTCCAGTTCAGAGGCGATCGAATTCGCCGAAGCCGATCGCGTCGGCATCTTCACGCACCCAGCAGTGTGGAAGCTCTGGAAGACCGACTCTTGCTGTTGTTCAGACTCAGCATCGTCGTGCCCGGAGTGTCTCCGCAGGACAACTTTCAGAATCCTTCTGATCCCACGACTTATAAAAAGTTCAATCTGGAGCACTTCACGAGTGCGGCATTGGGGCAATCCGATCCGGTGAACGAAAACCTCGTGATCGACCGCGGGCCGGATGGAAACGTTCGAATCTGGGATATCCCCGGCGGAAAGATCGCCGATCTGCGATATCCGGAGTCTCACTACACCGGAATTTATATTACCGGCGGCCCCTTGAACGACACGATCCGCAACAACACTTCGATTCCAATCATTGTCAACGCGGGCGATGGTAATGATGTCATCATCGGCGGTGGCGGAAACGACATCATCAGAGGCGGCGACGGCAATGACTTGATCAATGGCGGACCCGGTGAAGACTGGCTGTTCGGAGAAAACGGCGCTGACACACTGATTGGCGGAGATGACTACGACGTGCTGTTCGGGGGAGCCGACGATCAGAAAGATACACTGCGGGGAGGAGCGGGTGGCGGCCTGAACAAGTATGAGGGCGATCGCATTCTGGTTCATCAGGTCGGAAGTGTCCGCTGGGACTTCCGTGCTGGTGCCCGCGATGACAGTAAAAGCGATGATGTCACAGATCAGACACCTCAGGACGCGGTCGTGCTGTTCACCGATTCCACGCAGGCATTGAATGACAAACGCAAGAACAATGACGGGAGTGAAACAGATTTTCAATGGGCTGTGAATTCGTGGACAGATGCGGAGATCCAGCGATTTGATGACGTCTTCGATTCAATGCACCGTGCAGACGGCGGCTCGCATGCTCTGATCAACTATCGGAAGTCAGACGTCGGAGCCGTGAACACGGAGTTGATCCGATGGGGTGATGCAAGCATCAGTGGAGTGAGAACGCTCGCCTTCAACTACACCAATCAGGGTATAATGGGATTCCCGCTCGCAACTCTGGACACGTCTCTTGAAGCCACGATTTTTCATGAGTTCGGGCACAACTTTGATGAAACAACCGAAAACACCTTCATTGATGAATTTCGTGCACTGACGGAGTGGACGTCAACGCGGCCGAGTGGCGACGTTCAGTCGTTCAGTGCCTGGCAAGCCGCCCCGACCGCTCTGAAGGTCCCGTCTGAGGCAAACAGTTTCGATGAGGATGATAACGAATGGTACTTTGGTTATCGGTCTATATTTGCGCGACCATACGGTGCCACCAATCCTTTCGAAGACTACGCCACAGTTTTCATTTACACCTTTGCCGGCGATGAACTGACGGGGGCCGACTACACAGGCAATATCATCGGAGGCACGGACAATCTGGATGACAAGGCCCAGAATGTTCGGGACCTGCTCACACAAAGAAAAGATGTCAGCCGCTGGACAACAAACGGGCGCGATCACGGCATTGTGAACACAGCCACTCCCACAATCGACTGGCCGACAACGGCAAACAGTCAGGGTTACGAACTGTGGGTCCACAATGTAACGACGGACGAAACGGTGCGGATTGGCGGTGCGAACGTGGGATCCACGGTTGCGGCAGTCACAGGCACGTCGTTCACATTTCCGGAAGCACTCCCGAACGGCCACTATGTCTACTGGCTGCGTACAATTGCGGACGATGGGATCGCTTATAACTGGGGTGATGCCGGATCATTTCGCGTCGCACTGGGCGTGTCAGCGCCGACCCCCGTCGCTCCGTCCGGAGTCACGCCGGATCGACAGATCCTGTTTGACTGGACGGACGTGACCGGTGCCAGAGATTATGAGTTGATCATTGAACGTTTCGGCGACTTCAACAACGACGGCAACTTTACCTGGGAACGGATTCTTGATGAAAACGGCGGAACGGAAAATCGGTTCACTGAATCCCAGTGGCTGGCTCCGGAAGGAGCCCCGGAAGCTGAATATCGTTTCCGCGTGCGTGCGTACAATGATGCGAATCAGCCGGGACCCTTCAGCCAGGATATGAATTTTTCTGTTCCGCGTCCGTCCAGCCTTCTGGTCAATGAAATCGACGACCTGCCGATTGCTGCCGACGGACGGTTGACTCTGCGGGAAGCGATGGAAGCCATTCACACGAACACAACTGTCGGTGATGCCGTCGCGGATACTCGAACAACGACCATCGAATTCGCTGCCGGACTTCACGGCACATCTTTCCTGACAGAGCCGCTGCCGTTCGTGAGCGGCGAAATCATCATTGCCGGTCCGGGTGCTGACAACTTTGTGATCGATGGGTCGCAGATTCCTTCTGGAGACGTCGGGCCTTTGATGACGTTTGGTGATCAGGCTCAGATCGTGGGGATGACGATTCAAAATGGTGTCCGAGGTGGTGTGCTGGTTCATCGGGACAACACCGAATCAGTGCGACTCGATCGGGTGCAATTCCTGGACAACAGCAATTTTCAGGATGGGGGTGCGATTCTGCACGAGGGCGGCCATCTTGAGGTCAATGAAAGTTTGTTTCATGGCAACAGCGCCAACCGGTTTGGCGGGGCGATCCGGTCGTCGGGACACTCCTTGACCGTGCGCGCGTCCACATTCGATGACAACAGCGTTGCAACGGGTGTCGGGGGGGCAATCTTTGCCGACCGTGGAACGATTCACACAAGTACTTTTGTCCGGAACATGGCTCCCGGCGGAGCCGCTGTGTATTTTAACTCACAAGGGTCCGGAAGTGTGCTGTCGATTGAAAACAGCACGTTTTCGGACAATGAAACCACGGGAGACGGAGGAGCAATCCACGGTGGAAGCAACGGCGGAAATATGTCGATTGTTCACTCCACAGTAACACAAAATATCGCCAACAATGGAGGCGGAATCTATCTGTCCTCCGGCGGTGCGAGCACCACCATTGAAAATACGATTGTGGCAGCGAACACTGCTGCGATCGGGGCAGACATTCGCCATTCCGGCAGTAGTCTGAATGTTGCCAGTTCCCTGATTGGAGATAAACAGGGTATCAGTGCTTCATTGGCAGGTTCCAACATTGTTGGCGATTCGGCCGGTTCCGGAATTCTGAATCCGCAGCTGAACCCACTTGCTGACAACGGCGGACCGACACCGACCCACGCCCTGCAGGAAGACAGTGACGCCATCGACATGGCGGCGCAACTGGGAACAGATGTCGTGATCGCTCCGGCGGCCGTCAGTTCCAATGTGCAGTACCTGTATCATCATCGCCAGCTGATCGACGGAAGCGGACTGTTTGCCTTTGCCAATCCAACGATCGCCGACATCGCGTCTGTAACACATTTACAGGCCGACTCCTCAAATTCCTGGGTCACTGAAGCCCCCAACGGCGGCAGCGGTGATTACTTTGACGCTCAGTCGCCAGGGCTGACACCGGTTCTCACATTTTCGCTGCCGCAAACAGCGGAGATCTCGGACATCGCCTTCTGGGGGTACGATCAGGCCGGACGACGGAACGGAGCAAAGACGGTCCTTGTCGCGTTTTCCACAGATGGCGGCGCAACGTACAGTGATGATGTTCAGATCACTCTGAGCCTGCCGACAGCGAACACAGAAATTCTTTCGGTTCCCGGTGGTCCCCGCCGCGCGAACACCGTGCGTCTGACGATTGTCGACAACCACTATCAGTCCGGTCAGGCGGGAGGCGACCGTGTGGGATTGTCTGAGGTTCGTTTTCTTGGTCGAACCGGAGGTCCCGGAAGCACAGACCAGAGAGGCGTTGAACGTGTCTTCGGAAGCGCGGCCGATATTGGGGCCTTCGAACGAAACGTCGTGCCACCAATCATTGTCGACAGCACACTGGACGTGGTCGCTGACGATGGAGTCTGGACTCTGCGAGAAGCCGTTCAGGCAATCAATGCGGCCGCAGGCCACGGCACCGCGAACTCGTTTGCAGCGGCCGAACCGGGAACGAATGTGATTCGCTTTGCTCCGTCGGTGAATCGTATCGAATTGAACAGCGAACTTTCCGTTCTGACGACGATGCAGATTGAAGGCCCGGCAGCCGATGAGCTGACAATTGCGGCTGCATCATCGGCCCAGACTCGACTGTTTGTCTTCAGCGGGATCAACGCACAGTTTCAACTTTCCGGAGTCACTTTGGCGGGTGGCAATGCCGGCAGCGAAGACGGAGGTGCGATTCTGTTGAATGCGGGTCCTGCTTCAACGCTCGATCTTGATGGCGTGGTGGTACAGGGCAGCATGGCCACGAATGGTGGCGGCGTTGCGGTCAGACAAAGCCACCTGAATGTGACGGATTCGACGATCACCGACAATACGGCAAGTGCCGACGGTGGGGCTGTCTACGTGATCAACGGTACTGCAGATCTGACAAACGTCACGGCCAGTGGCAACCGCGGCATCAGTGCCGCAATTCGCAACGTCGCTGATGGCGACGGCCGTTCGACCGTGAATCTGACTTACGTGACCGTTGCCAACAATGTTGGAAGCACAATTGTTGACAACTATGCCAACGGCGTGGGAATCCCCGTCATCCACGTGAAGAATTCTGTCTTCGCTGCCAATCAGGGATCAGTTTTCAGCGCACATGACGGCATTACGTCGGGAGGACGAAATGTTGTCGACGACGGATCGCTGGCCAGTGCTACGGCAACCGACCAGCAAAACACCGATGCGCGTTTGTCGACGCTCGCAGATCACGGCGGACCAACACCAACTCATGTCCTGCTGTCAGGTAGTCCGGCGGCATCGGCAGGTCGCCTTGCAGATTCCGCACGCGACTGGTCAGCCACTGGTGTTCAGGGAGCGAATGGCTGGACCTACGGTTACTTCGATCGCAGCGCCGACGACAATGGTGCCTTTGACGCCGATGAGTTTATTGCGTTCAGTGGAGGTGAGTGGAGCTTCACCAGCAATGCGTGGGGACATACGCCTCGACCGCCATGGACAAAAGTTGGTCAGACGGAGATGCATCCCAACGGTGAGAACAATTCCGAAGAGCAATGGGCGATCCGTCGCTGGGAAAGTGATGTCGAGGCAGACGTCGACATTCACTGGCTGCTCAGGAAAAACAATCCGGACGGCGATGGTGTCACGGGTTACGTTTTTCTGAACGGAGCCCGCCTGGATCGTGTGACGGTTGACCCGAATGACGAGACTGGAAATCTGCGAACGCTCAGCATTCATGTCAATGTCGGAGATGTGCTGGACTTTGCCGTCAGCCCCGAAGGGACAGGTAACGGGACTTCGAATGACGAATTTGATCGCAGTCATCTGACAGTCAGTATTGATCTGGCCACGGATCAGCGAGGGATCGCTCGACCAGTGGGCCAGCCGGTGTCCAGCGGAGCCGTTCAGCAGAACCCGGGGGAGTCTCCGGAGAGCGTCGGCCTGAGTCTCAGCCCTTCTTCCATCAATGAACAGGCCAGCGAGAGTTTCACGTATACCTTTACTCGAACCGGTCCCGTGTCTTCACCGTCTACTGTGAGTTTCACCATCGGCGGCACGGCAACTTTCAGCACAGATTATTCGCAGTCCGGGGCGGCCACGTTTGACGGATCAACGGGAACAATCATCATCCCGGCAGGCAGTTCGTCCGCGACTCTGGTCTTAACACCCGTGGAAGATTCCAGCGCGGAAGGTGATGAAACGATCAGCATTCAGATGCTGAATGCCACAGGTCTCGTGCCTCAACTTCAGGCCCCGCTGGCTGGAACAATTCAGGAAAACATTCAGGAACTTCCGCAGATTTACACGGTCACGACGGTCGTGGATGAACTCGACTTCGGCAATGCAGCGGTCAGTCTGCGTGAAGCCATCGCATCAGCAAACTATCACTCAGGGCGTCAGGAGATTACCTTCGCCCCATCCCTGGTCCAGAGCGGACCAGCAACAATCACTTTGTCGGCCGGTGAGCTGCTGATCAGTGACGACACAACCATCACTGGCCCCGGCGCTGAGCTGTTGACCATTGACGCCAACCAGTTGTCGCGGGTGTTTGAGGTAACCGCGATGTCCGGCCATCAGGGTGATCTGCAGGTTGAATTCGCCGGAATCACCATCACTGGCGGAAGCACAAGCGGTTCGGGCGGTGGAATTCTGCTGAACGGAGTGGCCACGATCACCAACAGTGTGATCACGAAAAATTCGGCCGAAAGAGGGGGCGGCATTTCTGTGAACGGACACGCGAACGTTGTGAATTCCGTTCTGTCTGACAACACGGCAACAAATGGTACAGGGGGCGGATTGTATGCCGGTGGAGCGTCCTTCAGTGTCGTGGACAGTACTGTTTCCGGAAACACCGCCACCGGCAACGGCGGAGGCCTCTACAATTCTGCAGGCATCGCCAGCGTGACAGGAAGCACGATCGCTGACAACACGTCATCCAGCAACAGTGGTGGCGGCATCTGGAACGATGCTCAGCTCAGAATCCAGAACTCCACAATCTTCGGTAACCGCGCGTTCGAAGGAAGTGGCATCCTGGTGAAGAACACAGGTTCCGCTTCTCTGCTGAACTCAACGGTTGCAGGAAATCATGGAACTCGAAGTTCTTCCGGCGCGCCGATGAGTACTCCTGGATACGCGCTGGAAATCGAGACGGGGGCTGACGTCAGTATCACCAATTCCATCATTGCCGGAAACAGAGGCGACATTGATCACTTCTTCTTTTCGTCATTCACAGTTGATGCAGATGTTGGTGGAACCGTATCCGGCGGAGCATCGCACAGCATTTTCGGCACGGGCGGGAGCGGTGGGGTTTTTGACGGAAACAATAACAATTTTGTTGGCGTGGACTGGATGGTCGTCCTGCAAAATGACGGTGTTGATCCGATCCTGACTGACAATGGCGGCCTCACTCAAACCATCGCGTTGTATCCCAACAGTGTTGCCATCGATCGTGGAGACAATGCTGCCGCAAGTGGACTGACCACAGATCAGCGGGGAACAGGCTTCAGTCGCGTCATTGATGCTGATGAAGACGGCACCGCAACGGTCGACATCGGAGCGTTCGAAACGACGACTCTGCCAGCCGGTTATGTCGTCACAACTCTGGTTGATGAAGAAGATTTTACCAATACGGATGTAAGTCTTCGAGAAGCCATCTTCTCCGCAAATCGCCACTCAGGCCTGCAGGAAATCACTTTTGCACCGGCGCTGACGTCTTCCGGTGCATCCTCAATTGAACTGTCCCTCGGCCAGCTTCCGGCGATCCTGGATTCCCTGACCATCACCGGTCCCGGCGCACGATCACTGACGATTGATGCCGGAGCGAATTCCCGAATTCTTGAAGTCAACGATCGTGACAATGCCGTGATGATTGACGTTACGGTCAGCGGACTGACTCTGCGAAACGGAAAGGCCCGAGACGGCGGAGCGATCGAGAATCATGAAGTCCTGACGTTGCAGGGTGTGGCAATTCAAGACAGTCAGGCCGTTGGTTTCAATGATGGCGTTCACGGATCAACGACGGAAGGTGGTTTCGGAGGTGGAATTCTGAACAGCGGAACGCTGACCGTTTCCAACAGCCTGCTCGAAGGAAACTCTGCCGTCCTTGGTGGAGGCGTATATTCAAGCGACACGGCCAGCGTCATCAATTCCACGATTACAAATAGTCAGTCGAAAGGAAGTGACCGTTTCAATCCTGGTGGCAGTGCGATTTACATGGAATCCGGTCTTTTAACCATCCTGAATGCCACAATTCTGGGGAACGTCGGCGGTTCGGCAATCGATCTGAACTCCGGCACCACTAACCTGACGAACTCCATTCTTGACGGCGACATTCGAGGCAGCGTCAACGGAAGTGCGGCCAATAATGTGATCGGAATCGGAACATCCGGCGGCCTGCTGAACGGCACCAATCAAAACCAGGTCGGTATCGACTGGAAGACGATCGTTCAGAACGACGGTACGACTCCTACTCTTCAGAACAATGGTGGAGCGACAGACACGATTGCTCTTGCGACGGACAGTCCGGCCATCGACGTCGGCAGCAACAGTGCCGCCGCTCAGCTGACCACCGATCAAAGGGGCACCGGCTTTCAACGAGTCCTGGACGGCGACAGCAACGGCACAGCAACCATCGACGCAGGGGCATTCGAAGCACAATCTGTCTCACTGGGCAGCGTTTTTGTGCCCACCACAACAGCCGTGATTGAAGGAGCAGACTCGCCCGTTCCCTTCACCATCGAATTGCAGCGGGCACCCGGCGGGCCGGTCGATATCACCGTGTCGGCAGACAACCAGGTCGAGATCAGTGAGGATGGATCGACATTTTTCGCATCAATTGTGGTTACCCTGACATCAACTCAGCCACGACAACTGTTTGTCAAAGCGATCGATGATTCTGCGGTCGAAGCTGAGCACACAGGACGAATTTCCTATTCGATCTCCGGTGTGGTTGTCGATTCGGCCTTTCCACTGAGTCTTTCAATTCGCGACACGGTTGTCGCCATCGTTGACAACGATGACCCGAATGCCGTGTCGATTTCCAGTCCATCCGGGGTGATTCAGGAACGTCGGCCAACAGTTGTATGGAACGCAGTCACAAGTGCAACGTCATACGACGTGTACATTGAACGTCTGGAGGATACGGGGCGAACGGTGATTGTGAACACGACGTCGACTCAGACTTCGTTCGCGGTGCCGGAAGATCTGGGGGTGGGACGTTATCGAGCGTGGTTGCGGGCGACTCTGCCGACCGGCAAGACGGCGTGGTCCAGCAGCAACTTTCAGG
>JAGQPY010000133.1 GCA_020426485.1 Planctomycetaceae bacterium
GCGAACATGATGTGGCGGCTGCCATTGACCGAATCCACGAACAGTTTACCGAACTGCGCCGCCAGTTGGGTGGAATCATTGTGGGTCAGGAAGAAGTGTCAGAACAACTGCTGATCGCGCTGCTGTGTAAAGGCCACTGTATTCTGCAGGGAATGCCGGGACTGGCCAAGACGATGCTGGTGTCCACGATGGCGTCGCTGATTGACATGAGCTTTCGGCGAGTTCAGTTTACTCCGGACCTGATGCCGGGCGACATCACCGGCACGGAAGTGCTGGAAGAAGATCATACAACCGGCAAACGCTTCTTTCGTTTCGTCGAAGGGCCTCTGTTTGGAAACGTCATTCTGGCCGACGAAATCAACCGCACGCCGCCCAAGACACAAAGCGCGCTGCTGGAGGCGATGCAGGAGCGACAGCTGACTGTCTGCGGAAAGACCTACAAACTGCCGGATCCGTTTTTCGTGCTCGCCACGCAGAATCCCGTGGAAACCGAAGGCACATACCCACTGCCCGAAGCTCAGCTGGACCGGTTCCTGCTGAAAGTGCATGTCCGTTATCCCAGTCGCGATGAAGAGCTGGAGATCGCTCGCCGACAGACCACCGATTACGCCTTCCACACGGCGACCGTGCTGGATGCGGATCAGATTCACGACATGCAGTCGCTGGTTCGAAACATTGTGGTTTCCGATCATGTCTATGCGGCGGCTCTGGATCTGGTGCGAGCGACTCGGCCGGAAGAAGATCTGCTGTCGGCAGAATTGAAGCCCATGATTCAATGGGGCGCCGGACCGCGAGCCACGATTGCGCTGCTGCTGGCCGCCAAAGCGCGAGCGTTACTGAATCGTCGTTGTCATGCGACCACGGCCGATCTGGCGGCGGTTGCTTTTCCGGTTCTGCGGCATCGCATCATTCTGACATTCAATGCAGAGGCGGCCGGAATCGATGCCGACGCGGTCTTGACTCGCATCATGAACGGCATTCCGTCGCTCAAAAAATCCGGACAGGAAGTGGCAGACGCATGATTGGTTTTCTGCGACGAAAGCGGTCGGCCTCCACCGCTGCCGGGCACGCAGGTTCCGAATCGAACCAGACCACGACGGATCTGCTGAATCCGCACGTGATGGATCAGATCGGTCATCTGGAACTTCTGTCCCGAACCGTTGTCGACGGCTTGTTGGCCGGAAAGCATCGGTCGACCACCAAGGGCGGCTGCTGCGAATTTGCTCAGCATCGCCAGTACGCTCCGGGTGATGAGATTCGCCAGATCGACTGGCAGGTTTACGCTCGAAACGACCGCTACTTTATTCGGCAGTTCGAAGAAGAAACCAATCTACACGGCATCGTGGCCCTCGATACCAGTGCATCCATGAAGTTTGGACACTCGACTGTTTCCAAGCTGGACTACGCTCGCCAGGCCGCCGCATGTCTGGCACGATTGTTCCTTCGTCAGCGCGACGCGGTCGGGGCCGTGATTCTGAATGAACACAAGCCCCTGTTTGTGCCACCGCGGCAACAGCCAGCTCACCTGAAAGCCGTGCTGACCGCGTTGTCTGCAGCTCAGCCGACAGGAGCCGGAAGTCTGGGGCAGCAGATTCAGGCCAGCATTGGGCGATTGCGAAGACGTGGAATGTTCATTCTGTTTTCTGATTGTTTCGGTGATCCTGAAGAGCTCACGAAAGCTTTGCGCATCGTTCGCGCGCGAGGACATGATGTGGTGGTGATGCAGGTGCTGGCACCGGAAGAAGTTCATTTCAACTTTCGACACTGGTCGGCATTTCAGTCGCTGGAAGATCCCGGTCAGCGACTGCACCTCGACCCCGCCGCTCTGCGTCATGAATACCTGAATCACTTTCGTGCGTTTCTGAATCAGCTGGAAACCAGTGTAACCGGTCTGGGCGGAGACTATGTACGTATGACGACGAATCACAATCTGGCCGAAGTTCTTGGATGGTTTCTTCGCAGTCGTATGGCACGCGTCTGACAGTGACTGACCGGAGGAGCAGTTTGTCCGATCTGCGGAGAACGATACTTCATATCCGCAACATTTGTCTCGCCGTCCACTGCACAGCTGTTACGACCGTTTTTCTGTTCTAAGAGGTATGTTTTGAGTTTCCTGAGCGCTGCATTTCTGGCGGCACTGCCATTGGCACTGGCACCGCTGCTGCTGCACCTGTTCGATCGGCGACGAAATGTCGTGATCGAGTGGGGGGCGATGCAGTTTCTGCAGGCGGCGGTGGTCCGTCGCACCAGTGCTCGTCGACTGAAACAGTGGTTGTTGCTGCTGCTGCGAACGCTGGCCGTGGCGGCTCTGGTGCTGGCTTTGGCTCGCCCGATTCTGCCGGGAAGCTGGTTCGGCAGTCGCAGCTACACAGAAACAATTTTTGTGCTGGACAACTCGATGTCGATGACTCGGGATCGAGGTGTCGACGGTACCAGCCTGTTCAGCTCCGCCGTGCAATACGTGCTGCAGCAGCTGGATGAGCGAGCGAACGGTGATTCCGTCCGCCTGTTGCTGTCGTCTCCCTATCCTGTCTGGGCAACTCCGGGATCCATTCGGATCGATGATCGCACGCGTCAGATGCTCAAAAGTCAGCTGCAGCAACTGCAGCCGAACAGCGGGCAAAGCGACCTGCTGGCATCACTTCTGACGGCGGTCCAGACGGAACGCAGTCCGCGTCAGGACCGCCGTGAAATTGTCGTGTTCTATGACGGCCAGAGCAAAGACTGGCGAAGCGACGACGAAGCCGGCTGGAAACGTCTGGCGGCCGTTCTGGATCAGGCTGACATCCCAACGACGGTCACAACGATCGACCTGCATATTGTCGGATCGGACGAATCCAATCTGGCGATTGACCGAATCAACAGCAGCCGGACCATCGTCGGCATCAACCAGCCGCTCACGTTCACCGCTCGCGTGACCAACTGCGGCACGTCCACTCATCCCGGCACCAGCGCGGAATGGCAGTTGAACGGCATTGCAGGTCAGCACGAAAGTCAGATTCCGGCGCTGGAAGCCGGGGAGAGTCACGACGTTCACTGGACAGTTTCCTTTCCGGAGATTGGTGTGCAGTCGGTGACGTGCCACCTGGGCAGCAGGGATGTATTATCCGCCGACGATCATTCCACTCTGGTGGTGGAAGTTGTTAACGAAGTACCCATTGCCGTTGTGGAAACGGCCGCTGACCTGGCAGAACTTCAACGAGACTCCTTTCTGGTTCAGGCGGCTCTGGGCTGGCTGAATGCAGAACCGCTGGATGAACACAGTGTCCACGTTCCTCACATGGTGACCCTCGAACAGCTGGAACGTTCTGATCTGGCAGACTATCAGGCCGTGATCATCCCGAATCTGACGGAACTCACACCAACGCTGGTGCGACAGCTGGAAGAATTCGTGCACGAAGGTGGTGGCCTGTGGCTGGCCGCCGGAGCTCGAACGGACGTCGACGCCTTCAACCAGTTGCTCTTTGCCGATGGTGCCGGCCTGTCGCCTCTGGCACTGGATCGAATTGTCAGCGAAGTATCCGCCACCGAAGACAACGCTGATCATCGCGTTCTGGTGTCGACCATTCGTCCGGATCATCCCGCCACGGCTGACCTTGCCGATCGGCAGCGGATGGATCTTTCGACCGTGGCCGTTTCGCGGCACTTTCGATTCATTCCGCCTCCCGAAGGAGAAAATGCCGGAACGCTGCTCGCCCTGAGCAACGGTGACAGTCTTGCAGTCGAACATCTGGTGGGACGTGGGCGAGTGATCGTGCAAACGGTTCCGCTGCGGATGCAGTGGAGTGATCTTGCCAGATCACAGTCGTTTGTGGTTCTGGTCCAGAACTGGATTGCCTGGCTGACACAACCTCAGGCGACTCGTCACAATCTGCTTCCCGGCGACCCCATCACCGTGCATCTGCGCGGAACCGAAATCACAGACGCCACTCTGCGAATGCCGCAGGGTGATGAAGTGGAGCTGACGGGGGACACGGTGAGTGACGGAGTCGTGTTTCGCTCCAGTCGAACCAGTCTGCCCGGTCACTACGTCGTGGAACTGGGCGTCACTGCCGAACAGATTCCGTTTTATGTGTCGCGACCGACGGAAGAGTCGCATCTGACGGAACTAACGCTGCAGGAACGCGAAAAGATCGCTTCCGTGTTGACCAGACCAACCATCGCCGGAACGACAGATGCCGCTCCGGTCGGCGGGCATGATCCGTTGTGGCCCCTGTTGCTGGCAATTCTGATCGCTCTGGTGACAGCCGAACTCCTGGTGTCCGGACTGATTTCGCAGGAACGCTTCGGCTCGACCGCGATCAGCGAATCGGCGGACAACTGGTCGGAACATTCGCAGGAAACCCCGTTCATCAGCGACACACAATGGACGACGTTCACTCAACGATCCATTTCCGGCGGCACATCAGAACGAACTCCTCCCGCATGGTCCGCCAACTCTTCCGTATCGGTCTCACAGGCAGCGGCTGCTTCGACAACGAGTGATCAGGAAAGTCCGTCTTCGCAAAATCAGTTCCAACCGTGACATCCACCACCACTGAAAACTTTGAACACCTTGCACTCGACGGACCGGTCAGCCTGTCCAGCGCCGTCGGGATTGGCCTTGCGCTGGCGATTCTGTTTGCAGCGCTGCTGTGGAAGGAACGTGGAATTGTTGGTGCTGGTCGAGCAACCCTGTTCTGGATTCTCAGAACCACCGCCATCGCCATGGTCATCTGGATGCTGCTGGCTCCCAGCAATGTTCGCACGGAAACCGCAACAACTCGTCGAACGGTCGCCGTTCTGGCAGATGTCAGCAGCAGCATGGCCACCATCGATGCCCCGGACAATATCGACGATGCTCGCTGGATGGCAGCATCAAAGACGTCCGTTTCCGAATCTGCGTCGGCTCTGACATCTGCCGATCAGGCAATGGCGGCGGCCGGTCTGGGACATCGCAGTCTGGAAGCGGCCATCTCCGATCTGGCGGGGCACGAAGCCGAAGGTCGCATTCAGAAATCCATGCTGACCGCCGAACGGGCGTTTGAACGAGTTCGGCAGCATGTTCAACATCTGCAGAACAGCACCGATGTTCCTGCGGCGGCCCTGTCGCTGGCGTCTCGCGTGCAGACGTCGCTGCAAAGCGCGGAATTGGCGGAGTTTTCTGAACTGTGTCGAATTCTGGAAAGTCGACGCAGTCCGGCTCAGGCCGGCTGGCGTGAAAGTCTGCCCGACCTGCTGCACCGCGTCGGTAGTCTGCGAAGGTCGCTGTCCGAACTGGCTCGGCTGGTGGCAGAAAGTCAGCCTGCCTCTGCACTCGCCACGAATCAGAAAACATCCAGCGAAAGTCGTCTGTCGCGCGTGGTTCGACTGACGGAACATCTGTACCAGACGGCGTTTACCCAGCTGACGGAGACGGCCAATGTTCAACTCGCCAGCTTCGCGGCCACCATCGGCCCGGTCGCGACCGATTCTGATCCGGCAGCCTCCCTTCGGGCAGCTCACCAGTTCGAAGCCGGGCTGGCCGCAGACAACCGTCGAGAAAACCAGACAGGTTCCGACTCGAACCCGGCACCGCGAACCATGTCGACAACGGATATCAGTCAGGCGCTGAATGCTGTTCAGCGAGACGATGAGGGCTCGCTGGCGGCCGTGATTCTGCTGAGTGATATGTCGCACAACCAGCCGGATGCGGAAAGCCCTGTTCAGATGGCCGCCAGGCTTTCCGGAGTTCCCGTGCACGTCGTGCCGGTTGGCAGTTCACGTTATGTGCGAGACATCGCGCTGAAGTCTGTGGATGCCCCGGCCGTCGCCATGCGAAATGATGACATCGTCATTGAAGCTCACCTGCAGGCGTACGAATGTGAAGGCGAAGTCTGTGTTCTGCAACTGCTGCAGGATGGCGAAGTCATCGATTTTCGCGAAGTGCCGCTGGACAGCGGATACGTCAATCGTGCCGTCCGGTTCGAACGGCAGATGCCAACGATCGGCAATCAGACATTTCAGGTAGCCGTTGTTCCCGTGGAAGGTGAGCTGACAGAAGACAACAACTATGACGACTTCGAAGTGAATGTGACTCGCAGCGACATCAAGCTGCTGCTGTCCGACGAACTTCCACGATGGGAATATCGCTATCTCGCGCAACTGTTTCGAAGAGACAACAAGATTGAATGCGACGAATTGCTGTTTCAGCCTCGCATGATCGCGACGGGACGCCGACAGGAATCGCAGTCGTTCCCATTGACGACCGACGACTGGGATCAATACGACGTGGTGATTCTGGGAGACCTGAGCAGCAGTCGTCTGGCGGCTGAGTCGCAGGAAAGTCTCATTGATTATCTCAGGAATCGTGGTGGTACTCTGATCCTGATTGCCGGCCACGAAGGAATGCCTCATTCGTTTCAGTCACATCCACTGGAAGACGTTCTGCCGGTTTCCAGTGCCGCGTCTTCGGCCGCGTCGCCCACGGCGGGTTATGCATTTCGAGTCACTCCGGAAGGACTGGGGCACCATGCCTTGATGATTGCAGAAACGGAAGACGCTACACGCACGTCGTGGGATTTCATCAATCGCTTCTGTCCCCTGCATGAGATTTCGACGTGGCGAGTTCCTCGGCCCACGGCACACACGTTGATCTCCGCCGTACCTCGCGACAGCATTGATGTGGAAGCGGATTCCGCAGAAAACGCATTTCTGTGCTGGCAGCCGGTTGGTCGAGGACGCGTCATTTATCTGTCCGGGCCCGATACGTTTCGCCTGCGATTTCTGCGAGGCGATCGGCTTCACTACCGTTTCTGGGGCCAGCTGATTCGCTGGGCGATTGCGTCTGATCTGACCACAGGAACTCGTTTCGTCCGAATTCGTACAGACAAGTCCAGCTATGACACTCACGAAGACGTTCACGTGACAGTTCGACTTTCCGACGCCGACGGAAATCCGTTGTCCGCCGAGGGCCTTGCTGTTCGAATCACGTCGACAGATTCCGCACGAGAAGTATCGCTCACGCCTGCCGATGACACCGCAGGCGAATTCCACACGACTCTGACCACGATGCCGGCAGGGATCTATCGCGTGGAACCCATCGGAACCGTCGTGAAAGAACTTCAGCGGGATGAAACAGAACCCGCGTCTGTCAGTTTCACCGTTCAGGCGAACGTCCCCATGGAGATGGTGGATACAAGATGTGATCGGGTTCTCGCGCAGCAGATCGCGGAACTCACCGGCGGCCTTGTGGTTTCACCAGCAGCCATCACGGAAATTCTGGCACTGACGGACCTCGAACCCATCGTCACCGAAAAAATTGAAACTCGCCCGCTGTGGCTGGAATGGAAATATCTGTGGATCGTTTTTGGCTGCCTGCAGACAGAATGGATGATTCGAAAATGGAAAGGGCTTTCGTGATCCTCAAACAAAACGGCCCGACCGCCTTCGACCGCATGCAGACTTGCGCTGCCGGACAGCTGGCTGAATTCCCGGCATCGCCTGTGTTGCCTTCTTATACTTCGAGTGCGCAGCTTGCCGGTGTCTCTTTTCGGCGGGTTCAGCCGGACGTGTGTTGTTGAAGTGTTTCGACGCACGTGGGGGCCATCCTGCCGGCGATGAGCCTCGCCCGCGTCATCGAGTGAAACGAGCGAATCCCTTCACGGCGTTGAACGCTGCCCTTGGGAGGAAGAGTCAGATGTCTGAAATCACAAACAACCATGTTCTTCCGTCGGCAATCGAAGCCAAACTGCGGTCCATTCGGTGGCGTCAGATCATGCTGGCACTGGTGCGAGCCGTCGTGGCATCCGCAACCGTTCTGTGCGCGGCGATGCTGGTCGCGATGATCATCGACTGGTGGTTTGTGCTGTTCAGCACAACGATTCGCACAATCCTGACGACGGTTTCACTGACAGCGGCCGGTGTGACACTGCTGGTCGTCGGCAGGTCGCCTCTGCTGAAGGCGCTTCGCATTCGTGCGGTCGCTGAGGCGGCTGATCGTACGGTGCCTCAACTGGAAGAACGCTGGCTGACGGTGGCCTCGTTTGCGAACACTGCAGATCGACAACTGCCTGCCGTCACGGCTGCCATGTTGCGACAGGTGACTCACGAAGCTTCGGCCATGGAACGCCTGGTCAAGCCCGCACAGGTTGCTTCACCGGCCTCTGTTCGTCGACCGCTGCTTTCTTTCGCTGCAGTATCACTGGTGCTGATTGCCTTCCTGATGCTGAACTGGCCGATCACATCCGTGCTCCTGCGCAGATTCTGGTCTCCTGCGGTCGATATCACAGCGACACAGCTCACAGGCGATGCCGCGCGAGTTGTGGTGCCTCGGGGAACGGTGATGGATCTTGTCATTCGTCAATCCGGAGTGCAGCGACGGCTGGCATCGCTGGAACTGCTGCTGGATGAATCAGATCCGGAGACGATGACCGTTCGAGCCGAACCCGATGCGGACAATGCGTTCGTTCATCGCATCGCGGCGACGACAGGATTTCGCTATCGAGCATCCGCCGGAGATGATCGAACGGACTGGTTTCAGGTGGAGGTCATTGACTATCCCGAATTCAGCGACGTCGAACTGGTGGTGACGCCGCCGAAATATGTGGATCGCCCCGCCTATCGGAAGAATCTGATTCCAAATCGCGTCCGAGCCGTTCAGGGAAGTCAATTGACACTGGCCGTCCGGCCCGCCAATCCGGTCGGCAGTCTGGAACTGGAGCTGGAACTGCCGGATCAGAACCGTGTTGTGAGCGAAGACAACACTTCGGCCGATGAGAATGGGAAAGTGCGAGAAGCCCTGACTCTGCAGGCCGACAGTGACGGCTGGTATCGCTTTGACGCAGAACTGCTTCGCGATCTGGCGTTTCGTCCGCTAATGGTCAGCAGGGAAGGGCTGGAAAACGAAGATCGCCACTGGTGTCGCATCGAAGTCATCACAGACAAAGCGCCTGTGGCCCGAATCATCAGCCCAACAAATGAAATGGCAGTGGCCAACGACGATCTGATTGATATTCAGTTTGACGCTCACGATGACTTCGGCATTACGGCGGCCGAACTGGTGGTCTATCAGGATCCGCCGGAAGGCAGCGACGAAGAACCGCAGGTGTTGTGGACTCAACCCATCGAACTTCCCGCCAACGATGGTGATCCGCAGCGGCACGTTTCCGGATCTGTGCAACTGGATCTGAAGAAGTTGAACCTGAAAGAAGGCACCAGCATCAGCTACGCCGTGCGAGTCACGGACAATCGAAACGTAGACCTGACGAAGGGTGTCCTGACCGCCCGACAAGATTCTGAATTGAAATCGGAAGGTAAGACTGATTCGGCCACGGAACCGAACAATGCCACACCAGCCGCTCGCGAAGCGTCACCTTCCGCGTCCTCGCTACCGCTCGCCAACACTTCCGACCGTCAATCCGAAAATGTCGCCCAGCGCGAATCCGGTCAGACAAATCGGAAGTCCGGCGACGATTCACCGATGATTTCTGATGGAAATAAGAAAGGCGAAACTTTAGTCGCTGCGAATGATCAGTCCGGACGTCCTTTAGAATCCGAGCTGTCACATTCCGGGCGAGGAAAGTCGAACCCGGTCACATCAGCAAGCGAGGCCGAACAATCCAGAAGTGGTGATCACAAATCTGATGAAACCAGCCACGTTGCCGAGAAGCAGCCGTCCTCAGGTGGGCAAAGTGAAAGGAGCGGCGACCAGTCCTTCAGCCGCGACTCAGACAATCAACCGCAGGGCAATGAGGAGAAGGTCGCAAGCTCAGGGAAACCTGATTCCGATCCGGCGAACCAGAAAGCTGCAGGCCTGAATGGGCAACCGGAGCCAGGAAACAGCCTCCAACACGGCGAAGCCGCTGAGAACTCGGAGAAGGCCGGCAAAAATCGTCCGGAAGCATCAAATACCAGTGCGAAATCGTCCGGCAAAGCAGCTGCGAACACCACGAACGATTCTGACCAGGATCGAATCGCGCCAACAGAATCAGATCAGTCAATTGGTCGCGTTGCCCGCTCAAACAGAGATGCCGACGCCGTAAGGCAAAGTCAGCAGCTGGCGAGTGAAATGTTGTCGGCGGACCAGCAACAGAGTTCTCGCGATTCCGACCAGTCAGACGATCGAACCTCCCGTCGATCAGGTACGGCAGCAACGAATCCGGATCAGCCATCATCTGACCAAAACCCGGCAACTTCAGAATCACAAAAGTCAGATCCCCGTGTCGCGTCCGATGATTCGACGAAAGACGATTCTCCGGCAATGACATCGTCTCCTGACGAGACTCGCGACGAGAATTCAGACAAGGAAGCAGGCGCACAAGACCCACGTCAAGACACAGTCGTGAAGAATACAGTCCCGAAGAACACACCACCGAATTCCGAGCAGAATTCCGCAAGCAATGGTCCTTCGCAGGCGATGCCTCGCAATCAGAACACAACGCCGACCGCTCCTTCTCCCATAACGGTTGAACTGGATGGAACGGCCAAGCCGCCGAATGATTCTCAGCGAAACTCCGGGAACGCGCCGGAAACTGACACCACCACCGACGAACCTGAACCACGCCGCGATGTTGACCCTGAGTCGCGAGTTGTGCGGATGAATCCGCAGCAGTCGGAGTCTCGCCAGGGCACGGAGACCAATCGGCGACGATTGAAAATCACGGAGCGGCTGGCGGCCGTCGCCAAAGCTCTGGAAAAGGAAAAGAACGTTCAAACGCGGGATCGCGTGGTGAAAATTGATGAACTGCTGGCTCAGGCCGAACAACACCTTGTTCGACTGGTGGAAAGGAATGTTCCCGACGCAGACCGCAGTGACGTTTTTCGAAGTCTGGACGAACAACTGGGGACGGTGGAGACTGTCATCGCCGATCTCAGGACGGAAACCAAAGAAGGGGCCATGGCGTTCGTCGGCCTGCAGATGGTGGACATCGGTCGCGCTCACGTCACCCCCGCGCGAGACTTTGTGTTTGTCGGCATTCGTGAGCCTTTGGGTTCCGGCAGTCATGCCACGGGTGCTTTGCAGCATGTCGTGCGAGCTCGGGAACTTCTGGCGGCGCTGCTGAAGCGCTACGACCGTGTCGCGCAGGAACAAAAGCTGGCGGATGCACTCGACGAATCTGTGCCGATCTACGAAGTCTATGTGGAAAAAATGCAGCGTCTGATGCGAGAGGCTCGGCAGCAGCGAAATCCGCTGCAGCGAAAGACGGGCGTTGTGGAAGTGGATCAGGAATACCTCGATCGCTACGCCGAAGTTCTGACACTGCGGCGGGAAATGATGAGGGAACTTGGTCGAATTCTCAGCGACGATCCTCGACTGCTGGCTCGCTACATGGATCTGATCAAACGGCGACGGTCATCGCTGCGAGATCAACTGTCCGAGCTGGCGGAACGTCAGGACGAAATCAGCACCGAACTGGACGGCTGGCTGCAGGTCGATGCTTCACAGCGCGACAACCTGTGGCTGCTGATTGCAGAACTGCGTCTGCAGACTACGATGGATCTGGCAAGAGACATTTCTGAACTGGCCGAACGTATTCGCCGGCAGTTGCCGCTCAATCTGGAGGCCGACACGGGATCTGCCGGAGATCTGGTTCGTCAGGCCGAACAACTGGACTGCACGGCTCGCGAAATGGCGCTGCAGATTCGCAGCGAACTGCGGCGCGGTGAGCTGACCGGAGGCGGTCTGAATCTGGTCACCCATGCCGATCGACTGCAGCACGAATTTCGTGAACTGGATGCAGCGCTGGATCAGCTTTCCTTCGATCACGAAGGTGACGAAGAAATCACCACCTTCAGCCAGAACCGTCTGCAGGAAAGTCGCATCATGGCCGATCAGGCCGATGCCTGGCGACAGATTGCAAAGGCCATTGAGCAGCAGACCTATCATCAGATTTCGGGAATCGATCAGTTTCGGCTGAACCTTGCCACGGATGCTCTCAGAACCGAAATCAACAACATGGAAACCGGCTTGCGCGGCGAATTTCTTCAGGTGGCGGAATCAGAGATTCCCGGACCCATTCTGGACCTTGTGCGTCAGCTTCAGCAGGTCATGGAAACGATCACGTTGCTGCAGTCAGCGGCATCGTTTGCGGCAACGCAGGATCAGCTGCCTCTGACTCAACAGCGGCAGCAGCAGATTCTGGAGAACTTCGAACTGGCCGAAGATCTGTTTGATCGCATTCGTCGAAGTGTCATTGAAGAGCTGGATCAATACGACGTTCGAAATCCGAATATCGCGGATCTCACCGACCCAACGCTGGACGAATTTCTCGCTCGCCTGGAGCGCGAACCTGATCTTCAGGCTCAACTGGGCATTCCGAATCGGCCCACAAACCTGCGCGTTCTGGCGGATACGATGTCCTGGCAGGTCAGCGGCGGTCAGATGCTGGGCGATTCCGTTTCGGCCGCTCGTCAGCGAGCCCGAAAGGCTCAGATGATGAATGAAGGCGGCCGTAAGGCAAAAGAACAGGACAAAGAACGCCTTTCCAAAGAAGAACAGGCCGAACGTGAACAGCAACAGAAAATTCAGCAGGAACTGGAGAAAGCACTGGCCGGTGTGCAGGAAAAGATGAAGGCCTCGGAAACCAGTCCGCAACAGCGTCGTCAGCTGGAACAGCTTGCGGAAACCATGCAGCAGCTTCTGAAGAATCGCGACGGCAACAATGCTCGCCGGCAGTGGCAGCAGATCGTCGAAACCGATGCGGCCAAAGCCGTTCTGGATGCGATTGGTCGAGGCGAATCGATCCCCGATGATCAATGGAACAAGCTGATGTCGACTCTGGATGAAGGCGTCTGGCAGGTTCGAGGTCGTCGGCCACCCGAAGAGTTTCAGCGAGCCATTGAACAATATCAGGATCAGATTCGGCAGCTGACGGATCTTCTTC
>JAGQPY010000134.1 GCA_020426485.1 Planctomycetaceae bacterium
TGACTTCGGATCTCCACCGTGCTCCCCGCAGATACCGATCTTGAGCTTCTCACGAGTACCGCGACCGTCTTCCACTGCGATCTTCATCAGACGACCAACACCTGTCTGGTCAACCGTCTGGAACGGATCAGCGGGCACGATATCGTTTTCGGTGTAGTAGCCGATGAAGCCCTTGTAGTCGTCACGGCTCATGCCCAGACAGGTCTGAGTCAGGTCGTTTGTACCGAAGCTGAAGAACTCAGCCGTTTCTGCGATCTCTCCGGCGGTCAGAGCAGCCCGAGGAACTTCGATCATGGTGCCGACCATGTATTCCACCGTGACGCCGGTTTCGTCAAATACCTTGGCAGCCGTTTCTTTGATGATCGCCGTCTGGTTGTCGACTTCCGTCTTGTAGCCGGCCAGAGGAATCATGATCTCCGGATGACAGTTGATGCCTTCCTTCTTGACGGCACAGGCCGCTTCGATGATGGCACGAGCCTGCATGGCTGTGATTTCCGGATAAACGATGCCCAGACGACAGCCACGATGACCCAGCATCGGGTTCGATTCCTTCAGCTCTTCCACGCGGCGAGCCACATCGTCTTCGGAAACTCCGAAAGTCTTCGCCAGCTTACCCGCCAGCGTTGGATCGTCATGCATGTGGTGTTCAGAAAGGAACTCATGCAGTGGCGGATCCAGCAGACGAATGGTCACAGGACGGTCGCCCATCACCTTAAACAGGTGAGTAAAGTCGGCACGCTGGAAGTTGATCAGCTTGGCCAGAGCGGCCTCACGATCCTTCTGAGTCGACGCGAAAATCATTTCGCGGATCTCGTCCAGATGATCAAAGAACATGTGCTCCGTTCGACACAGACCCACACCTTCGGCTCCCAGCTTCACAGAAACTTCAGCATCGTGAGATTCCGTGTTCGCTCGAACTGCCAGCGTGCGGTATTCATCTGCCCATGACATCAGCTGAGCATAACGCTGATAGACTTCGGACTCTTCAGGAGCCTTGTTGCCCATCAGCACTTCCATCACCTCTGACGGACTGGTTTCGATCTTGCCGGCAAAGACTTCGCCGGTGAAACCGTCGATAGAAATCCAGTCGCCTTCCTTCAGCACGTTGCTGCCAACAGTGACGGTTCCCGCTTCGTAGTCGATATTCAGAGCCGCACAGCCACAGACGCAGGTCTTACCCATTTGTCGGCTGACCAAAGCCGCGTGGGAAGACGCACCTCCGAAGGCCGTCAGAATGCCCTTGGCCACTTTCATACCTCGCAGGTCTTCCGGGCTGGTTTCCTTGCGAACCAGAACCAGCTGCAGGTCGTTATTGGCATTCCACTGAGCTTCCGCGTCAGAAGCATGGAACACAATCTGCCCCGTGGCTGCACCCGGACCGGCATTGATGCCTTTGGCCAGAAGGCGATTGTCGCGTTCCGCCTGAGCCTTCGCTTCGGGGTTAAAGATCGGCTGCAGCAGCTGGTTCAGGTCGTCGGCAGGAATCCGTCGCTTCTGCAGAGCCGTCTTGGCGTCGATCAGACCTTCGTTCACCAGGTCGACAGCGATTCGAACGGCCGCAAATCCGGTTCGCTTGGCGTTTCGAGTCTGAAGCATCCAGACTTTACCACGCTGAACAGTGAACTCGATGTCCTGAACTTCCTTGTAATGCTGCTCCAGAGCCTTACCGATGTTGTCCAGCTGAGCGTACGCTTCCGGAGCGTCGTCCTTCAGCGTTTCTTCGATACGTTTCGGCGTTCGTGTTCCCGCAACAACGTCTTCACCCTGAGCATTGATCAGGTAGTCGCCGCAGAAGCCGGGGATCCCGACGGAACAGTTGCGAGTCAGACCGACGCCGGTTGCACAGTCGTCGCCCAGGTTACCGAAGACCATCGCCTGAACGTTGGTGGCGGTGCCCCAGCTGTGAGGAATGCCGTACTGACGACGATAAACCATCGCCCGGTCGTTCATCCAGCTGCCAAAGACCGCGCCGATGCAGCCCCACAGCTGCTCCATTGGGTCTTCCGGAAAATCGATCCCCTTGTGCTTTTTAATGACCGCTTTGAACTGAACAACGATGTCCTTCAGCGTCTCGACGCTCAGATCTTTTTCGTGTTCAACACCCGCTTTTTCGCGAGCATGGTCGAGGATTTCTTCGAAGTGGTCCGGATCGTTCTTGGACTCCGGCTTCAGCCCCAGCACAACGTCGCCGTACATCTGAATCAGACGGCGATAGCTGTCCCACGCGAAGTGTTCATTACCGGACTGCTTGATCAGCGCCTGAACAACCTTCTCGTTAATTCCGATGTTCAGAACGGTATCCATCATGCCGGGCATTGATTCGCGAGCACCGGAACGACAGCTCAACAACAGCGGGTTGGAAGTGTCGCCGAATTTCGCACCCATGACGTTTTCCGCATTGCGGATAGCGTCTTCCACCTGAGCTTTCAGCTCAGGTGGATATTGGCGGCTGTTGGCGTAGAAATATGTGCAGACTTCGGTGGTAATGGTGAATCCCGCAGGAACGGGCATGCCAATGCGGCTCATTTCCGCCAGGTTCGCGCCTTTGCCGCCGAGCAGTGATTTTTGAGTTGCATCACCGTCAGCTTTGCCGTCACCGAAAGTATAAACGTACTTTGTGCCTGCCATTTTAAATTCGACCTCGTAAGGTGTGATACGCCGTGATGGACACGGCCAGACGTGGCGTCTAGAAGTGAAACGCCTCAAAAACAGTCTCGCCCGCAGAGAGCGTGTGAATCGAGAAACCGCCGCCAGATGCCGACCCGGGGACCCCCAAAGTCAAATCAGAAGGGACGGCGCGCAAGAGAAGCGGCACCGCAGACGGCGGTCCGATGTGCGGGCACGGTAACAGCGAGACTGGCAAACTTCAAGCTGTTTACGGAGTGGCCAGAATCGAGAGAAATGGCTAATGTGACCGAGATTCAGGCGTTGCCCCGAAAAGAACTCTTGCCCTCATCCGCCAGCACGGCAAAATGCGGGGTTTTTGAACGATTACTGACATGGGAGTGTACAAGAAATGGCGGTCCGCGGCATTCGAGGAGCAACGTGTGTCGATGCGGATGATCCCGCGAAGATCCGGGAAGCCACACGCGAACTGATGGAAGAAATCCTGAAGAGAAATGACATTCAGGATTTTGACGAGATCATCTCTGCGATTTTTACGACCACCCAGGACCTGGTCTCCGTCTTTCCCGCCGAAGCCGCTCGACACATCGGCATGAGCACCGTACCACTCCTCTGCGCGTCGGAGATCCCGGTTCCCGGTTCGATGCCTCGGTGCATTCGAATCCTGCTGCATGTCAACAGCGACCGAAAACCCACAGAGATCGAACACGTTTACCTCAGAGAGGCCCAGAGGCTTCGCCCCGACATGAAGAGTGCTCAATAGAAGCTCTGGCTCCGGGCCTGATTGTCCAGCCCGTCTTCGATTTGGAATGCGGCGTTTTGCGGCCCGGGATTCTACGCAGCATCGGACGACGCCCTGCTCAGCAACGCTGTGAAGCATTTCCTTCGCCGGATTCGTAAGAATTCGGAGAACATGGTGGTGATCTCCGAGGTCTCACGACTCCTGCAACCCATGTTTTCTCCGTCAATAGATTCTTCACGGCATTGCCTGCTCAGGCTGAGCCATCCTCGCGACGCACCAGTTCCAGAACCTGATCATGCAGGCGCCCGTTCGATGCCAGCAGCGTGGTTTTTCGCAATGGAAGTTCGTCGCCCGTACAGGTTGTCACCCTGCCTCCGGCTTCTTCCACCAGAAGCCGACCCGCTGCAAAATCCCACGGTGACAACTGGTATTCGAAATACGCGGCATACTGCCCCGTCGCAACGGCCGATAAGTCCAGACTGGCTGTCCCAAAGCGTCGAATCCCGTGTACCTGCTGCCTGAACAGCCGATGAATGGCGGCCAGTGTCGCCTCCATCATCTCGCCGCGGTCGTAATAAAAACCTGTACCAATCAGCACTTCGTCCAGTGCGGAATGCTGCCCCACCTGAATCCGACGACCATTATGAATGGCACCTTCACCCCGTTCGGCCACATACCAGTCCTGCCGAATTGGATTATGAACGACGCCGACCTGAGCCTGACCTTTGTGCAGATAGGCGATGGATACCGCGAAGTGGGGAATCTGATGGGCGAAGTTGGTCGTCCCATCCAGCGGATCGACTACCCAAAGGTGCTCTGCGTCAACATCGCCCGCGTTTTCTTCCTCGCCCAGAATACTGTGCTCCGGAAACTGCCTGCGAATCACCTCAACCACGGTTCGTTCGGCGTGAACGTCCGCATCGGTAACAAGGTCCACGGAAGCAGCCTTCGTCCGAACAGAAACGCCCTTTCGAAAATAAGCCGCCAGAACTCGTCCGGCGGCGTCAGCGGCCGCCTGAGCCACTTCCATCATGGGATTGTCAGATGTCATTGAGAAAACTCAGATCGGATTCCGAAAACAGATGAAATTCAGCCGACCGGGCGACGACACACCGGACCGAACAAATATCACACAGGAAAGTTTGGTCAACACCTCGCGCGTGATATGCTGCGACGCTGTTACTCTCGCCTGACTGCGGTTTGTCCGCAACCGAGGCATCGTGTTCCTTTGTTTCAGGAACCGTTTCCGCCAGTCGCTGCCAATTCGCTGTCAGAATTGAGCGATTGCAACATCAGGGCATTCGTATATCTCCAAACACCAGCGAAAATACAATTCAAGGTTGTCCATGAAACTTGATCGTCGGCTTTTTCTGGCCTCTGCTACGACTCTGTCAGCCACACCGCTGGTTCTGGCCGCATCGAATCAAACGTTCGAAACTCCGGATTTCCGGTTCTGCCTGAACATGAGCACCATTCGGGAACAGACTCAGGACATTGTCGAACAAATCCGCATCGCTTCTGCCGCCGGCTATGACTCCATCGAACCGTGGATGCGTCATTTGAATCAATATGTCGAAGGTGGTGGCAGCCTGCCCGATCTGAAGAAAAGGCTCGATGACGCCGGACTGACGGTCGAAAGCGCGATTGGGTTCGCTCAGTGGATTGTTGATGACGAAGCTAAACGCCGCAGCGGTCTGGAAGAAGCCAAACGTGACATGGATCTGCTGGCTCAAATCGGAGGCAAACGCATTGCCGCCCCCCCTGTCGGAGCCCAGAACGGACCAAAGCTGGATCTGTTCGTTGTCGCCGATCGCTATCGAACTCTGCTGGAAGTGGGAGACCAGACTGGAGTGATCCCGCAACTGGAAGTCTGGGGCTTCAGTACCAACCTGTCGCGACTTGGAGAATCCGTCATGGCCTGCGTGGAAGCCTCTCACCCCAAAGCCTGTCTGCTGCCGGACGTCTATCACATCTTCAAGGGCGGTTCCGATTTTGAAGGCCTCAGCCTGCTGCACAACAATGCCGTTCAGGTCTTCCATATGAACGATTATCCGGACTCGCCCTCACGCGAAGACATGAACGATTCTCATCGAGTCTATCCCGGTGACGGCATCGCCCCTCTGAAACGAATTCTGCAGATGATCGGTGGAAACGGGCGGCAGGTCGTGCTGTCACTGGAGCTGTTCAACAAGGATTACTGGAAGCAGGATGCACTGACGGTGGCGAAGACCGGATTGTCAAAAATGAAGGCTGCTGTCGCTGCAGCGGTCTGAAAAGCCCATTGCCTTCAACGCCAGGGGACCTACATTTCTGTAGAAGCGTCCGCCACCAGCGATCGGAAATCAAACCGCCGTGACAACTGAACCGCCCGTCGAACACTCCAGATCTACCACCGTACGCCGGTTAATCATTTCGGAAATCCTGATCGTACTGATCCTGATTTCCAGCGGGATCGGGTTCTCTGCGATGTACGCCAATCGGCCTCCCGTCGCGGAACGCCCCGCCGATCGGGTGCGGCTGAATGTCGATGTCTTCGATTGCCGGCCCGTTTCGTTCGTTCATCTGCTGACAGGCTTCGGCACCGCTCGCGCCGATCGAGAGGTCATTCTGGCCGCTCAGGTTTCGGGTGAAATTGACGAAATCAATCCGCTCGTGAAAACGGGGAACACTGTCAGGTCCGGCGGAATCGAAACGTCCCCCGACAAGCCATCGTCGGACCGTCGAGCTGACATGCTGCTTCGAATTGACGCCCGTGATTATCAGCACCGTGTGGAACAGGCAACGAACCGCATCGCAGAAGCAGAAACGGAGATCGAACAGCTCAAACTGCAGAAAGAGAACGTCACCCGCCAGCTTGCAAAGGCCACCACTGTTCTCTCCACCCTGAACGAAGAATATGACCGCCTGCGACAGGCCGTTCAGCGAAATGTCGCAACACCTTCTGATCTCAATCGGGCTCTGCTGGATGTGCAGCGATACGAAGACACCATTATTCAGCTGGAAAACCAGGCGTCCTCGATACCGCATCAGATCACGGCCGCTGAACAGCGACTGGCCAGCAGCCGTTCCGAACTTCAGCGAGCTCAGAATGACCTCGAACGAACCGTCGTCGCGCCACCTTTTGACGGCGTGATCAGTCAGGTCTTCGTGGAAAAAGGGCAGTTCGTCCGCGCTGGGGAACAACTGGTTCGACTGACCGACCTGTCTCGGCTGGAAATTCCGGTGTCTCTCAGCCTGGACGACTTTCTGTCTCTGCAGTCAGAAATAGACTCCGGACGAAGACCAACCGTCAGACTTTCCGAAAATGAAACGGCCAGCCCCCGATGGACGGGCTATCTGACTCGAACCGCTCCCGAAGCAGATCAAAGCTCTCGCACCGTTCAGGCCTTTGTCGAAGTGGACAACGCGTCTTCCGGAAATCAGCTGCTGCCCGGCACATTTGTTCACGCACGGATTGACGGACCGCGCCACGAAAATGTTCTGCTGATTCCGCGTGAAGTGATTCAGCGTGGTTTTGTCTACGTTGTGGACGACAACAACACAGCTCGCCGTCGCCGGATTCAAACCGGCGAAACCCTGCAGTCCATGGCCATCGTCACCGAAGGACTCACAGCCGGCGACCGCATCATCATGACAAACCTGGACATCGTTGAAGCCGGCACCGAGGTCGCTGTGCAGTCCAATGTGACGGCTCACGATGAAGTCAATGCACTGCGCAGCCCGGTTCTAAGACTGGATGCCGAAGACCTTTCTGAGGTACCACGGCCGAAATGATGGCCACAGCAGGCCGCCACACTTCGTTCAGACCGGTCACGCCCTGCGAATCGTCTGACAGCAAACCCCACACAGGCGCAACATGTCTGAGCGATTCTTCTGCGAAGATCTGAGTCACGAAACAGCGGTCCTCAGTGATACCGAAGCCCACCACGCTCTGAACGTTCTGCGCCTGAAGATCGGCGCAGTCATCGAACTGGTCGACGGACGTGGAACGATCGCCACTGCCCGGATTGAATCCACGACCCGTCGCAGCGTCGAGACTCGGATCGTCGGTCGTACCATCGTTCCTCAAGCAGAGACGCAACAGCGACTGACCGTGGCGGCCGTTCCTCCTAAAGGCGACCGCTTCAAATGGATGATCGAAAAGCTGACGGAACTGGGCGTTGATCGTTTCATACCTCTTCAAACAACTCGCTCCGTTGTCGACCCGAAAGAATCCCGCCTGCAGAAACTTCAGGCCACCATCGTCAGCGCGATGAAGCAGTGTGGTCGAGTGTTCCTGATGCAGATCGAACCACCAGTTGACCTGCCATCACTGTTGAAAACGACGTCCGGCAGCGATCTCGAAATCCTGATCGCCCACCCACCGGATGAAACCACAGCCGTCCATAGCGACCTTTCTCAACGCCAGTCCCGCCCACAAAAAGAAACACTCATCCTGATCGGACCGGAGGGTGGTTTCACAGAAGACGAGGTTACTCAGGTGGTGAACGCGGGAGGTACTCGAATCAGCCTGCCCGGCAGCATTCTGCGCATCGAAACCGCGGCCATCGCTTTGGCCGCGATTCGAATCCACTGCAGATCAGGGCATACGTTCTGATCTCACAGTTCAAACGAAACAGCTCAATGAAGCGGACAGGACGGCTTTTCCGGGCCCGCCCCTCGTGAAAAAGTAAAGACGCGGCGGGCGACATCACATTCCATCACGGCCTGAGGAAAATCAACGTCCGAAAACGTCACCGTCGAAACCCATCACGAGGCACGGGCTTTGCCGTGAACGACGCGGGCGACTGTGATGAACAGAACTCAGACACTCAATGAGTGAGTGTGACTGCAGCACATGCGCACAAAGCACGGCGGCACATGGAGCCCATACTCGGGGATTCAGAAGATCACGAACAGTGACAGCAAGTCTGCCTCAGCTGAAAGTGGAACACCTTCATCCACAACCAGTGCCTCACGATTGTCGGCAGGAGTCAGCGATGCGCGAGAGAAACCCTGAAGCAGTGCTCAATAAAGGCGTCAGTCAAAAGCGGAATTCCGAGGTTGCGGCCTGTGGTGCCCAGCCGCATGCTGCGGCGTCGAAAAAATGGATCGAAGAGAGAAGAGCGGCATCCCTGCCAGATGGCCATCCCTGGAAGCCTGAAACAGCATCCATGAAATCCAGGCCAATTCGACAAGAGTTGTTGAGTGAGTAAGTGTCGCCCCTCTCTCATTCGATCCGTTCTGCATCCATCAGTATTCGCACATAAGCCTTCTGCGTGAAGCCGCAATTCCGTTCAATATCAGTTCTGACCACCGCTGCCTTATCGCGTGGCGGCCGCCGATGTGTCCTATTCGGTCAGCGTCTTGAACAGGTCACCAAAATCGGGCATTTCTGTCTTCAGGACTTCCAGCCAACAGTCCGGATGCCAGATTTCAACACAGATCACGGCACCCACCACAACCACTTCGTGGCCAGCCTCCACTCCCAGAAAAGACCGAAAGCCTTCCGGAACCAGAAACCTCGAACGCTTGGCCAGTGTGACCTGCTGATGACGAGTCGACAGCAGCCGACCAAGCCTCTGCACATCACCCCAGCGGCCCTCCATCCGACCGGATGCAATCTTCTGCTCCAGCAGAGCAACCCCGCTGTCCAGTCGCTTCTTCCATTCATCCGAACGCCACAGACTGATGCATCCGGTTCGCTCTTTCGCCACGATCACCTGATCGTTTTCATCGGCGACCGCTTCAGCAAATTCCGATGGCAACGTCAGACGAAAGCGATCGTCAATCGTGCGTCTGACTTCACCGGAGATAAACACTGGCGCCTCGCCCCAGACTAACGGACAGTAACACACCTCCGTGTCACTCAAGCGATCTGCGGCCTTCCATCCCGGCAGCTATGAAGCCTCCGCGATATCAGACAAGCCTCCTGTCGACGCCAAACCGACGTCCTGAACGCCCAGACTCTAATGGGCAGATATTCCACTTTCAACTGTATTTCAAAGATCATTTTGGGCACGAATCCCACTCGGCAAGAATACGCAGTCCCTGAGCGACCGGCAACCATGGAAGCTCCGGATTTTCAATTTTTGATGGTTGCGCGGAATGGAACAGATACCAAAGAACGGAAATGTCTCGGCAGCAACGATTTAACGTCTCGACCTCGCGTTATGGAATCGCCTGAAAGCTTTCTGGTCAGCACCGAACGCCTCGATGACATTGCCGGTGAGGAAAGACGTGCGGGGCAATCACGCAACGGAACTGCGATTTCGAGGCCGCGAATCAATTCGCCGCAAGTTTTGCGGGATCGACGTGATAGTGTTGCATGATGGCCGGAGCTTTCCCCCGCAGGCCATCCGACGTTTCAAGCCTCTGACCCGCCGAGGTCCCCCGCGATGACTGCCTTTAAGCCCTTCCTCTTTGGACTGTTGACCGGTTCCGGAATCATGTTCGTAGCATTGCAGTACCATGTGGTGCAGTCGCACGAAGGCTTTCGAGTCGTCCCTCGCACACCGCAACACGCGCTGGGACTGGCCTATGCGGATGTCAGAAACTGGGACGCAGAACAGTGGGCGGATCGACCGGAGCTGACTCGAGCCCTGGTTGCACACGGATCGACCGATCTGATTGCAAAATCCGTCGCCGACAGTGTTGTTGGATCCGTATCGACGGAGAATTCCACGCTTGATCAGTTGAGAGGCTTTCTCAACGAGTCCGGGTCGGAAACTGAAGACGATTCTCTTTTCCGAATACCGCTTCCTTCTTCGTCAGATCCAAAAAACAACGACAGCGACAACACGCTGTTCACAATTCCGTTCGATCAGGACGCGAGGAAGAAGTTGTCCACGGACACGGCGATGAAGCCCCTGTCATCCGATAACGGCTCGGTCAACACGGCACGCAGCGTCCCGCCGATCACCGACGTGTTTGGGATTCGAAAGGAAGACGTCGCCCTGAATGATCGTCCGTCCTCCGACTTCACCGATTCTTTTCGGGCTGAATCTCGCAGCCTCCGCGACCCGGCAATGCCGGACCGCTCATTGACCTCCACTTCCACTTCATCTTCCGATTCATCAGCCTCAATGACGCCCAGCCAGGAAACTCGGATTCTGGAAGAAATGCTGTTTGGCGATACTGAAACTTTTTCGGATCAGACCACTTCGGCTCAAACAGCAACCTCTTCACAGACCGGGACAGGCCTCGGCCGCAGCGGAGCAACGTCGTTTGAAGATGTTACCAATGCGCTGCAGAATCGAGCTGAGCAGGCGATGAATCGACTTCGGGAGAGTGCTCAACAGCAAACGTCGAATGCCTTCACTCAGTCAACAGAATCCGCTGGCCGCTACATTCGCAACCGAGCCACCGAAAGCCTGGCGCCGATGTTCGGCGAATCGACGTCACAAGGCTCCGCCGATGAAAATCTGCCGGAGGCCCTGAAGGCCCTGCGAGACGGTTTCGATCCGTTCGTGAAATAGCGCTGGCTTCTGTCAAGGGCATCTTCGTCCCGGCTTCCTGACCTTGGATTATTCCGACAGCGGGACCTGTGTCTGTTGCTGCAGATAGGCCACCAGATTCCGAACCTCCTGATCGGAAAGTGTCGACAGGATTCCTTCGGGCATCATGGAAACCGGTGCCACTTCCCGCGATTCAATCCGCGATTTGGCAATCACAATCGGCTCCTCAACACCTGCCACACGCAGCCGCAATTGCCGATCGTTTTCTGACGCCGGAATTCCGGAAAAGACCCGTCCATCGTCTGTCAGAACGATCTGCATGCGATACGCATCCTGAATAATGGCACTGGGCGTCAGAATGTTCCCCAGCAGATATTCCAGGCTGGAACGATTCGCGCCGGTAATATCCGGGCCGATGACTCCCCCTTCGCCAAACAAACGATGACAGGCCGCACACGTTCGTCGAAAGATCTGTCGGCCCGCGACCGGATCAGCACTGGACAGGGAATCTGCCGCCAGAAGCGAACGGTATCTGGTGAACTGAAGTTCCTGATCACCAGAAACTTCATCAAGCGCACCCCAGACTTCCAGAAATCCGTTGCCCACAACTCGCTGCAGCAGACGAGCCACGTAGGCCGGAATGTCTCGGCGCGGCACCACTTTCGTACGAATGGCCTGAGTCAGCAATCGACCGTATCCCGGCCGTGCTGAAAGCGTGTGAACGATCTCCAGCTGTTCCGCATCATTCAATGCGGGATATTTTTCCAGCAGAAACTTTCCTAACGCGTCATCATCGAATGCCGCAACGGCCCGAATTACCTCCACCCGCAGATCCGGGTCTTCGAACAGCGGTCTGATCAGCGAACGCAGTTCCGGTCGCTGACGCCCCGCCAGGCCTCGTATCGCCTGCATTCTGTCCGTCAGGTTCGCATGATCGTTGCGCAGCGTTTCCACCATCAGTTGAGACGCCACGGTGTCGCCAAACTGCTGTGAAAGACTTGTTACCAGTGCGAGATCTTCCGCATCTGCTGTCGACAATGCCTGCACAACCTTGTCCCAGCCGCCGGGGGCCGACATATCAAATCGACCGTCCACAGCGTCGCGAATTCCCAGCAGCAGATCCCGTCTTCCTTTGGACTCCGCGATCAAATGCTGAAACAGGGCTGCGAAGTCACCGGCATCGGCAAGTCGTCGACCGATGTGGCGGGTGACGAGTGGCATCTGCGATGTGGCCGCAATGCTCAGTCCTTGGTGCGGATGCTGTGTGACATACGGTTCCAGGGCAAACCAGATCATTCGCGGAATGTTGTGATCATCGGCATCCTCGGCTCTCTTCGTCAGCCGTTCCGCCAGCGCCGCCATGGTTGACTGCGGCACCCGCTGCATGGCTGACGCCAGATAGAGCCGAACCACGGGACTTGAGTCGGCAGCAGCCATGTGAACAAACCGATCCAGACATTCATCCGAAGCCTTACGATCCTCACACAGCAGCTGGATCGCCCATGCTCGAACGTACTCGTCGCCGTCGTCGAGCAGACCGGTCAATTCCGCTGTGCTGAGTTGCTGAATCACATGCAGCGACCACAACGCCCGCAATCGATGTTCTGACGTCGTCTCTGTTCGAAGCCGTTCCTTCAGCAGAGCAACGGCATCCGGGTCGATCTGACTGAGGTGGGCTCGATGCTGCAGAATCACGCGTGCTCGCCGAGCGTGCCAGGAACTCTCCACCCACTGGAGTCCCACCAGCCGGACGTCGCTCAACGTCTGAAGGTCGGCGAAGCGATTGGGAAAATCAACAGCGGCGCTGTTCGTTGGCGCAATGCGAAACACGCGTCCGGTTTCCTTGTTCAAGACCTCTTTCCCGCAGATATCGGCATCATGCCAGTCCAGAACGTAGATGGCCCCATCCGGTCCGATTTCCACACTGAAGCCGACCCACTGAGCGTTATTTGCCAGCGCAAAGTCATCTCCGTGCCGACCGACGAAACCGCTGCCTGA
>JAGQPY010000135.1 GCA_020426485.1 Planctomycetaceae bacterium
TCTCGCAGTTGACGGCCAGAGAAACTCACCTGGCTGTGTTTCTGTGTCCGTCTGACCCATATTCGGACGGAAAGTTCGTCGTTCGCGACGACACTGTCAGCCCAATTGAACAGTACGGAGCGGCCAGTTATGCGGCCAACTGGGGGCCATCAACAGCGACGGTGAATCTGGACGACACTCCGCTGCAGAGTCAGGGCGTGTTCTATCGCAACAGCCGCACAAAGTTTCGCGATGTCACGGACGGACTCAGCAACACTTTGTTTCTGGGTGAACGCACCAACGGCCCGTTGCCGCATGTCAGTGTCGGCGGTCACCAGTTGTTCGAAACCGCATGGGCAGCGGCCGTGCGGGAAGTGACCGACCCGACCGACGATCACGGTCACATGGTGCTGTTTGAAACTCAGTACCGTCCCAATCAACCGGGCACGGATGACAAAGGCCTGTCCGCTCCGCACGAAGGCATCTGTCAGTTTGCCATGGGTGACGGTTCCGTCCGAGCCATCAGTGAAAACATTGATGAAGGCGTCTACAACGCTCTGGGAACTCGTGCCGGTGGGGAGGTGATTGGCGAGTTCTGATACGAAGTGTTGATCCAGCCATCATGTGGCCGGTGGTCAGGGAAGTTGAAATCTCACTCACTTCCCTGGCCTCGGTTGCTGAGCTACTCCGTCTGCCTCCAGGAGAGATCGTCGTCCGGCCAGCCGTGTTTGCCGATGAGGGGGACGAATGAGAAGGGGCCGAGATCTTCTGATTGAATGTGATCGCCGTGCCGAGTAAACCGATACAGCGACTGACTGGTCGAAGTTGAGCCAATGGGAATGACAATGCGGCCGCCATCTGCCAGCTGTTCAACATAGGGCTGAGGCAATTCGGGAGCTCCCGCTGCCACGACAATCGCGTCGAACGGAGCGTAAGCGGGCAGGCCCGCTGTACCGTCTCCCAAATGAACGTGCACATTGTCCATTCCCAGACGGCGCAAACGTTGGGAAGCCGATTCGGCCAGCTCCGGAATGCGTTCAATGGAATGGACTTCTGCAGCAAGACAGGAAAGGACGGCGGCTGCGTAGCCGGAACCGGTTCCGACATCCAGAACCCGGTCGCTGGGAGATAACCGCAGCGCTTCGGCCATGGCGGCGACGGTGTATGGCTGAGAAATCGTCTGGCCAAAACCAATTGGTAAAGGCCCATCCTGAAACGCCTGTTCCTGCAGGTCCGTGGGCACGAATTCTTCCCGAGGAATCTGCATCATTGCCTGCAGCACACGCCGGTCCCTGAGGCCACGCGATTCGAGCTGCCGCAGAACCATCTGTTTTCGCTGCTGCAACCACGACGGTTCATTGTTGCGATCGGCCTCGGGCGCATTCATTGCAGCACCTTTCGCAGAGGTTCGTCCACGATCAGAGCTTCCGGGAAATCGGCCGCATCGCTCCCGCGGGTTCGCAGGCGTTTGTTCATCTGCTGACCGCGGGGTCGATTCATGGGAATCTGCATGCCGCCAAGTTCTTCCATCATGTCGAACAGGCGATTCTGCAGATCGTTTTTTGTGTGCTGGTGCAGTGGATCGAAGATCAGATTGTGCTGTTCCTGTGGATCGGCTTTCAGATCGAACAATTCGTCGGCATCCCACAGGCCATAGTAGGTGGTGTACTTGAAGCGATCACTGCGCAGGGAAAACATGGTGGGGGTCTGAGGAAAATTCTGTTCCCAATAATACACGTACAGAAAATGATCTCGCCACGGAATCTTCTGCCCGCAAGCCAGCGGCAGAAAGCTGTGGCCGTCCATGTGAGGTGGCTTCTGCAGCCCCATGGCTTCCAGAACAGTGGGAGCAATGTCAATATTGGCCACCATTTCGTTGACGGTTGTGCCGCCCTGAAACAGCTCCGGGCAATAGGCCAGCAGGGGAACTCGAATGGACGTTTCGTAGGCCACGCGTTTGTCGATCAAACCGTGTTCCCCAAACAGAAAGCCGTTGTCGCCCATGTAGATGACCAGCGTATCATTGTGAAGGCCCATCGATTTTAGCTGTTTCATAACCGCGCCGACGCTGTCATCGACAGAGCGCAGAGTTTCGCAGCTGCCCTTGTACAGAGCCTCAATGGATTCATCACTGTGCAGCGGAAAGTCTGCTCCGTGCCAGCTGTTTCGCTGGTCGAGCCGCCAGCGAGGAAGATTCGCCGCGTTGCCGGTTTCCACGTTGACTCGATCCGGCATTCGGAACGGCTTGTGAGCCAAAGTTCCGGCGTATTTCTCTTCCGGCGTGAAACGCGCATGGACGGCTTTGTGGGACAGGTACAGGAAGAAGGGTTTATCGCTTCCCCGCTGCTGTTCCAGAAACTCAAGAGCGTATTTTGTCATCAACGGTGTATTGTGTTCCTGCTGTTTCACACGCTGGCCGTTGACGTTGATAGTGTAACTCGGATTTGGTGATGTGTAGTGACCCTGCCCTTTGAAGCTGACCCAGTAGTCGAACCCGGGGCGGGGTTCATCACTGTCGGCTCCCATATGCCATTTGCCGATGAAGCCGGTTTTGTAGCCCGCCTTCTGCAGGTACTGAGGAAAGAACAAAGTACCTTCGGGAACCGCTCGCTGATTGTCGATCACGCGATGTCGGAACGTGTACAGCCCCGTCAGAATCGATGCTCGACTGGGCGAACACAGCGATGTTGTGACGAAGGCATTCTTCAGATGCACACCGCCAGCGGCCATGGCGTCCAGATGCGGAGTCTCGGCAATCGGGTGTCCCATGAAGCTCATCGCATCATATCGATGGTCGTCCGTCAGAATGAACACCACACTTCGCGGTTTCACCCCGTCAATTCGCTCCGGAACGACTTCCGGCGGAACCGGGACGACGTCATCGACAGCGGTGCTGACGCCGGTGAGAGCAATCGCGACCAACAGCAGCGGCAGAATCCACGCGGCCAGTGGCGTGCGTTGAGAATCAGTGATTTTCTTCATCCGTCATTTTTCGTTGGGAAGATGGTTTCTCAGAAAGCCCGGAGGCAATGAACGTATTTTCGGAGTTCCCGGCTGGTTTCGACGATTCATTGTACGGCCATGTTCCGCGACTGCCACAGACGCCGCGTCATGGTGTCGGGCATGGCCGAGCGATTTTTCGGGGGGCAAAGAATCACTGTCTTCGCAGCTACTCGGACAGCCTGAATGAGAGTAAAATGGGGGTGCCAATTGACGGCCCTCTGGACGAAGGAACGTTTCCCACCTCTCAACAATCATGCCCGATTTCCGCAGAAAACGTTCGCACCTGAAGCTGCCCATCTGGACCAGCGTGGTGCTGGCTTCACTGAACATCACCCTGATGGTGGTGTTGATCGTTCAACTTGCGCAGCAGCATTCGTGGTTGGCGCTGGTTCTGGGGTCGATCGCTCTGGGCATCAGTCTGTTTGGGATTTCGTTTTACTCATTCCTGACCATCAAGGAAATTCAGCTGAACCGGCGGCAGTCCAACTTTGTGGACAGCGTGACTCACGAACTGAAAACACCGATCGCTGCACTCCGGTTGTACCTTGACACGCTGCTGATGCGGGACATGAACGAAACGGACCGCCGTGAGTTCTACGAAACGATGGAAACCGAACTGGAGCGACTGGATCAGTTGATTAACCAACTGCTGGAAGTTGGTCGTCTGGATGCGATTGGCAGCCAGACGGAACCCGAATCCGTCGATCTGACACGCCTGCTGCGGAACGCGGCCGAACTGGCCTGTCGTCACCACAAGCACGAAATCGAGAACGTTTTCACCTTCGACACCGCACCGTTGATTCTGCACGCTCGGCGAATGCTGCTCGAAATGATCTTTACCAACCTGATGGATAATGCGGTGAAGTACGGAGGAAATCCACCGCAGGTGCACGTCACCGCGATGGCTCGCGGACGCGACCGAATCATGGTCCGAGTTCGTGACAACGGAACGGGAGTTCCCGATAATCAGCGCAGTCAGATCTTTCAGATGTTCTTCCGCGGCAACGACGAACTTCAGCGGACTCGGAAAGGAACGGGACTGGGGTTGTATATTGTCCGGACACTGGTTTCGATCATGAAAGGTCGAGTGACGGTGACGGACGCCCCCGGTGGTTCCGGAAGCGTCTTTGAGGTCAGCCTTCCCCTGCGTTTGCTGAATACCGGTTCGCCGACGGTTCCAAAGTCGCATGAGTCCGCGGAGACGGAGAAGGGGGCCGGACTTCAGGATCAGGAAGCGGCGGGAGTCTGAGGATCATGAGAATACTGGTGGTTGAAGACGAAAGTGCCATTGCCAAGGGCCTGAAGTTCAACTTCGAACAGGAGGGCTATCAGGTGGACATTGCCGGAGACGGTCGATCAGCGCTGGAGTTACACGCGCAGGCGTCGCCGCCGTTTGACCTGATCGTGCTGGATCTGATGCTGCCCGAAATGAGCGGGTACGAGACCTGTCGTGAACTACGGCGCACCGATCTGGAAGTCCCCGTGCTGGCACTGACGGCGCGGACTCTGGCCGAAGACAAGGCTCAGGCGTTTGACTGCGGCGTCGATCAGTACATCACCAAGCCGTTTGCTCTGCCGGAACTGCTCAGCCGAGTCCGCAATCTGCTGGATCGGCGACGGCGGTCTCTGGAAAAAGGAGCTGCGTCGCGTCCTGTGGAAGATGTCGAACGTTTCGGAAACATCGTTGTGGATTTCGGTCGCTTCGAACTGCGAAACGGCGACGAGGTGCATTCACTGACGACGCGCGAACAGGAACTGCTGCGCTACTTTCTGCGTTATGACGATGTTGTGCTGTCGCGCAGTCGTCTGCAGTCGGATGTCTGGCGGGATTCTGCGGAAATCACCAGTCGCTCCATCGATAACTTTGTGATGCGGCTGAGAAAAATGATTGAAGCAGACTCCACGAATCCTCGCCATCTGATATCCATTCGCGGTACTGGATATCGTTTCATTCGCGAACCGGAAAACGGCGAGTTGGATGCCGAATCAGGTCCGGCTGAGGATGCCAGCAAAGAGCCCCTTTCATGATTGTTATTGGTCTGGACATCGGTGGTGCGAACATCAAGATTGCTGACGCCGACGGCAATACCGCTTCCCGGTCGCTGGCCATGTGGAAACATCATGCGCAGTTGCCGTCCGCGCTGACGGAAATAGTTGCTGAGAAATTCGGAGCGCCGGACCTGATTGGCCTGACGATGACCGCCGAACTGGCGGACTGTTTTTCAACGAAGGCGGATGGCGTCGCGTACGTCATTAACTGTGTACGTGAAGCGTTTCCCAAAGCCGTGCTGCGAACATGGCTGACCTCCGGAGAATTTGCGGAGCCGGAGGATGCGTTGGAGCTTCCTGAGCTGGTCGCTGCCGCCAACTGGCACGCTCAGGCCACGTGGGCCGCGCGATGTGTCCCTCACGCACCCGCGATTCTGATCGATGTGGGTTCCACGACCACAGACATCATTCCTCTTCTGGACGGAATGCCGATTCCGGAAGGACGCAGCGATGTCGCTCGCCTGTTGTCCGGCGAACTGGTGTATTCCGGCTGGTTGCGGACTCCCGTCTGTGCGGTGGTTCAGACCGTGCAGATCAATGACAGAACGTGCCCGGTGGCGGCGGAATTGTTCGCGACGACGGCGGACGCGTGGCTGGTCGCCGGACTGATTGATGAACGGCCCGATTGTGACAACACGGCCGACGGTCGCCCTCTGGTTCTCGCACACAGTCTCAATCGATTGGCACACATGCTGTGTTGTGATGCGACGGAAATCAGTGAGTGCACGCTGGGGGAGATTGCAGGTCAGATCGTCGCGGCGCAGTGTTCACAGATTCGTGATGCGTTTACGAAAGTGCTGACGCTGCTGGAGCAGAACCTGAACGAACAACATCGCAGTCTGAAATCCGAACGGCCGGTTGTGCTGATCAGCGGCAGTGGCGCTTTCGTGGCCGAACGCGTTCTGGATGAATTTTTTCCTGAAGGTACCGGAGATCGAATGGTGCTGTCGCAGATGTTCTATCGCCCCATCGCGGAGCACGCGTGTGCGTTCGCGGTCGCTCGACTGGCGCATGACCTGTGTCGAGACGATCTGCTGGAAGAAGTGCCCTTCGTGTGATGCCGCGCCGGCTGCATTCCGCGTGAACATGTGGATCGCCGATCCGTATCAGCGGTGGCGAGGATTTCAGTTGCGACTGGCTGTGGATGCCGGTCCGGCCAGTTCCACAAACAGAGCTTCCATCTGCAGTTGCGGATCGATACGACTGCCGCCCTTCATGTTGACATCCGCTTCTAAAAGCATCTGAAACATGCGACTGGCTCGGTCGTACCCCAGTCGTTTGAGATAGCGTTCCGAAGCCCCCAGATCTTTGGGGAACACCTTGGCAGCTTTCAACGCTTCGGGCAGATTTCGTGTGGTACGAGCAATCTCCGTGGCCTCGGCCAGTCGTCGGAACGAAAACGCCATTCCGCCCAGGATTCGCTGCGGAGCTTCTCCCGCCTGAAACAGCCGGTGAAGGCAGTCGAGAGCTTTGGCCAGGTCGCCGTCACGCAGAGCATCCAGCATGGTCCACGTCGTCTCGACTCGCCAGCCTCCGACCACGCGAGTGACATCGTCAGACGTGATCACGGCGGCGTCGCCAACAAGAGATGCGACTTTGTCAAGTTCCTGCTGCAGCAGTCCCAGACTGTCGCCCGCCAACTGAACAATCAATGCGGCCGTTTCGCGATCCATTTTCTTGCCGTACTGATCGTTGGCGGCATCGGTCAGCCACTTGACCAGTGCGGCTCCCTTCAGTTCTCCGCAGTCCAGATTCAGTCCGATTTTTTCAACGGCCTTGAACAGCTTTGTTGTCTTTTGCCAGGTTCCGACATCCAGTATCAGCAGTGATGCCTGCGAAGGTCGCTCCAGATACTTTTCCAGACCGGAGCGGTTGTCTTTGACGAAGTCATCCGCGTCATCAATCATCACGATGCGCTGGCCACCGAACATCGAGACGGTCAGCAGTTCGTCGCACACACTTCGCAGGTCGGCATCCTTACCGGCCAGACGCGTCAGCGACACATCTTCGTCATCGCTGTCGCTCCGCAGACCGGGGATCAGATGCAGCACCTGCGTTTTCAGATGACGTTCCGGTCCGTACAGAACCAGAACCGGCACCTGTGGCAGTTCCCTGTGCTTTGCGAGAAATTCCGTGGCATGCATGCGTCTCGCCCTTCCGCAGCCGCTGGCCCATCGGCCATGCGGCAGAGATCAATACACGCCGACGGTGGTTGTTTTGGCGAAGACGTGATACGGTCGCACGCCGCTGACACCATCCCACGGATACTTTTCGTGAGGCATTTCGCGTTCGCCTTCGTCACGTTCCAGAAACCCGGGAACGAACAGTTCTTTGGTCAGCGTGTACAGTTTGACTCGCCCCGTTCCACCGTATTCCACGACTTTGTTGTGGTCGTCAAAATCAACCACTTCCACGACGGCACGCGGCTGTGGAGCGTAATACGTCACTTTGTAGTTGTCAGCGGGCTCAAACGGCTTGCCGCAGGCCAGTCCCATCAGAGTGTTACCATAGGTGGGCGTCATGTAGACGTTCGGTCCCAGAAGTTCTTCGCAGGCGAAGCGATTCCACTGCTGAGTGAACTCGGTACCGCCGCAGAAGATCCCTTTGATACCGGCTTCTTCGATGCTGCTGCCTTCGTCCATTAACCGCAACGCCAGTGCTTCCAGCAGTTTGGGAGTGGTGAACATGCACTGAATGTCATTGTTGGCACTCAGAATGGTCATCGCCTGATCGATCACGTGAGCGCTGTATTCCTTGGCTTCGTCAATCTTGCCTTTCTTCAGCAGTTTGACGACCCAGCGAGGATCAAGGTCGACGCAAAAACTGATCCCGCCACGATGTTGTGCCAGATGTTCCACGGCCAGCCGCAGTCGACGAGGACCGGAAGGTCCCAGCATCAGCCAGTTGGCACCTTTCGGGAAATATTCATCGGGAAGCGTGTCACTGAACATTTCGTAGTCAATCCAGTGATCTTCCACCACGACTCGCGACTTGGGAATACCCGTCGTGCCGCCCGTTTCGAAGACGTAAATCGGCTTGTTCTGATAAGGTTGAGGCACCCAGCGACGCATCGGGCCGCCACGAAGCCATTCGTCTTCGAACAAAGGAAACTTCTTGAGGTCTTCGAAGCAGTTCACTTCGGTCAGCGGATCGAAGTCGAACGTCTTCTTTTTCTCCAGCCAGAACTGACTGCCGGTGTCATCACCAAAGTGCCACTGGACAGTCTCACGGGTGTGTTGATCGAGACGTTCTTTTTGCTTCTTCGCTGCTTCGGCAACGTTACTCACGGCTTCAGTCCTTCGGAACAACTATTGAATCGTGCCACAAAAATGAAATCAGGAGGCCTGCTGACGCCCCACAAGTCTCCAGAGCTGCAAATCCGTCGGGCGAATCGGTCCGTGTGAACGGCAGCAACCAATTGAAGGCAGTCCTGCCGACGAAGCCTTCCGTCATGGAGACGCGAACAATCACTGCGAAACACCGAGTTGCAGCTGGGCGCATCGTAGGCGGACTCTCAGTCAATTCAAACCACGGCGACACCTTCCGCACCACAATTTTCCGTTGTTCTTTCCACGGGAAAAACACTTCGGGAGAAGGAAATTCTTCGCGGCGACTGCGCAGCGGAGTCAATTCTTTGCAGCCACGGCGCGCCAACAGTGCTGGTTGGAACTCCGGCTGAACGCCAGCTATTATCCGGCCGGTTTCGAATTCATCGACGCCGTGGTTCGGATGTCGGCCGGGGCTTTCACGTCGTTTGACCGGATCGGACTGGTTCCGCGCACGTGCCCGGAAGTCCGATCGAACCGTCGCAGCGCTGCTCCGTTGCGAAGCTTGATGTTGTTCTGTGAGGAATGGTTCGGGGCGTTTTGCTGACCGGACTGCCTGAGTGCGCGCGTCTTGATTTTTGCTGCAATGCAGAGGGTGTCTACGTTGGCTGAGAAACGTGACTTTGAAGATTTCCTGACGAAGTTTCGCAAGCACCATGAAGTCATGGTGGAAGAACTTCACAAAGTCGTGATCGGTCAGGACGCCGTGATCGACCAGATTCTGGCCGCCGTTTTTACCGGCGGACACTGTCTGCTGGTCGGTGTGCCGGGGCTGGCGAAAACACTGGTTGTCAGCACGATTGCTCGACTGCTGGACGTGGAATTTCGTCGCATTCAGTTTACACCCGACCTGATGCCGTCCGATATCACCGGCACGAATGTTCTGGAAGAGAACGAACAGGGCCGCCGAGAATTCCGCTTTGTTCAGGGACCCGTTTTCACGAACGTTCTTCTGGCCGACGAAATCAACCGCACGCCGCCGAAGACTCAGGCCGCCTTGCTGCAGGCCATGCAGGAACGGGAAGTCACCGTCGGTCAGACAACCTACAACCTGCCGGAACCGTTCTTTGTCATCGCGACTCAGAACCCCATTGAACAGGAAGGCACCTACCCACTGCCGGAAGCTCAGCTGGACCGCTTCATGTTCAACGTCAAAGTCGATTATCCGACACTGGATGAAGAAGAGCGTATTCTGGAAGCGACGACATCGGGCGAGCGAGCCGAGGTGCGGAAAGTGCTCTCAGCCAAAGCCATTCTGTATCTGCAGAAGCAAATCAGTCAGATTGCCGCTTCACCCCTGATCATCAGTTACGTGACTCGCCTGGTCCGCGCAACGCGGCCCGGTGACGACGCTTCCCCGGCATTTGTGAAAAAGCTGGTTGACTGGGGAGCGGGTCCGCGAGCCGGTCAGTATCTCATTGCCGGTGCGAAGGCCATGGCCGCCATGGACGGACGACCCAATGCGACCATCAGCGATGTTCGCAAAGTAGCCATTCCGGTGCTGCGACACCGAGTCTCCACGAATTTTCAGGCTCAGGCCGAAGGAATGGCGTCGGAAGACATCATCGAAAAGCTGGTTCAGGAAGTCCCCGAACCCAACATTCCAAAGTATCAGGATCGGTGATCAGCCACGCAGACTGACTTTTCCGGTCTTGGCAGATCGCTTCAGCGTTTTCGCGATGTAGGGCTTAATTCCGGGAGTCGTACAGTCGGTGTCTCCGTGATCGACTTCCACGACCCCAATTCGCTCACCGGCTTCCATGGCGTCATCACTCAGATCGCGCTTGTAGACGCCAATCGCAATCACCGCCATCACCATCGCATGTCGCGCGCGGTTGGGGGAGCGGTGGATCTCCAGTTCGATGTCTTTGATGATGCGGAGACATTCATCGTCATCAATGGAATCCGGATCATCTTTCAGCATGCAGGTCAGAATTGCGTATCCTGTCGCTCGAGCATACTCGGACTTCTGCTTTCGCCACTGTCGCATTTTGGACAGGCCGGCTTCGCTGCGGGCAACCACGGCGGCGACTTCTGTTCCATGCAGGTAATAATCGACGTCCTTCATCCATTGAGTCGCCAGAGTCGGCGTGACCTCATCGGGATCCGCGATCATCATCGCCAGAGATCGAGCGTCGGTGTTGCCGGTGTCCCACAGTTCCACGGCCAGGTCATGATTGGTGGAAATCTTCTTCGCAAGTTTACGAAGGTCGGCAAAGCTGACGCCGAAGACATTACTTCCCGCACCGTGTCGCTGATAAGTCTTGACGTTCTGAGCGGTGCCCAGCGACTTCAGCTGTTCCATGACCGTTTCAAGGTCCATGTGGTCTCCCCTATACGTTGCGGCAGGCAACTTCAGGATCTGGTGGTTCTTCCCGGCAGACTGCTCACCACCGGTGACGGCGAAAAATCACCCACCGCAGTGCAGTCAGCGTCCCAGAATACCCGTCCCGACAACCAATGTCAGGTTTTGACCCCGGAATAAACTCAGACCACGGAATTGTTTGATGATAAGCCGCAAACCTTAACACGCAGATGCCACAGTGGCAGTCCCCAAAAACACCAGCGGGTGCCGTAATGACACTTTTTATTTCAATGCTGGCGAAGCTGCATTCGTCTTATTTCCTTTGATGGAAATGACTTAATGCTGTTAGATGCCGAATTGGCACGGTCTTTGTATTCCCTCGGGTGTGTACCGCAGGACGCCGGCTTGAGGGCGGATTCGGTTTTTCCTGATGGCAACTCAGCAAAGAAAGGACCAAATCATGCGTTGCAACCTTCACTCAGTGGACCCCTATGAAATCATTCGCCGTGAGTTTGATCAGCAGATGACTGGGCTGCGTCGGACGGGCGACGTTCGGATGACGGTGACGGAAAGTGAACAAGGGTTCAGCCTGGAACTTGACGTCCCCGGTTTCAAAGAAGAAGACCTGAACGTGGCGGTTGAAGACGGTCACTTGATCATCTCGGGCGAACGGACCTCCAGCGTGCCGGAGAATGCAAGGACCCTGTTCAGTAACCGCACTTATGGAAGTTTCCGGCGAGTGCTGCGTCTGGACAAGTCGATCGACACCGACAGCGTTGATGCTTCGATCAGAAATGGTGTCCTCACCATCACACTGGCGCGGCGTCCGGAAGTTCAGCCGAAGAAGATCGCGATTCGTTCTCTGGAGAACGTCAGCACGTCCGCGGAGGACTGAACATTGCCGGAGAGTGTGTTTCATGTCCTGGCTGCTGTATGTACGATGTGAATAACCACCTGTTCATCAAGAAAAGGGAGTGAATAGAAATGACGACTGAATCGACTCAACCGCGTTTCTCCATCTTTGACGAAATCGATCGTGGCCTGACAAGTCTGGTCAATGGTGTCTTTCAGCACGAGTCCGGACGATCTCGAGAGACCACGCCGGCTCTGGTTGTTTACGAACTCGAAGATCACTACTGCGTGGAATGCGATCTGCCCGGTGTGACACTGGAGGAGATCGATCTGAAGGTCAATGACGGTGTTCTGGAGATCTCCGGCCATCGTAAACCGGTGCAGGCAGACGGCGCGAAGGTTACATTGAATGAACGGCCATTCGGTGACTTCAGTCGTAAGCTGAAACTCAGCGATGGCATTCAGGTCGAGAACATTTCCGCCGAACTGGGCAGCGGCGTCCTGAAGGTGATCGTTCCCAAAGCCGTCGTGGCAGTGCCTCGAAAGATTGCAATTCGACGTGCTGAGGATTCGCAGAGTTCCTGACAGTCAACGTGATGATTGCAGGACGTGTTTTGTGCGCCCCCCGAAAGACTCGTCAGGTTTCTCAACGAAGCCTGACGAGTCTTTTTTCTTGGAACGCTGCTGGTCGGTGAAGCCACGATCGTGCGGGCATTCGCTGTGATCAATGGCCGGGATATTTTATTGCGAGTCGGACGGCGCCGTTTGTTCGTCAGCCGGATCCAGCCATGGAAAAACGTTTGGCGTGGCTGGTCTCATGCTGTAAGCGAACGCTCCCAGAACTGTTCCGGCGCTCGCGCTGTGGCAATCCATGCATTCATCGGTCGCGATCAATGGCGCGATAATTCGGCCGGTCATTCCGGTGGCTCCGGGCTGAATGACCATTGATGAGGCTTGAAGGCTGTTTGCCAAGGTCGTTCCGTCCTGAGCGGAGAGGTGATCGAGTGACGTTGCGGGCAGCCAGGCGAAGGATTCACCTGAGAGCAGTTGTTCCATCGCCTGGGCTTCAGCGTTTGTCAGTGGACGCGGCGTCAGTTCTTTCAGATCATCACGGTGCATGGCCATGGAGCGGGATTCGTAAATCACGGGCTGTGAATCCATCACGCCGATCAGTTCGATGCGATCTGAGACATGGGGAACTCCGTTCACAAACAGGATTCGGTGTTCCGGTAAGTCGAAAATCGGC
>JAGQPY010000136.1 GCA_020426485.1 Planctomycetaceae bacterium
AGGCCGGCGCGCCCGCGGTCGCGGTCGAGCAACCGCCCGAATGAACCTGCACTGGCGTGGCGGCACTTGGCGGTCAGTCGTCGCTGGAATACCGCACGGGAGCTCGGCTGACCAGCAGTGGGTCGATCGGACCGATCGCGTCCAGGTCCTTACCTTCGTAGGGAACACTCAGCAGCACAAACCGCATGGCGTTCAGTCGTGCTCGCTTCTTGCAGTCAGACTTGATCACCGTCCACGGAGCTTCCACACCATCGGTGTGATAAAACATGGCTTCCTTGGCTTCAGTATAGCTGTCCCATTTGTCCAGAGATGCTTTGTCGATGGGTGACAGCTTCCACTGCTTCAATGGGTGTCGTTCTCTTTCCTTGAACCGCCGACGCTGCTCCTTACGGCTGACGGAGAACCAGAATTTGATCAGGAAGATCCCGCTGCGAACCAGATTTCGTTCAAACTCCGGAGCTTGCCGCATGAATTCCACGTATTCCTGGTTGGTGCAGAATCCCATGACACGTTCGACCCCCGCGCGGTTGTACCATGATCTGTCGAACAGAACGATTTCTCCCCGAGTCGGCAGGTGTTCGACGTATCTCTGAAAGTACCACTGTCCCTGTTCGGCTTCACTGGGTTTTTCCAGAGCAACAACGCGGGCACCGCGAGGATTCAGGTGTTCCATAAAACGTTTGATGGTTCCTCCCTTGCCGGCTGCATCACGTCCTTCAAACAGGATGATCAGCTTGGCCCCGTTGGCCTTGACCCACGCCTGCAGTTTCAGAAGCTCGACCTGCAGACGATACTTCTGCTTCTCATAGGTCTTACGCGACATGAGGTTGCGGTAGGGATAGCCGCCTTCACGCCAGCTGTCCGAAAGGACCTCATCAGGAACCGCCTTTCCATCGAATCCGAGTCCGTTTGAATCCGCAAGCAATGCTGTTCGCAAAACAGCAACGTCATCGGAGGACGTGCCCTGCAGAATCACTTCCATCACTTCTCGCAGGGTATCCACATCGGTGGGAGACACACCGTGAATGATGTCCTTGACAGCGGTCACCTTGGCCTCTCGAGCCGCCTGAGTCTGCTCGTCGACGGCACAGCGTTCAATTCCATTGGCCGTTGTGGCCGGAAGAACATCGCCGCGAGCCACCGCACGCGGAGTATCATCCGATGCAACCACGGGCTTGAGCCGGGAAGAAGACTGTCGGGGACCTTTGCGTTTCGCCATTTGAGGAATGCTCCGTTCGATGGGAGTCTGCTGAAACCGCGACCGCTCGTTCCGTCGTCGATGCGAATTCCTCCATGAGCCGCCCCGCGGTGCGAAAACCGTTTTCGGACATTAATCCCAGTCTACGTCACATCCCCCCTCAGCGCCGATCGTCCTGTGGCAATCCGGACAAAAAAGTCCATTTCAAAAACGGAACGTCCGGAACGCTCACCGGCACGCTCGAAAAGCTACGTTCCAGACACAGATACAGAGCGTCAGAAGCAGCGATTTTCCACGGCCACCGAAATCAGTTTGACCGGACAGCCCCCAACGCCTTGAAGGTTTTTTTGACCTGTTTCCGCAGGAAAAGGAAAGTAGCAGAAGTCGTGAGGAAAGTTGCATAAGTCGCGAGACTTCTGAGAGTGCAGCCCAGCTTCCGCCGCTCACGAATTTGGCTACGAAATCACTTCGCGGCGTTGGCAAGGCCTCCAAAGGAGGCGGCCTCAGGAAATCGACGACCGCACCGGACGCCGGAAATGTCCGGCGGAACTGAATCTACCGGCTAAACGGTGATCATCGCATCAGCAACTCGACGCACGGGCACCCCATTCATCAGGCTCACGTTTTCGATGTGACGGAGGCGACGAATTCCTTCCGCCGTCAGTTTGGCATCTGCCGGCAGCAACAGCGCGCCGGCATCACTGCGGATATCCGTCGCCAGAATCATACCCGGCCGCAGGTCTGCCAGATTGACTTCGATGATGTCCTCAACCACCGTATCGTCGACATCACCTTCCCGAAAAACGGCCTCCAGTGCCCGAACAACACTGCTGTCGAATGCTTCATTGACATGCGATCGAATCCAGCTGAGAACCTCCGGGGCCGACTGCGTATGAAACGTACTGCGATCATTCAGCTGTTTGTCCCATGCATCCGCGACAGCAATGATCCGCGCGCCCAGAGGAATTGCCTGACCACGCAGCTGGTCCGGATACCCTGAGCCGTTCACCTGCTCATGATGATGCCTTACATAGCTGGCGGCATCATCCAGAAACGGAATGGCGTGAATGATGGCCTCGCCACGAATGGCGTGCTGCTGCAGAATCGTCCGTTCTTCGCGAGTCAGTCGCGACCGATCTTTCCGAACCAGATGACCGGGCAACATCAGCTTGCCAACATCATGCAGGAGCGCAGCAACCTCCAGCTGCCGGATCTCATCACGTGACAGCTGCATCTGTTCCCCGATCTGAACTGCAAGATCGGCCACTCGGCGAGAATGATGTCCAATCGTGGAGCTGTTGACTTCCATCAACTGAGTCAGAATCTTCAGCGACCCCTTCAGCGTTGCCTCCTGACGTTCGCTGAGTTCAGTGACTTCACGCGTCCTTTCGACGACACGGTGTTCCAGCGACTCGTTCAGCTGACGAAGTTCTTCGTTCTGACGAGCCGTCAGTGCCAGCAGTCGCCGGTTCTCGTGAAGCAGCTGATACTGTTCGACGGCCAGACGAATCGTGGACCGCAGCTGCTCATCATCCCATGGCTTGTTGAGAAAACGGTAAACGGCTCCCCGGTTGATGGCGTCCACCGCGGCCGTGATGTCCGCATACCCTGTCAGGATAATCCGAATCGAATCAGGCTGCAGCTCGCGAATCTTTTCCAGCAGCTGGACGCCTTCCATTTCCGGCATCCGCTGATCAGAAACAACGACAGCAAATTCGTGGGTTTCTGCGAGGCGGACGGCTTCAAACGCAGAGACCGTTGTCAGGACTTCCACGCCCGTATTTCGCAGAACACGGTAGCACGCTCTGACGATACCTGGCTCATCATCAACAAACAGAACCTTTAAGTTGTCCATGTTCATCCTCCTTCGCCAATCGCATTGGAAGTTCCGAACAAATACGCCGTCACTTTTTATCAGCCCGGTCTGGACGGATCCGTCAGTCGAGCCCTGGCAGGTCGACTGTCCAGAGTTGTCAGAATGTCTGTTCAATGAGCCGCAAGGCGCCAGCCGCGGGTGAATACAGCCGTAAAACCGGCGACGAGTGTCGTGTCTTACGCAGATGAGCTCTCACGGATCAGATTGTTTTGCCTTGTTTAACCCGTGGCCGAAAGGCCAGGAGCCGAGAACGCCTGGCCTTTCGGCCACGGGTTGGACGATGGGATCTAAGAGACACGACACCAGCGCCTTGCCGCTTACTCAGGAACCGGAATCGATAGTAAACTTTCGAATCGAATAGGTAATTCATGTCGCAGTTGAAGATGTTTCGTGATGAACCCGCCTGACCTCTGGTACACAATCTGTTGGTACACGATCTGTTTCAGGACTTTGATTGATCGACAGGTCGGCCGTTGCGTCGGACAGCAGCAGCAGTCGATGCAGAGCAGCAACATTCAGCCACAGGTTTTCGCTGGTTCGGGTCAGAAAACGATCGATTCGCACAACATGATTTTCAGAGTCCGGGAGGCAACGATCTGTCAGAACCAGACCGGCATGACTGAAGGTCCGACCGGTTCCTCGCCCGTTCAGATGAGCACTCATGACAGGCGTGGCTCCGCAGGCGAGGCAGATGAGACTGATGCATTCCGCAATCATTGAGTTTTCGATGTCGACAACAACAGTATGCTCAGAACACTCATCATTGCCGACTGACATTGATTCGCCACTCACGGATCGGGGTGCCTGCATCGAGTGAGAAACAATCAGACGTCGAAGCAGCGGGTGGCGTCCTTTGTTCTGCAGCAGCGACTGCAGTTCGCCGATTGACACATGAACCTCGCCACTGGCGTGAGGCGAAACCAGACGAGCAAGAACATTGGCCGCCGCAACAACGGAATATTCGGACTGCGACGACAGGCCGTCATGGTGTTCAGCAACAATGTGCAGCAGAGTCTGAGGCAGTTTCCATTGTCCGCACAGATAGGCGCCGGTGGCCGGATGGTCGATTCCGAAGAACTGCCTTTCCAGCTGAGTCAGCGGCGTACAACTGGCGGCGTGTTCTTCGAGGATACTTCGATATGCTTCGGGAAACATCGTCGCCAGTACAAGCTTGCCCATGTCGTGCAGCAGCCCTCCGGTGAATGCGGCATCAGAATCGATGGTGCCGTTGTGAAGAGCAAGTTCCCGAGCAGCGATGGCGGTCTGAAGGCTGTGTTTCCAGACGTCAATTCCACATTCCTGTCGCGGATCTGACTGTTTCAGAACCTCCATGACACCATGCCCCAGGGCAAGACTGTAAATTGTTTTCGTCCCCAGAATCACGGCTCCGCGAACAACCGTTTCGATTCGCCCTTTCATGCCGTAGAACGGCGTGTTCGCAACCTGCAGAACTCTTGCAGCCAGGCCGGTGTCGGTGTTAATGACCCTCGCAAGGTCAGTCACACTGGCTCGAGAATCCTGCGCGACTTCCATCACGCGCAGGTGCGTTTCGGGAAGGCTGGGCAGCCCCCGAATCATGTTCAGCACCTGTTCAAGATTCAGTCCTCGCATGATCAGTTCTTTCTTCGAGAGTTCCCGTTCAGGGAATCCGCGTGGCTAACCGTTTTGCCGTGACGAATGTCAGTACCGTCGAAAATCAATCAGCGTTTGCACCACCTGCTTCAGCAGTGACAGCCCTCGCGAACCGGCAATCGCAACGTGTACCGAGCAACGTCCAGCAGAACAAGACACCCCCGAGTGACAGCCGCCTGACGCAGCGGAAGCACCGTCGCGTTAACGGTTTCCTGTTCGATCTGCACCGTGACGGCATCACAGTTTCGAGTCTCATCAATCATCACCTGCCGGATGGCCGACACCAGATCCGATGGAAAGATCTCGCGAATATCCGCTCCGATTGGTGACGACAGCAGGAGATCTCCTTCGGCGTTCGACAATGCAACAATGCCATCCGTGCTGACTCCTACCAGAGGAATCGGAAGAATCTGCAGAACCTCCTGAGCCATCTGCAGCGACCGGGTTCGCTCCTCAATCAGACTCTGCTGGCGTTCGGAAAGTGACCGGAGTTCCGCGTTTCGCTGAGCCAGTTCGTCCGTTAACTCACGGTGTCGCACGATCAGTTCATGCTGTTCCAGACAGGCGCGAAGGTTGGCCTTCAGTTCTTCATCGCTCCACGGCTTGGCCAGAAATCGAAAGATGTGTCCTTTGTTAATCGCTTCCACAATCGATGCAGCATCTGCGTAACCCGACAGGACAACCCGCACCGTTTCGGGCGAGCGTTCGGAAACCACCGACAGCAGCTCCGTCCCCGTCATGCCCGGCATGCGGTAATCGGAAACAATCAGGTGAACATCTTCGCGAGACAGTATGTCCAGCGCCTCCGGACCACTTTCTGCCGTCAGCAGACGAAAGGGTTCCTTTCGCAGAAGCCGCTTCAATGCTCGCAGAACGTTCACTTCGTCGTCGACGCACAGCACAGTCTTTTCAGTCATTGTTCATTCTCCCGTCGGTGAAGTCGCAGGATCTGTGGAGGAACAGATCGGCAACCGAACTGTGAATGTGGTGCCTTCGCCAACCGTGCTCTGCACATCAATCGAACCATGGTGTTTTTCAATGATTCCGTACGAAACAGAAAGCCCCAGCCCCGTGCCGCTGCCAACAGGTTTCGTCGTAAAAAACGGAGTAAACAGTTTGTCCATATTCTCCGGGGGAATACCTCGCCCGCTGTCAGAGACATGGATCAGAATGTCGGTCTCGGTGGCTTCAGTCGTGATCACAATCGTGCCGTGTTCTTCAATGGCCTGAGCTGCATTGACCATCAGATTCATGAACACCTGATTCAGTTCGCTGGCACAGCAGCGAATTCTTGGCAGCGCCCCGAAACGCTTCTGAACCTGACACTTGTACTTCAGTTCGTTCCAGACAATCTTCAGAGTGGACTCAAGACCTTCGTTGATATCCGCCAGTTGTTCCTTTGATTCATCCAGTCGAACAAAGCTCTTCAGATTACGCACGATTTCCGACACACGCTGCAGACCGTCGGCAGACTCCGTCAGCAGGCTGTCGATGTCTTCCATAATGAAGCCCATATCTTCGTCGTCGCGGCGTTGGCGAATATCGCTGATCAGCTGCTGCTGAACGGCCGGTTCCCCCGAAAGCACGGCCTCTTCCAGGCAGGCGTACCTGTCAAACATCTCGCGGAACAACGTCAGATATTCCGACAGCGTGTTCAGGTTGCTGGTCACGAAGCCAACCGGGTTGTTGATTTCGTGAGCAACCCCGGCGGCCAGCTGTCCCAGCGATGCCATCTTCTCGGACTGCACCAGTTGTCGGTGAGCCTGTTCCAGAGCCGCATATTTCTCCTTCAGCTCCTCCTTCGCCAGATTCAGGGCGATGGATTTGCCCTGCAGATAACGCTCCGCTCTCAGACGAGCTTCGCGTTCCCGTTCGGCGACTCGGGATTCCGTATCCGAATCCGACACTGTGTCAGTCAACGCTGGCATACTGACCTCCCGATACTGGTTCCGGCACAGCGTCCGCATCGACAGAGCCGTGGCTCACCGGCAGACGAACAGTGAACGTCGTGCCTTCGCCCAGCGCGCTTTGCACTTCAATTGTTCCGTGGTGTTTCTGCACAATCCCGTAGGAAACAGACAGGCCCAGTCCCGTTCCTTTTCCAACGGGTTTTGTGGTGAAGAATGGCGTGAACAGTTTCTGTACGTGTTCCGGAGCGATGCCGGTGCCCGTGTCAGAAATATGCACAAGAATTTCATCATCGACGCATTCGGTCGTGATTGTCACGACGCCGTTTTCTTCGATGGCCTGCGCAGCATTGACCAGCAGATTCATGAACACCTGATTCAGTTCGCCGGCGAATCCTCGAAGGCGCGGAATGTCGCCCAGTTTCTTTTCGACTCGACACTTGTACTTCAGTTCGTTCCAGACAACTTTCAGTGTCGCTTCGATGCCTTCGTTGATGTCCGTCAACTGTTCCTGAATCTGATCCAGTCGAACAAAACTCTTCAGGTTCTGAACGATTTCGCGAACTCGCTGCAGACCATTGCGAGACTCCTCCAGCAGTTCGGACGTATCATCGATGACGTAGTCAATATCTTCTTCCTGACGGATCTCGTCGATCTTGGCGAGCAACGAGTTCTGAGCAGCCGTGTCACCGGAACGCACGGCCGCCGCCAGTTCGGCGTAGTCGCTCAACAGAGAATGATAGACGTCGATGTATTCCGACAGAGTCTGCACATTGCTGGTCACAAATCCCACCGGGTTATTGATTTCGTGAGCCACTCCGGCCGCCAACTGACCAATTGATGCCATCTTCTCGGAATGCACCAGCTGGCCCTGAGCCATTTTCAGGGATTCATACTGCTGCTGCAGTTCTTCACGAGCGTGGTAAAGTTCACGGGAACGGTCTTCCAGCAGCTGTTCCGCCAGTTTCCGAGCAGTGCGTTCCCGTTCTGCGCATCGCTGAAGAACGCCGGGATCCGTTGTCGATTGAAATGAAGCCATGAAGAAATTCCTTACCTGAGATGCGGCCGACGATTTCCGACGCGCGCCATGAGTTTGCTGTAATGGAGGACGACGTGCGATGAGACAGTCAGGCGGACTGCTTTCCGAAGGTCAGTTCAAACCGACAGAACTCCGCTCCGTCGTTCATACAGCAGGTCTGTACTCGCTGAATTTCCTGACCAAAGTGGCGAGCCGTGCCGTCAATCAGTCCTTCCGCCAGCGAGCACAGGCGTCGCTGTGACTGATACGTCATGATCAGCCGATCATCCGACGGACATTCGTACGTGAACTTCGGAAGGACCGCATCGGGGAACAGTTTCTTCACTTCGACGTGAATGATGCTGTCGACGGAAAGCAGCAGCTGCCGTGCCGTCATGCCATCAGGAAAGAATGTCGGATACTGACGCACAAAGCCGGACAGCATGTATTCGCCGAACGTTCGAACAAGTTGTCCGGCCGGAACGCTGGTCTGTTTCGCCAGAGCTGTCACCATCGACAGCATCGACTGATCCGGGTACGTCGCCGCGGCCGTGTAAATGCCGTCTTCGCCGCTCTGCTGCAGCAGGCGATCCCACGTCTCCAGACCGAAGCTGCGTTCCACAAGCTCATTGAAGAGCGTGAACACGATCCCCTTCATTCGGCAATCTCCCCGTTAGGCAGCGATACCGCCGCAGTAAATATTCCGATCCGTGATCACCCGATCGTGGATCAGACGTAAACATGCCGGCTGCCGGGGAAGAACAGACGACATCTCATGAGTTTTCTGAACCAACCCTCCGTGTGCTGTCTCACTTCCATTGTCCGATTCATCGGGACGAGCAACTGCGGTCCGGACGAAATGAATGCTCGCAAACTCCGCGGAACCTGATGCTGATGCATCAACAACATCATCACAGGGTCGGCGTGAAGGGCGACACGCCGCTCAGGCCAACTGGTATTCGGAATGAACCCTTTCTTCCGAAAGGAGTTCGTTGACTTTCGCAATCAGGTCCGAATTCTCAAACGGTTTTGCCAGAACAGCATCGGCTCCTTCGTCGATTGCCGTTCTCAGACTGGCCTCATCCATGCCTGAAATCACCAGAATCCTGATCCGTCTTAATTCTTCTGTCTGTCGAATGAACGACAGCACGTCATATCCCGTGAGCCCCGGCATCTGAAGGTCCAGAGTGACCAGGGCAGGGGCATAAGTCCCCAGATACGTTCCTGCTCGAAAGCCATCGTTCGCAATTTTGCATTCAAAGCCCTGATTCTTCAGCACGCGTCGAATGCTGCGAGCCATATGAGCTTCGTCATCAATCACCAGAACTCGCCGACGGTTGGGAACAAATTCCGGCGGCACCGGAAGCTGGTGAGCCGACACGAACTCCATGAAGTCTTCGACACGAATTCGGTTGTCACCGCGTCCGGGAAGCTTATATGCAGGCAAATCCCCACGCTCGATCCACCGCAGTACCGTCCGGAAATTCACGTTGCACAGCTTCGCCACTTCGCCGCTGGTCAGGACCTGCTTCGGTTTCATGATTCGTTCTCACTCGGTGTCAGATCATTTTTTGCAAGTCATGTTCGATGCTGTCGATGACTGCTGATCGGCCTGACCTGAATCCGCCAAAAGGCCGAAGTGTCAGGCTGACATCTCTAACCTGGCTCATGTGACTCAACTGTCAAACCGGATTTTCAGAGATTTCCTGACACACCTGACTTTCTGCGCAGTACAGTTGCTGTGTGTCACCCGGCCATGCCCCCTCGGACACAGTGAATCACGCCATACCACGGTGAACGTCCTGCCTTGTCAGCTCGCTCATCCATTCATTGAACGATTCACAATCCTGACGCTCAGCGCTGGCGGAATGAGTTTGCGGAAGAATTCGGCAGAGTGAATCTGTCTGAGCTTTCGAAGCACAATTCACCTTCGCAGATGAATGACATGTTTCTGTTCATCACTGAAAGGGGGCTTTCCATGAGTGAGATTCTTCGCGTCCTGTTTGTTGACGATGATCCGGCGTGGCTGAGCGCGCTGAGAAGAACGCTGCGACGCAGCAATCCCGGCTGGGATGTGTCCTTCGCCGACAACGGCTACGAGGCCCTGGAACTGTTCCGGGTGAATCCGTTCGACGTCGTGGTCTCGGACCTGAATATGCCGGGCCTTCGAGGTGACTCACTTCTGGATCAGATCGCCGAAACTCATCCCGAAACCCTGCGGTTTATGCTGTCCGGAGCCGATGCGTCTCACGCTCAGTCCAGCAGCAACCACATTCTGGCCATGGAATTCATCGGGAAAGACACTACCGCTCAGGACCTGTTGTTTCGCATCGCTCGCGGCGTCACTCTGCGCCGATTCATGCGCGGGCGAGTGGTTGATCGTCTGGCTGATGCGGTTTCAAGACTGGGGGAATTGCCCAATATGACGATGAAGATCGTCAATCCGCCCCGAAATGCCGGCCCGGATGTCCTGCCGTGCATCGAAATCTCCTGCCCGGATCTGGGGCTGGAATTTCGCACGCCGCTCGTTCGCACCGACGGACGGCGTCCCGTGTCCGTCTGAACCGCCGCCGATTGAAACTCGCCACGGCCTGAGCCGGTTCGACCACCAAAAGCTCCCATCAAGCTTCGGCCGAGCGCCATCCATGTGCCCGAACACCTGCCACGGATTTCTCTCCGATCGGGACAGCCTGCAACCGGTCTCGCCGGTGTCAAAACCAGTGCAAAATGTCGGGGAAGTCGTCCGGAAAGCTGGAATAACACACGTCACTCTCGACCAAACGCCATTCCGGCGGGTACCATCCACGCGCTGGGTGCGGCGTCCCGGTGCCTGAACAGGCGAAACCGGATGGTTTGCCTGTGCAGTCCCGGGGCAATTCAACCATCCGGGACAGACAGGTTGTCGATTTCATGAAATCGACAGTTCCCTGGCGGGTTGAGCATCCATTGAGCGCCTGTCCCGCCGGATGCCGGATCGTGACGGCTTCAGGTCCGGCGGCATCAGACGGACGTGTTTTCTTCTCAGAGAGACTCATGGACCCCAAGTTCATTCGCAATTTCAGCATTATTGCTCACATCGACCACGGCAAGAGTACCCTGGCCGATCAATTGCTGCTGAAAAGCGGCACGATTACCGAACGTCAGTTTCGTTCACAGATTCTGGACGATCTGGAAATCGAACGCGATCGAGGCATCACGATCAAAGCGCGGTCGGTCACGATCAACTACGTCAAAGACAAGCAAAAATACGAACTGAACCTGATCGATACTCCGGGGCACGTGGACTTTCACTACGAAGTCAACCGCAGCCTGGCCGCCTGCGAAGGTGCTTTGCTGGTGGTGGACGCCTTTCAGGGTGTTCAGGCTCAAACGGTGGCCAACGCCTACGCTGCCATCAACGTGAACCTGGAAATCATCCCGGTGGTCAACAAAATTGACCTGGCAGTGACTCGCATCGAAGAGGTACTTGAAGAAGTCGAAAACGTTCTGGGCCTGGACGCCTCCGACGCTCTGCGCGTCAGTGCAAAAGCCGGGATGAACATCGAGTCCGTCTTCGACGCGATCATCAAACGCATTCCGCCGCCGTCGGGAGACCCGTCGAAGCCGCTTCAGGCACTGGTGTTCGATGCGAAATACGACAACTATCGCGGTGTCGTGACGTATCTGCGCGTCGTCGACGGCTGCGTCCGCAAGGGCGACAACGTTCGCTTTATGCGGGAAAAGGTGAACAGCGAAGTCATTGAAATCGGCCAGTTTCGACCGCACCTTGCTCCGTGTGAAGAACTGGGACCGGGGCAGGTCGGCTATATTCTGACCGGCATCAAAGAACTCAGTCGCATCACCGTGGGTGATACCGTCACCCTTGCCGGAAATCCCGCACAGAAAGCTCTGCCAGGTTACCAGAAGCCAAAACAGATGGTCTTCTGCGGTATGTACCCGGTCGACGCGACAGACTTCGAAAGCCTGCGGGATAATCTGCTGCGACTAAGCCTGAATGACTCCAGCTTCTCGTTCATTCCGGAAACCAGCGATGCGCTGGGTTTTGGATTCCGCTGCGGGTTTCTGGGCATGTTGCACATGGAAATCGTGCAGCAGCGACTGGAACGTGAACAGGACATGGACCTGATCCAGACCGCGCCCAACGTGACCTACGAAATCCTGACGAAGCAGGGCGAAGTGCAGGTCATCGACAATCCTCAGGATGTGCCCGACGCTGGTGATATTGCTGAATTCCGCGAACCCATCGCGCGAGTCAATTTTATTGTGCCTTCCGAAAATGTGGGCACGATCATGCAGCTCTGTCAGGACCGTCGAGGTATCTACAAGAACACAGAATACCTTGGTCCGCAGCGAGCACAGGTGGTGTACGAACTGCCACTCAGTGAAATCGTTTACGACATGTACGACAAGTTGAAGAGCGTGACGCGCGGCTACGGAACGATGGACTACGAAGTGATCGGTTTCGCGGCCGCGGACCTCGTCAAAATGGACATCCTTGTCAAAGGCGAACGAATCGATGCACTCTCGACAATCGTCCATCGAACAACGGCCGACCGTCGTGGCCGTGCTCTGGTGAAACGCCTGAAAAGCGAGATCAACAAGCATCAGTTCGAAATCGCTCTGCAGGCGGCCATCGGTGCCAAAGTGATTGCTCGCGAAACGATTTCTGCGTTTCGAAAGAATGTCACCGCCAAGTGTTACGGCGGCGATATTACTCGAAAACGCAAGCTGCTGGAAAAGCAGAAAGAAGGCAAAAAACGGATGAAGCAGTTTGGGGCGGTGGAAATCCCCCAGAAGGCGTTCCTGTCCGTTCTGGAAGCCAACCGCGACGAGTAGCGCTGGTTACTTAGGCAACGACGGGAAAATGTTCTACCAATAGCTGAAGTCGTGAGACTTCAGAGCTCCGAAGTCTCACGACTTCGGCTACGCGTAGATGTCTCACGACTTCTGCTACACATGAGTGACTGGTATTCTACTTTACAGCGGATGCCTTACTCCGCGAT